>NZ_AJHH01000544.1 GCF_000256565.1 Herbaspirillum lusitanum P6-12 | reverse complement strand
AGCGCTGGAACAGCGCGCCAGCGGCGAACTGATCGTACACCGGTCCACGCCCGGGTTCCATTCCAACTTCCGTTCCGCTTTCGCCCGTCTCCGATCGCGTAAAATAACCAGGCCATTTTCCGGCAGTGCTTGCTACAGGCGACCCATGACTTCGCGCGTAAAAATCCTCCTGCTCTGGCTGCTGGCCTTGGCGGTTCCCGTCCAGGGATTCGCTGCCGCCGTGCAGACCGACACCGGCTCAAGCCCTGAAAATTAAACGGGAGCGCGCAAAAACCAAAACTCACGTCCGGCCTTTCGGCCGGACGGCGCCAGCGGTTCGGTTAAGCCGCCATCTTGCTGCACTCATCGGCGCATCGCGTACAGGCTCGCGCGCAGTCCTGGCAGTGCTGTGCCTCGTGCTTCTTGCATTCCTCGGCACAGGTTTTGCAAATTTGTGCGCACAGCTTGCATACCTGTTGAGCGAACTCGCTACCCCTGGCCATCAGTGCCGCGGCCGTTCGGCAAATCTCCGCGCAGTCGGCATCGGTAGCGATACAGCGTGCCATCATTTTTACGTCATCTTCTTGCAAGCAGGCTGCGGCACATTGGTCGCAAGCTGCTGCACATGCATAACAAGCCTCGATACAAGTACGGAATTCTTCACGTGACATCATGATCTCCTTAAAAATGGATGGGCGATTTACCCGGATGGCGCTCCAGCGGCTGCCAGAGCCTGGTTGTTCGGAAAGCCGGAGGACCAGAAGCTCAATGGTCGACCAGCTTCCATTCCTTTTTCCAGCGACGCATCGTGGAAATTTCTTCTTGTTGTTGTGAGATGGCCTTCTTTGAGAAGGCGGCAATTTCTGATTGACTCAGCTCCTTGAATCGGCGAACTGCGCCGGGGCTTTCGGCGCAGTTCCAGAGCCTGGATTAACCTTCCGATGACATCAATCGGCCATCGGTCCCAATGTACCCAGCCAGGCAACGAGCGCCAGAATCAAGCAAGCGCAAGCTGTCTCGATAAGCAGGCTTCTTCGCAACCCCGCAACCGCTTCCTGATGCTTGCCGGAGACATGCGCTCGCTCAAGTACCGGACTTAGCCGGTATCGGTTCGCTGCTGCAAGCGCAAGCATCATGCCGAAGAGAACCAGCTTGGCGATCAGCAGTTGCACATAAGGTGTCGAGAACAGTCCGGTCACTGTCGGGCCGACGATCAGCCAGTAATTCAGCGCACCGGTCATCAGTAATGAACCGACGATGAGCGTGCCCACCAGGGCAAATCCATTGAGCGTGCGACTAAGCAGAGAAACGTTGTTGGCGTCATGACCATCGCGCAGCGCCAATATCAGAATAAATACGGCAAGTGCACCTATCCAGGCGCCCGCGGCGAGCAGGTGGATGATGTCTGCTGCCAGATGCAACTGACCACGCGCGCCTTCATCCATGGCGCCGTGGCCGCCCCAGGACAGCGTAGCCAAGGCAACGCCGCCGGCCAGGCTCATCATGCCGAATTTCCAGGTTGGCGCTTGCGCTAAAAACAATACCGCCAAGACACTCAGCACCAGCATCGCCATGCGCAAGCACCAGGCCAGGCCGAATGGCGTATCGGTCAGCATCATTTCGAACATGTGCTGCTCGATCGAACTGAAGTCGGCCGCACCGCTCATCGCTTTGGTCATCAAGACCATGCTGATCGCTGAGAGGATCATGCCGACAATGGCTGCGCTTGCAGTCAATGTCGAAAGCTTCCTGGCCAACATGGACGAACGTTCGGGCTTGCGCAAGGCATGCAGGTGAAACAGTGGCAAGCCGAAGACAAGCATCAGGTCCAAATACAGCGCGAAACGCACCAGAACGGTCACCCCATCCATTGCCAGCTCACTTCACCGCAAAAGTAACTTTGCCGGTGATCGGGTGGGTATCCGAGGAGACCGCACGCCAGTCAATGCTATAAACACCGGGCATCAATGGTTGCGTAGGCGTGATGATCATGGTTTTTGGGTCCTCAGCGCCGGAAATCTTTGCGCCGACTTTCATCGGTGCGGCGTGGTTCATGCCCGGCATGCTGGTCATCATCAGACTCGCGCCGGAAAACTGCTTGGACAGATTCTCGGAAAAGCGCAATTCGATCTTCTCCGGTGCGCTGACGGTCGAATTGTCTTCCGGGGTCGAGCCCAGAAGCCTGGGATGTGCAAAGGCTGCGGTGGCGAAGGCTGCTGCAGCGATGGCGCCGGCGGTTTTGGCGATAAAGAACTGGTAAGACATGGCAACTCTCCTGTGGATAGTCAAAAATTTTCGTATTAAAACAAAATGCGAACGCCGGCCACGAGCCTTGTCTCGCCGACATTGCTGCCGGCGTCACGGGTGTAGCTGGCAGTACGGCCAAACTTCTGGCTTCGTTCGATCCCAATATAGGGTGCAAACCGGCGCGAGAATTCATAACGCAGGCGCATGCCGTAAGCCGCACTGGACAGACCGCGGCCGATGCCCAGATCGGGGTCTTCCTTGCCGTACAAGTTTGCCTCGACGCGGGGCTGTAGTATCCAACGCTGTGTCAGCAGCACTTCATACTCTGCCGACAAGCGCAACGCAGTGCGGCCTTGCTCGCCGACGTAGCCCGTTGCCTCGACTTCAAACCAGTAAGGCGCCAGTCCTTGAAGCCCGAATGCCAGCCAATTGCGCCCCGGCCGGTTACTGCCCGCGTCGACGCGCAGGCCGAGCTGGCTATCCCAATAGGGAGTGACGGCATGACTCCACAGCAATTCCGTGCGCGAATCGCCCACGCGACCTTGCTCGATATCGCCTTCGGCCTTGATGTAGAACTTGTCGTAGGTGTTGCCGATCCAAGCTTGGGTGTCGTAAGCAACAGAGTTGGCCTTGCGGGTGTGGACCCGCTCCAGGCGGTCCGCTATGAAAGAGCCGAATGAGTGCATGTCCGACATCATCAGGCCGCTGGTATCCTTTTGCGCATAGGGGCCTGTATTGAGGGTGTATCCATTGGAATAGCCGTGTGGATCACGGGCGTCGGATGGCGCTGTCGAAGCCGAGCCCATGTTCATGCCATGGTCCATGCCCGCGTGGTTCATTGCGCCGTGATCAGCCGTCCCAGGAGTGCTGGAAGTCTCCCCATTCATTGTGTCCATGGTCTGCATGGAGTCCATCGTCGTGACCGCCGGCTGGCTCGCGGCGTCGCTGGTCGGCGCGCCGTGGCCTGCATGAGCCTGGGCCTGCGCCGCATTCATGCTCACCGACGCAAGCGCCAGCAGTAACATCCGGGTGGGGTAACAGGTAAAAATCATTCTCGATATGCCTTTCAGTGCAGATCCTGGTTAGCTGACGATGACTTCGCGGAACATGCCCATGTCCATGTGATACATGAGGTGGCAGTGCCATGCCCAGCGGCCCAAGGCGTCCGCCGTGACCAGGAAGCTGATGCGCTGTGCCGGCTGCACCGGGATCGTGTGACGCCGGGCGAGGAAATCACCGTTCGGGGTTTCCAGTTCGCTCCACAGGCCATGCAGGTGCATGGGATGCGTCATCATCGTGTCGTTGTGGAGGATGACCCGCAGGCGTTCGCCGTAGCGGAAATGCACAGGCGTGGACTTGCCGAACTCCAGCCCATCGAGAGACCAGGCGTAGCGCTCCATATTGCCGGTCAGGTGAAGCTCGACTTCCCGTTCTGGCCCGCGATCGTCCAAGGCGCCGCCGATGGTGTGCATGTCAGCCAGTGTCAGGACACGACGCCCGTTGTTGCGCAAGCCAACGCCCGGATCATCCAAGTTGGTACGGGCGCTGTCGACCTTGGAGTCCGTGCTGGCACCGTACTCCGTGCTGGCGTGGCGCGCTTTCTTGCTCGGGACTTTTAGCGGATTGCCGGAAGCCATCTGATGCCGGCTATGGTCCATGCCTTGCATGGGTTGCACGCCACCCGCCATGGAGTCCATGGAGTCCATGCCGGACATCGAATCCATGTTCATCAACGGCATATTGGCCATGGCGCCGTGATCCATTCCGCCCATGGAAGACATATCTCCCATCATGTCGTTCATGCTGAGCCATTCAGGCTTGTCGATGTCCGGTACCGGGGCGGCCAGGCCAGCACGAACGGCCAGCGTCCCCATGGCATAACCAGTGCGCTCCATGGACTGGGCAAATATCGTATAGGCCTCATCTTTGGGCTCCACGACGACATCGCATGTCTCGCCGGGGCCGAAACGGAATTCATCGACGCTCACCGGCTCAATATCCACACCGTCCACCTGGATGACCTTCAACTTCAGGCCCGGAACCCGTACGTCATAGAAGGTATTGCCGGAACCGTTGATGCAGCGCAGGCGAACCTTCTCGCCAGGCTTGAACAATGCGGTCCAGTTGCCTGCCGGGGTAACGCCGTTGGCAAGGTAAGTCAAGACGGCTGCCGACAAGTCTCCCAAGTCGGTCGGGTTCATGCGCATTTCATTCCACATCGCGCGGTTGCCCAGGGCCGCTTTGACGCCGTCCTTGCGTGCATCGCGAACGAAGTCACCCGCAGTCAATCTGTTCAGATTGTAGAAATCGCCTTGCTTCTTGAGCTTGGAGAGCACCGACATCGGATTTTCATCCATCCAATCCGAGAACAGGACTACATGCTCACGATCGACCATCTTCTTGCCACTGTCGATCGGCTCGATGACGATCGCGCCATACATGCCGGTTTGCTCTTGCATGCCGGAATGGGAGTGATACCAATACGTGCCGCTTTGCTTCACCTTGAATTGGTAGGTGAACGTTTCTCCAGGAGCGATTCCCGCGAAGCTGATACCCGGCACACCATCCATCCGGAAAGGCAGAATGATGCCGTGCCAGTGAATGGACGTGTGTTCGCGCAGCTTGTTGGTCACGTTGATAGTGACCATTTCGCCTTCTTTCCAGCGCAAGGTCGGTGCCGGCAGGGAGCCATTGATCGTCGTGGCGGTGGTTTGCTTCCCGGTGAAATTGACCACCGACTCCGCGACCACCAGGTCGAACACGTTTCCGGTCAGGATGGGCGCTGCCGGACCACGAGCCGGCTTCTCCACGTTCTGGGCAGCCGCTTGCAGCGCTCGTGAGGACAACCCCAACAGCACGCCGCC
>NZ_AJHH01000543.1 GCF_000256565.1 Herbaspirillum lusitanum P6-12 | reverse complement strand
TCCCTTCACGAAACGGCGGCGGGAGCTTATTGGAGACGATGAGTTCGACATAGGATGGATTTCTCCGAGGTGAGGATGTATGCGGCTGATGATAAAGAGCGCCGGCGATCAGTTGGATGACCCGATCATTACATTGCTGTAATGATCTCGTCATTCTCGTCAACTGCACGTACCATGTGTTCATCTCTCTACTCATTGCTACCATGAAACTTCTTGTCGTTGAGGATGAGCCGAAAACCGGCGAATACATCCAGCGCGGGCTCAGCGAAGCCGGCTTCATTGTTGATCTGGCAAAAAACGGGCTGGATGGCTACCATCTGGCGATGACGGAACCTTATGACCTAATCGTCCTTGACGTGATGCTGCCCGACGTCGACGGCTGGCGCATTGTTCAGTCTCTGCGTGAAGCGCAAAAGACTGTCCCGGTGCTGTTCTTGACGGCGCGCGATAGCGTGTCGGACCGCGTGAAGGGGCTGGAAATGGGCGCGGATGACTATCTGGTCAAACCGTTCGCTTTTTCCGAACTGCTGGCACGGGTGCGCACCTTGCTGCGTCGAGGGAGTAGCGCTGTATTGCAAGACCGCCTGACGGTAGCCGACCTCGTGCTGGACCTGCCGCGCCGCACGGCAAGCCGGGGTGGCCGCAAACTGGTGCTCACGAACAAGGAATTCGCGCTATTGGAGTTCCTGGCCAGGCGCCGAGGAGAGGTTTTGCCTCGCTCCCTGATCGCCTCCCAGATCTGGGACATCAACTTTAATAGCGACACCAATGTCATTGACGTGGCGATTCGCCGCCTTCGGGCAAAAGTCGATGATGGTTTTGACGAAAAGTTGATTTTGACTGTTCGAGGTGTCGGCTACATCCTGGACGTCCCTGAGCACACGGAGAGCGCCACGTGATCCGTCAACGCTCGCTGACGGTCCGCCTGACTGCCTTGTTCGCCTTGGCATCGACAGCCGTGCTGGTCGGCCTGGGCCTGCTCATCATCTCGACCGTGGCCAAGCACTTTACCGATCAGGATGAACAACTGCTGGAAAAAGAACTGCAGCTCATCCGCATGGTGGTGAATGAACGAGGCGCAGACGCCATTACCTCGACCTTTGGCGAGGCATTGCACAACCATCCGGGCTTTTACGTTCACATCAGTTCACTGAGCGGACAAGCCTTGTATTCGACACTGAACCACGCTACCGCGCCGATCCTCGCTGCTGCACAATCCGCCGTGCCTGGTCGTTCGTTTGCGGTGCCTGTGGGTCAGCACCAGAAGTTCCAGGCGATCAAAGCCCGTTTGAAGGATGATCAAAGCGCTCGGGAACTGCAAGTCATTGTGGCAGTTGACACCGAGATCCATGATCATTTCATGCGCAATTTCCAGACCACCCTTGTCCTCTATATCGCGGGTTCAGTATTAATTGTTGTGCTCCTGAGCTGGTGGGCGGCGCGCCGTGGGCTAGCCCCCTTGCGCGCGATGTCGGACAAAGTGCAAGCGGTCTCTTCTCATAACTTCGGCGAACGCATGTCCGTCGAGATGCTGCCGATCGAAATTGCCGATCTCGCGGCCAAGCTCAACGCCATGCTGGAACGATTGCAGCGCGATTTCAATCGCATCACGAACTTTTCGACTGATATCGCCCACGAGTTGCGCACGCCCATTACCAACTTGCTGACCCAGACGGATGTCGTCCTGACGCAGCAGCGCACCAATGAAGCCTATCGCGACATCCTTTCGTCGAATGCCGAAGAGTTACAGCGACTCGCCCGGACCATTTCCGATATGCTGTTCTTGGCGCAAACAGAAAACGGTATTACCTTGCCCAGCTATGAGCGACTGAGTCTGCAAGAAGAGATTTCTGAGCTATTCGATTTTTACGACGCGCTGGCAGAAGAAAAGAATGTCCTGATGCGGCTTGCAGGGGAAGCCTCGATTCGGGGCGATCGCCTGATGGTGCGCAGAGCATTGAGCAATCTGATTTCCAACGCCATGCGTTATACGCCGCCGGCAGGAGTGATTGCGGTATCGATTGACAGGTCAGAGAAGGACATCAGCGTGCATGTCGAAAACGATGGTCCGGAGATACCATCCGAGCATCTTCCTCATTTGTTTGACCGGTTTTATCGGGCGGACAAGGCACGCACCAAGCTGGACTCCGATTCTGCCGGTTTAGGGCTGTCCATCACAAAAGCCATCATGCGCGCCCATCAAGGCGAGGTGTCAGTACGGTCCGCACAGGGTAAAACCCGATTCACGCTGCTATTTCCCAATGCTGCTGCGTGAAGCTGCCACGGCGCAGCAAGCCGTCGCCGGCAGGCCCGGAGACGGAAAATCGGGCTATCATCATCGTTCCGGAAAAAGCAGCCGCGCATATTGCCTGTATCGGGCTCCGTGCGCCGCTCGCTTGCCGCCATGACAACGACAGGAGACCCATGAGCGCCCATATCATCGACACCACCCCGGAGGCTTACGGCTACCCGCTGCTGATCAAGCAATTGCTGCACTCTTCCATGGCGACCGCGCCCGACCAGGAGATCGTCTACGGCATCGACAACCAGCGCCGCCACACTTACGCCGACCTCAACGTACGCATCCAGCGCCTCGGCAACATGCTGCGCGAACTCGGCCTGCAGCGCGGCAATACCGTTGCCGTGATGGACTGGGACAGTCACCGCTATCTCGAATGCTTCTTCGCCGTGCCGATGCTCGGCTGCGTGCTGCAGACCGTCAACGTGCGCCTGTCGCCGGAGCAGATCGCCTACACGCTCAACCATGCGCAGGCCGACGTCTTGCTGGTCAATTCCGACTTCCTGCCGTTGTTGAAGCAGATCCGCGGCGAGCTGACCACGCTCACGCGCTGTGTCTGGCTCACCGACGACGCCACGCCCTGCCCGCGCGGTCCTGGCTTTGCTGGCGAGTATGAGGAACTGCTGGCCCAGGCCGAGCCAGCCTGCGACTTCCCCGACTTCGACGAGAACGCCCGCGCCACCACCTTCTACACCACCGGCACCACCGGCCTGCCCAAGGGCGTCTACTTCAGCCATCGCCAGCTGGTGCTGCACACGCTGGCGGTCACCGCCGGCCTGGCGCTGGCGCCGCAGCAAGGCCGCCTGCATCGCGACGACGTCTACATGCCGCTGACGCCGATGTTCCATGTGCACGCCTGGGGCCTGCCCTACGTCGCCACGATGGCCGGGCTAAAACAGGTTTATCCGGGCCGCTACGTGCCCGACACCATTCTCAAACTGATCGATACGGAGAAGGTCACCTTCTCGCATTGCGTGCCGACCATCCTGCACATGGTGCTGAGCGCGCCTGCCGCAAAAGACGTCGACTTGTCGAAGTGGAAAATGATCATCGGCGGCTCCGCCATGACCAGCGCGCTGGCATG
>NZ_AJHH01000542.1 GCF_000256565.1 Herbaspirillum lusitanum P6-12 | reverse complement strand
GCAGCTGCTAATAATCTTATTGCAGGGCGCCCGCGGTGCGCAGCAGGTCGATGCGCGTGGCGTCGCCGTAGAACACCTTGAAGCCGAACTTGCGCAGCGATTCGACCTGGTCAGGATCGTGGTCGAGAATGGTCAGGCCGATGCCGTTGGCGTGCAGCAGGCGACCGACGATCTGGCCGAAGCGGCCGAAGCCGGCGATGATGACCGCATGGTCCTGGGGATCGATCTTGTCCTCGGGGCGGCGCTTGCCGCCTTCCATCCAGCGCACCAGCAGACGGTCATGCACCAGCAACAGCAGCGGCGTGACCAGCATCGACAGCGCCACGACCACCACCAGTAGCGACGAGGTCTCGGGCGTGAGCACCTTGGCCGTGACTGCTGCGCCGAAGACGATGAAGGCGAACTCGCCGCCCTGCGACAGCAGGAAGGAAAAGAAGATCTGCTGGTCGCGCGGGATGCGGAAGCATTTCGCCAGTCCGTACAGCACGGCGGTCTTGATCACCAGGAAGCCCAGCACCATGCCGAGGATCAGCCACGGCTGCTCGAGGAAGATGCCGAAGTCGACCGACATGCCGACGGCAATGAAGAACAGCCCCAGCAGCAATCCCTTGAACGGTTCGAGATCGCTTTCCAGCGCGTGGCGGTATTCCGAATCCGCCAGCAGCACGCCGGCGAGGAAGGTGCCCAGCGCCATCGACATGCCCACCGATTGCATCAGCAGGCAGGTCGCAATCACCAGCAGCAGCGAGAACGCGGTGAATATTTCACGCATGTCGGTCTTGGCGATGATGCGCAGGATCGGACGGATCAGGTAGCGGCCGCCGAAGATCAGCAGCGCGATCACGGCGACCACTTGCAGCGTGTGCAGCCAGCCCTGGCCGCTGCCTTGCGCCACCGCCACGCCCAGCAGCGGCACCGCCGCCATCATCGGGATCGCGGCGATGTCCTGGAACAGCAGGATCGCAAAGCCAGCCGAGCCGGCCGGCGTCGCCGTCAGCTTGCGCTCGCCCAGCGTCGCCAGTGCAATCGCGGTGGAAGAGAGCGACATGCCGAGCGCGCCGATCAGCGCGACGCGCCAGTCGATGCCGACCGCCAGCGCCGCGCCGAACAGGCCGAGGCTGACCAGTCCGACCTGGGCGCTGCCCCAGCCGAAGATGTGCCGGCGCAGCGACCACAGCCGTTTCGGATCGAGTTCGAGTCCAATCAGGAACAGCAGCAGCACGACGCCGAATTCGGAGAAGTGCAGGATGTCCTCGACTTCACTGATCAGTCCCAGGCCCCAGGGACCGATGGCGATGCCGGCCAGCAGGTAGCCGAGCACGGCGCCCAGGCCGAGCTTCTTGGCGATGGGCACGGCGACGACCGCGGCCAGCAGGTAAATCAACGGATGCAGGAGAGTTTGTTCCATGGTGTTCTGGTGGTCCTGGCGTTAACGTGGAGAGGCGGCGGAGGCAGCGTCCGGCCAATCAGGGTAGCTGTCGAGCAGGGCGCGGTAATTGGCGGCATGCAGGGTCATGGCGTTGTTGTCGATCTGGTGCGCGCCGTGCAGCAGGTAGGGCGTCTTCCACTGCATGCCGCACAGTCGCGCGGTCTGCTGGTAAGGCGGCAGGAAGTCGTCGAAAGGATGGCCGTGGCGCCCGCCCGGCTGATACGACGTCTCGTCGCCGCCGGTGCTGGCGACCAGCCAGAAATCCTTGCCGCGCAAGGCATCGCCGCCGGGACCGAAGGCCCAGCCGCGTTCCAGCACCAGGTCGGTCCATTCCTTTTGCAGCGCCGGCATGCTGTACCAGTGGATCGGATGATGGAACACGATCAGGTCGGCTTCATGCAGCTGGGTCTGTTCGTAGTCGACGTCGATGTGGAAATCGGGATAGCACTCGTAGAGATCATGGATGCGCACGTTGGGCAGCGTGCGAGCGGCCTCGATCATGGCGCGGTTGGCGCGCGAGCGTTCGTGGGCCGGATGCGCATAGAGGATAAGAATGCGTGAAGTGGTCATGTAGGAGCTTGCCTGAGCAAGAAATAAGCCGGAAAGAAGTCAGAAAGGATTGGAACATATATCGCCGCTTTGTTGTCTGGATTATTGAAGATGGACGATAAGACGCCAGACATCGTTGAATGAGTCGCTGCGACCGCGGTGGCTCATTCTTCGTCATTCTGTGACACCCATGGTCCATGACCGGCTGCCCAAAGCAAATCAATGCGCTTATACTTTGGCAATCCTGTTCGCGGACGCAGCACCTGGTCACAGCCATTGATAACAACCTAACATAGCCGCCATGTCCGATATTAGCGATTCCGAAGCCAATCAACCAAGTTCTCCACGACCGCCCCGTCCCGATGCGCCTGCTGCATCGACGTCGGCACAGGCGCCGACAGCAGCGCAACAGCAGGCGCAACAAGCTGCTCAGCAAGCCCCGCATCCGGCGTATTCGCCGCCGCCGCTTGACACGCCTTGGGCGCAGACCTGGCGGTTGCTGGGTGCGCGTTTCAAGGCGATGTCCGACAAGGCCGGCCGTCGCATCATGCAGCGCACGCTCAAGATTGGCATCTCGGCGCGCATCTTCCACCCGGAGACCGGCGCCAAGGGTTTGCGCGGCAAGACGCTGCAATACCTGGAAGAGTCGATCGCGCAATGGGTCATGTCGCGCGACGTGCTGGTGTTCATGATCCCGACCGTCAACACCAACGGCCTGGTCCATCCCAGCAACATCCGTCTGCGCGACTACGCCAAGCATCTCGACGGTCTGGTGCTGCAGGGCGGCGCCGACGTCTCGCCGCAGAGCTACGCCGAGGCCGCCACGCGTCCCGAATGGAACGGCGACCGCGTGCGCGACATGTACGAGCTGGAACTGCTGCATGAATTCATCGAGGCCGGCAAACCGGTGCTGGGCATCTGCCGCGGTTGCCAACTGATCAACGTGGCCTTCGGCGGTTCGCTGTACCAGGACATCGCCACCGACGTGCCGGCGGCGATCGCCCACGTCAATGATCTGTACGACAGCAACTATCACGAACTCAAGTTCCCGCCCGGCTCGACCCTGGCTTCGCTGGTCAATACCCAGAACGCCGTGGTGAACTCCATCCATCATCAGGCCGTGAAGGACTTGGGCCGGGACCTGTCTGTGGAAGCAGTGTCCGGCACCGACAACATCGTCGAGGCGATCCGCTACCGCAAGGCGCCGTTCGTGATGGGTTTGCAGTGGCATCCGGAGTTCCACCGCGCCGGCGGGCCGGAGTTGCTCGATTGCATGCCTATCCTGGACAGTTTCCTGCGTACGGCGCGCGAAACACGTTTTTGAACGTTTTGGCCGTTGCTGAAACTTATATAGAAGAAAGCTATCAAAATGAGCCTGCGTCTGCAGGTACGCAGAGGCGCGCTGTCACCGGCGCCAATGCTCAGGCTCCCGCCCATTTAATCGCTTTCGTTTGCTTGAGCATTTAATCAATAGGAGAATCTCCATGACAAAGTCCGCCCTTAAAACAGTGAGAAACGATATGAAAACCCTCGTCAAAGATGCGCAAGAATTGTTCCGTGAAGCAGCTGCAGCCACCGGCGATAAAGCCGACGAACTGCGCAGCAAGGGCCTGATCATGCTGGAAGCAGCGGTCGAAGCGGCGCAAAACGCGCAAGCCGTGGCCATCGAAAAAGGCAAGGAAGTTGCTGCCGCCACCGACGACTACGTGCATGAAAATCCGTGGCGCGCCGTGGCGATTTCGGCCGGCGTCGGCCTCTTGGTCGGCCTGGTCATCGGCCGCAGCAAATAATCGGACGCGCCGACACAATGGAGCATAAAAACACGCAGGCGGAGCCGGCCAATCCCGGTCTCACCGCGGGATTGCTGGGCATCGCCAGGAACCTGCTCGGGCTGATCATCAACCGCATCGAGCTGGCTTCACTGGAGCTGTCGGAAATCGGCGGCAACCTGGTGAAATTCCTTGTGCTGTTTACGCTGGGGGCGATTGCCGTCTGGTTCGCGATTGCGTTCTGGGCCGTGTTGCTGGTGTTCCTGGCCTGGGATTCCTGGGGCTGGAAGATCCTGATTGTGCTCGGCGCGTTCTTCACCGCCGCTGCGGCGGCGATCGGCTGGTATGCTTTCGCGCTGCTGCGCAACGGCAAGCTGGCCTTGCCCGCCACCATGGCGGAGCTTCGCAAAGACCGCGACGCGCTGCTCTGACCTCGGGAAATGGGAAAATCATGCCTCACACAGACTGGAAGCCGGACGTCCCGCTCGAAGAACGCAAGCGCAAACTGCTGGCGGAAGGCGCCTTGTTCCGCATCGGCATCATGCAGGCGCGCGGCACCGTGCGCGCCAACCTGAATGCCGAATCGCTAGCCAAGGGCGCCTTCAACCGTATCGTCGGCGCAGTGTCTTCCACCTTCAGCGGCGCCTTGTCGGGCAAGGGCGGCAGCAACCTGCAATCGCTATCGCCGCTGCTGATCGGCGGCATCTCGCTGCTGTCCAGGCGCTACCTGCGCAAGCCCTTGCTATACGGCGCGGTAATCAGTGCGGGCGGGGCTGTCGCGTATTACCTGACGCGCCGCAAGGATCGCGAACAGAGCGCCGGTGCCGATACTGACGACGCTTCCACGCCTGATGGCGAATAGCGCCGAAATAGCGCCGAAATCGGATCTGCAACAATGCCCGCCGTTCGACGGCGCATGGAATCATACGAATAAAGGAAATCATCATGCGTAAATTAACTCTCGGCGCGCTGGCGCTGACTCTGGCCGCAACCGGTTGTGCGGACATGACCGCGACCCAGCGCGGTACGGCTACGGGCGCCGGTATCGGCGCCGGCGTGGGCGGCATTCTCGGCGCTGCAACGGGCGGCGGCGGTGGAGGCCGTACGGCAGCGGGCGCCGCCATCGGTGCAGGCCTGGGCGCGGTCATCGGCAACGTCTGGTCGAATCGCATGGAAAACCAGAAGCGCGCCATGGAGCAAGCCACTCAGGGTACCGGCGTGCAAGTGACGCAGACCCAGGATAACCGCTTGAAGCTGGAGATTCCGAGTGACATTTCCTTCAATACCGGTCGCGCCGACATCCAGCCGAACTTCCGCGCAGTGCTCGATAAATTCGCCGCCACGCTCAACGAAAACCCGGCCACCACGGTGAACATCATCGGCCACACCGACAGCACCGGCAGCGACGCCGTCAACAATCCCTTGTCGATGGAACGCGCTGCCCGTACACGTGATTACCTGACGGCGCGCGGCGTCTCTCCGGGCCGTTTCCACATTGACGGCCGCGGTTCGCACGAGCCGCTGGTGGCCAATGACACCGAAGCAAACCGGGCAAAGAATCGCCGCGTTGAAATCTTCGTGGCAGAACCGCAGCAGCGTTGATCAGGGTTGGTCGCAACAATAAAAAAGCCCCGCAGTGCGGG
>NZ_AJHH01000541.1 GCF_000256565.1 Herbaspirillum lusitanum P6-12 | reverse complement strand
AGTCCCAACCAGCGTTGTTATTTTTTCGGGGAGGCGACGCCTACTTGATATTGATTATTTCTTTTCTGCGGGAGCGGCAGCCGGAGCAGCGGCTGGAGCCTTCACTTCGGGTTCCTTGAACTTGGCACCGGACTGATTGGCCATGTAGACCACGGTGCGGGCGATTTCCACGTCGTCCAGATCAGGATTGCCGCCTTTCGGAGGCATTGCGTTCAGGCCGTTGATGGCGTGCGCCAACAGTTTGTCGTAGCCTTCGCCGATGCGCGCTTTCCAGGCGGCAGGATCGCCGACCTTCGGTGCGCCTGCGATGCCGGCGCCGTGGCAGGCTGCGCAGGTGGATTTGAAGACTTCTTCACCGCTCAGCAATTGCTTGGGCGCGTTGGCATCACGGAAAGTGAAGCCTTCGCTGGCCACGGGCTTGATGCGCGCGGCGATCATTTCCCCCCGGTCGTCTGGCCGTTGGTGACGTACTCAACCAGCAGGACGATACAGACGATGGGGATCAGAAAGCCTGCCGATACAGCAGCGATCAACTGTTTCGGCGTTTTGATTGCGGATTCGTGGTGTTCGTTATGTGCGTCGCTCATAGTTCCCTCAGTGCAATATTCTTCGAAAGCGTTGACCCGAATTTTTTGGAAAATCGGTGTTTATTACTGTTTAGAGAAGCGCTGTCTCGCCCAACCTAAGATTATAGACACAATGTAATTCATTGGGAACGGAAAATAGTTGCCCGCCGTGGACGGGGCGGGGGAAAAACTGTATCCTTCATCCCTCTTCGACGTTCGTCCCAAAAGCGGCTGTAGCTCAGTGGATAGAGTATTGGCCTCCGAAGCCAAGGGTCGTGGGTTCGATCCCCGCCAGCCGCACCATATTTGCAGTTCTCCGTTTCATCCCAGTGAAGCTGGAACCATAGTATTGCCGTTACGGCAGGGCTATGCTTCCAAATCTATACGGCAAAACAACGCTTCCAGCCTTCGCTGACACAAACCATTCTCGTAAATTGTGTTGTGGCATTTCTATCAATATCGCCGAACTAGCTCATCACATTCTTTACAGAATATGCATTTTTGCTAGTCACATCGAGAAATTAAAGGACTATAAGCTTGTCTGATGGCGATGAAGACCAGTCCTGTGTGCGGGAAGCAATGGGTTAAAAACGCCTGATAAGGTTTGATTTTTTTGCTTGATATCATATCTTCGCAAACGCCAGTATCATATTTGGAATGAAGGCTGTCTTTAGGAGGCGCAAAATGTCTGACAAACAAAACGTTTCTGTTGCGCAACAACGGATTATATCGCTTCGTGATCAGGCGTTGCTACGCGCAAAGTCCGGTGAACAATCCGAAGTTCTTACTAAACTGATATCCAGCGGCAAAGTTATAAACATGATGTCCAAGCGCGTACACGTAGTGACGCCAGTGGATCGCGCGGAGATGGTACGTTTAGCTAGAGACCCAAGCATTCGGCGTGATTAGTCGTTTGCAGAATGTAGGTCGAATCGGGCGTGGGGTGCACGTTGAGCTGCCTAGGTTAAAGACTCAATTAATGGGGCGTATGTGAACTTCCGCTTATGGATTGCGGACAACGAAGAATATCAAACTGTAATCCGCGTCACTCGCACTTAGTCGCCGATGATTCAATTGCCCTAGAAGTCGCTTCTGGCCACTCTTGCGAAAGCGCTTTTGCTGAGCTAGATTTAGGGGCTGCAAAATCGAATCAAAAGCTTGTTCGGCGACACGATTTTGCGCTAATCGAATCAAAACTTTTAGCGATCTATTTTTTCTTTCCAAACACTCTGTCCACGTCTTCCTCGTCAAGTCTGATCTCGGGATATCGGCGCTTGTTATTAGGGTCGGCTACATATGCTTTCACTTTTTCCCAATCGTCGGCAGTCATCGCACGTATTTTTCTTTTCCCGCCCATCTTTATCAAACGCGGCTTGTCCGTAGTCTCGGCTGGAGGGGATGGATCTTTCGGCTTTTCTTCCTTCATTGCAGACCTCCTTAGGTTCACATTAAATTCTAGGCAAAGATATCCCCTCTCACATCGAAGGTGAGATGTTGCGGGAACCTCCGCGTCCAAAAAGCAAAAAACCGCTCCAAGAGGAGCGTGTTCCTTTGCTCGCAGCATTGACCCTGTCTAACTGATCCACTTTCCATTGCCGGGCGAACGCGGCAACGCGATCATAAGAGCCTTCAAATCCCAACACACACAAGTCTGCGTGCATCTGCTTGAGACTTCGCTTTTGCTTCCTAGATTTGGTGGATTCGGTTTTAAGCCATGCAGATAGTTTGAATGTGTACACATCCAGAGCACTGGCTGAACGCCGGTCAGCGTAGGCTGGCTCTACAGTTTCAGAGCGCAGGTAACGTCTAACGGTGTTCCTGGAGATGCCAAGTCGCTTGGCGATCTCCCTTAGCGATATCTGGTCACGTAAGTGCCAGCGCCGAATAATTCCTAGTAATGCCACGTCGATCACTCCAATCTCCTACCTGATTGCTTAGGTAGGATTGTGTATCAAACGTGGGTCAATTTTCGATGCAAAATTCCCAGCAAAGTGGGTCAGTTTTCGATGCAAATCTACAACAAGCGACTTCAAATATCTGTGACTGCTGCGGAAGGCGATGAGCGAGATACGCTTGATGTGTTCGCGTATCTGAAACCTGTCGAACAGTTTGAAATGAATATGGTTAAAAAAGGCCCTTTGGCCTCCTATGAACTCTCTGACGCATTGCTCTATCGTCCTCGCTAGCTAAATCCAAGCCGAGGGACTGGTGCCGGCCAGAAGCAGACTCTTCATCAAACCACTTAAATCTGAATTTTTGCAGACTAATATGGCCTCTAACGACGGATATGATTGCTTTCGCAGACTCGCAGAAGAACTCTCACGACTTGGGCGAGAGGACGAAGCCCACCAAGTTCATGACGCAATGACAGCTGGGGCCACAGGGAGGGAATGTCTTGGCGAGCTTGGAGTGGTCTGGGCGAGGCTACGAAGAAATCCCACGAATCTGCCAGCGAACTCCACAGCACTCATCACGTCCTGTATTTGTGCCGTCCAGCTTGCTTGGCCAAATTACAATTAGATTGTCGCGTTGCTTCCGCAATCGGCCAGAAACGGAGGTAATCACATAATGAACTTTTCTTCCCGAAGCCCCGCCATGCGTTATCACATTCGTGAAGAAGTGCCTGATGCAACCGTCTATATAGAGACGAGGCTAGCAGCTGGCCTCAGCAGAAAATCTCCAGAAGCTGCCGCCATTGGTTTGAAGAATGGCTTATTCAGCGTAGTTGTCTATGCCGAAGAAATTCCGGTGGGAATCGGACGTGTCATTGGTGACGGCGGCTGTTTCTTTGAGATTGTGGATATCGCCGTCTTGCCGCCCCATCAGAAGAAAGGCCTCGGACACATGATTATGGAACGCTTAATGAAATTCATCCATGAAACTGCACCGGCAACGGCATACGTAAGCTTAATGGCAGACCATGGAACGCCCGAGTTCTATCGGCGATACGGCTTTGAGATGTCATTGCCACCTCAGAAAGCTGGCATGTTCCTGCGGATTACTTAGTCTGCTTCCGGCCAGTAACGGTCATTCACATTTTAAGAATGAATATAGACGACATCCTTAACCAAATCGATAAAAATGCTCGGCCAGATGATGACGCATTTGATTTGCTATTGGTTTCGCACAGCGGTTCGCGCAACGCATTCTGCGAAAGCTTCACCAAAGAAGTTGCGCAGCGCTACCTAGATAATTTTTTGAAATTCGATAAAGCCGACTGTGCAATAAACTCTTTGTCTGCTTGGGCACCTCTTGAGACATTTTCTGAATTTTCTTGGGCCATATATAGAGCCTTCGACGAAGGTGAATATTTGCACCTTGGACAGCTAGCAGGCACGAATGAAGAGTTGTACACCAAGCCTATGCTCCGCAAGGCTCTGAATACGGTCCCTTTGAAATCCGATAGTTAACCTCCGCAACCGGCCAGTTTCGGACATTCAAAAATCATTCCAGGCGAAGAAACTGAAGAAAGAGGCGAAATGGAAATTCGTGATATCTGTTCTGACGACTTGAATTTAATCTGCCAACATCGAGAATTGATGTTTCGAGAGGCGGGCCGGGATGAAACAGCTCTGGCTGCGATGGCACCTAATTTTCGAAATTGGTTGGAACCCAGAATCGCAGATGGTAGCTATTTCGGATTTCTTGCCACTGATAACGATGACGTCGTAGCCGGCATCGGCTTGATGCGGCTTGATG
>NZ_AJHH01000540.1 GCF_000256565.1 Herbaspirillum lusitanum P6-12 | reverse complement strand
GATTGGCCGCCTCACCCATCTCATCCATATCAAGCTAAGCGCGGCTATGTACTCAACGTGTACGTAGTGCCAGCATATCGTCGCCGTGGCATTGCAGACTTGTTGATGAAAATGGCCGACTCATCCATATCAAGCTAAGCGCGGCTATGTACTCAACGTGTACGTAGTGCCAGCATATCGTCGCCGTGGCATTGCAGACTTGTTGATGAAAATGGCCGACAACATTGTTATCCGCGTCCGGCCAGAAGCGGCCGAGCTGTAGAGGTGATTCAAATATGGAAGGAAAAACTATGCTGGATGAGGCCACACCACTTGGGGCAGACATTGCCTCGTACTTTAAGAAAATAAGTGACGGCCATCTATCCGGCCATCAGGGACTAGGCCTTAATCTTCTTAGTCAACATGAGGCCCTCAAATTTTCCCGAGCTCTGCGCGGTCATCCTTTTGTAGAGACAGCGGAATCCCTCGTGCTTGACGATGCCGAAACTAGTAATCATCACTTACTGATCACCAAGGGAGCGCTGGCTGGATCCATATTTTTCTTGGACCATGACGGCGACAGCCGAGTGGTGTTCGAGTCATTGCAGTCATTTCTGGCTACGGCCTATGACGCAGTATCCCGCCAGGTTTGGATTGAAGAACTTCACCCACCTGTAACACCTATTTGCCAAACTCCAAGAGAACTAGATGTATTAGTCACTAGCCTGCTCAATTCTGACTTGGAAGATCTTATGCCTGTTGAATGCAAGCGAGTTAGCAAGAAGTTTTGGCGTGGAGAAGCAGTCAAACTAGGTGATGCGTTAACTCCCAGTTGGCACTTTATTAAAAATGGTTAATTTTTAACATGCTGTGGCGGAAAAAGGAGAAATACCGCGGTGCTCCAAGCGATCGCCGCACTCCATCCCGCGAGCACATCGGACGGATAGTGCACACCCAGATAGAGCCTGGAGACACCGATCAGCAGCACAAAGAGAATGCCGAGCATCATCGCCGGATAGCGCATTTCAGTACGGCGCAAGAAAATACCGAGAGCGCATGCAAGCGCGACGGAATGCATCGCATGCCCACTGGGAAAACTGTAGGTATGTTCGGCAACGATCGATACCCAGAGATCCGGCCGGCTGCGAGCGAACAACTGTTTCGCCACAAAATTGAGAGCGCCGGTGCCGCCGATAAGAACACAAAAAAACTTTAGTTCCCACCATCTTTTTCTGAAAAGAAAGAAAGTCGCCAGCGCGATCTCGATCGGTATCAGTACCGCAGCAGATCCGGCATTAGTGATGAAGACCATGATGCGGTCCAATGCCGGTGTCGCCTGATGGTGGAGGTATAGCAGCAATGCCGGATCAAAGGAAAACGGATCTTGTTCTACAACGTCTTCCGCGAGCACGCCAAAAAGCCAGAGCGAGGCGGCCAGCACCGCAAATATGCTCTGCAGGCTGAGCGTAGTTCGTTTGACTTGCATGTCGTCGTTTCTCCGTCTTTGATGAGACGTGCAAGCATAGGCAGCGCGACTTAGTTCTTTATTAGGTTTATCAGGTAACCGCCAGTCCTTCTCGTCCGTTGCAAGAATCCCGGACTTCCTGTTGTTTGCCATAAAGCATCTTTACCGCCGCCCTAAGGATCGGCTAAGTCTGCCCAGATATCATAACGCGCGTGTTTTTGCGCATCATTAGCCGGGGAGAAATATGGGGCAGGTTCTGTTTTACCGTCTGGCGAGAAAACGTGGAAGCGCTTCTGATCGTCGGAATCTTGTACGGCTGGATCAGGCACAGCGGAGATGTCGCGCGGCGCGGCTTGCCTTATCTGATCGGTGGCGTGGGCTTCGGGCTGCTGCTGGCGATTGCCGTCGGCGCCGCGCTGATGGGTTTCGGCGAACTCATTGCCGGAGACACGCAAACCTATTTTCAAATTACGCTCGTGCTTTCCGCTGCTGCGCTGATCGTCCACATGGTGTTCTGGATGAGAAAGCATGGCCGGACATTGCGAGCCTCGCTCCTCAGCCCCCTGGAAACCAACGTGTCGACGCGCACCTGGTGGGGGGGTGTTCTTCCTGACGGCGCCTGCCATCGCCCGCGAAGGCAGCGAGATGGTGGTCTTTCTCTACGGGATCGGCATGGGAATGCACGCCGACGGAACACTAGAGATGAACATTGCAGCCGCACTGGGACTGGCGCTCGGCTCCTGACCTTTTACCTTCTGCAGATGGGCGGAAAATTCTTTTCCTGGCAAAGGTTCTTCCAGGTCACCGAGATCATCTTGCTGTTCCTGGACGTCGGCTTATTTCTCAACGGCATTGAAAGGCTCATCGATACACTGATTGAAGCAGCGACGCCCTGGCCGGCGCAAACATCGCCTCCTTTCTCACCGCGCCCGTATGGAACACCACATGGCTATTGGATGAATCGTCAAAACCAGGCAGCTTGTTGTCGTCAATGATCGGCTATCGCGGCCAACCGGCGTTAATGAGCGTCGCAGTCTATGCCGCCTACTGGATCGGCATCGTATGGGCGCTCGGGCGTGTACGCGTAACGGCGTCGCGGCCGAAAACGCTATCCGTCGCAGGCTGACAACCGTTGTCCGCTGGCATCTTCCGGCTGATATTGCCATGCCCAGACCTCTGTCGTCGCATGACAACAAAGGGAAAGGCCTAAGTGACTGCTAAGTGAAGCCCGCTAGCCTATCGTCGAGGCGAGCTCCGGCTAACGCATTTGCCGAAGGCGGTCAGCCTCATGCACGAACGCAGGGGAACAAGATGATCAACCAATATCTTTCTGGAGAATCAACATGAACGTGAGTACAAATACAGCGGCATATGCCACAAAGCAAACCGATTACACAGCCGCGAGTACACCTAAGGCGACCTCTGTGAACGACACTACTTCATCTACACCACCGTCAACCGGCAACCCGGTGAAAACCGACACGGTGACAATAAGCAATGCAGCCCGCGTTGCGCTGGCGGAAGCGACTGAGACTGCTGCGCAAACAACTAAAGAGGCGCAGGGGGGAGACCGTCAGGCAATGAAAGTCTTGGCCAAGCAACAACATAGTCATACCAAGCAAAGCGCCGTACCAGCTTAAGCTTGGAAAATGAACCGGTCCGCTCATGCAATACCGGGCCGGTTCATATCCACTTTATATGTTGACGCCCGTTTAAACATTCACCTTCTCAAATTGAGCTTCCTATCTCGACGCGGAACACGGTTTTGTAACGAGTTTCAAAAGGCAGTTCTCTGCAAACGCAATCTGATGCATAAGACATCGAAGTTTGCATGCTCATCGCCACGCTGATCATGGCAATGAGCCTATTTTAATAATAACGAGGAGACAAGAATGCGCCTTCTTCTGGTCGAGGATCATAAGCCTCTTGCAGATTGGCTGATGCTCACATTGCAACGCAACAACTATTCGGTCGACTGCGTCCATGATGGCGCTGATGCCGATCATTTGCTGCTCACGCAGCAATACGATCTCATTATTCTCGACATAGCGCTGCCAAAGCTCAATGGCAACGAAGTGGTCAAACGCTTGCGCGCCCGCAATAACGCGGTACCGGTACTCATGCTGACCGCGGCCAATTCCGTTCAGGGCAGAGTATTGAGCCTGGACCTGGGGGCGGACGACTATATGGGAAAGCCCTTCGAGGTCAGCGAACTGGAAGCGCGGATTCGTGCGTTGCTGCGACGATCAGGGCAGCGCCCCAATCCGGTATGGCAATGCGGATCGCTGATCTACGACAGCAATACGCGCATCTTCACCGTGGCGGAGTTGCCTTTGTCCGTCACCGGGCGCGAGCACGCGATACTGGAAATACTCATGCTCAAGGCTGGCAAGACCGTCAGCAAAAAAATGCTCGCGGAGAGTCTCTTTTCCATGGAGGACGAATCGTCTTTCGATGCCATCGAGGTCTACATCCACAGGTTGCGAAAAAAACTGAGTGACTGCGATGCCTCCATTATTACGCTGCGAGGACTTGGCTATCTGCTAAAGCACCACCATGCAATTCAATAGCTTGCGAGGGCAACTGCTTGTGTGGTTGCTGGTTCCATTGGCGGTATTTGTGGCGTTCAACAGTTGGGTTGCCTACAAGAATGCCATCGAGATGGCTACCGTGGTCCAGGATCGGATGTTGCTCGGCGCGGCGCGGATCATTGCGGAACAGATCCGCTACGACGACGATATTTTTGAAGTCAGTGTGCCGCCGTCGGCGCTCGAGCTTTTTGAATCGGCGGCGCAGGATCACGTCTACTATCGCGTCACCTCCTCCAACGGGACACTGCTGGCCGGCTCCGAGGATTTCCCGCTTCCGCGTGCGCCTGCACGCATGGACGCTGCAGTGCATTTCAGCGCACAGTTTCGCCAGCAGCCGGTGAGAATCGTCGCGTACACAAAATCTGTCATTGCCGCCCCCTCGGAAACAACCGTCATCGTCGAAGTTGCCCAGACTCTGCATGCGCATAAAATACTGTCCGACGGGGTCTGGGAACATACGATTCAACAGCAATTGCTGATCATGCTTCTGGTCGCCGGCCTCGCATGGATTGGCATGCGCCGCGGCCTGGCGCCGACCATGCGTCTGCGCGATCATGTCCAGAATCGCCAGCCCAGT
Source organism: Herbaspirillum lusitanum P6-12 (assembly GCF_000256565.1). Taxonomy (GTDB): domain Bacteria; phylum Pseudomonadota; class Gammaproteobacteria; order Burkholderiales; family Burkholderiaceae_D; genus Herbaspirillum; species Herbaspirillum lusitanum. The sequence continues at coordinate 12,542 of NZ_AJHH01000540.1, read as the reverse complement.
TCGCTCGAACCGCTGGACGCAACTCCCGTTCCCAACGAACTTGTTCCGCTGGTGGATGCGATCAATCACTATGTGGGCCGCCTCGACGAGCACATGACTGCGCATGACCGTTTCATCGCTAACGCCTCACATCAGTTGCGCACCCCGCTGGCGGCACTCAATACGCAGGTCGACTACGGTTTGCGCAGCGAGACCATCGACGGAAAGAATGCGGCGCTACGTGCCATCAACGGCGGCGTACAGCATGGAATCAGGCTGGTCAATCAACTCCTGACACTCTCCAATGCAGGTGCCATCAGCACCAGACGGCTGCAGCACGCGCAGAAGGTCGATCTGGTGAGAGTGGTCCAGCAGGTCTTTGAAGAACTTGCCATCGTCGCTCAGGATCGTGGCATTGACCTGGGCTTCGAATGCAAGGAAGAGCAGATCTGCTTGACTGACACGGCCGGCCTGCTCGACGAACTCGTCAGCAATCTGGTGGACAATGCCTTGCGCTACACGCTGGTCGGTGGCGTCGTCACGGTTTCCGTGGAACGTCATGACGGCGCGGTACTTCTGAAGGTGGAAGACAATGGCCCCGGCATCCCTGAATCAGAACGCGAACGCGTCTTCGAACGCTTTTATCGCATCGATGCCGGCAAGCATCATGGGACCGGCCTCGGACTAGCCATTGTCCGAGAGATCGTAGCGGCTATCGGCGCGGTCATCACCCTTGGCTCACCGATTAACCATAGTGGATTGATCGTATGGGTTCGCTTTCCGGTACAGCAGGAATAGCATGCACGATGGCCAGAAATCAGTGCTATCACAACGAAGCTTTCTGTTTCCTTTCGATAGATGAAATTCCATCTTGTTGTACAAAGCAAACGTTCCATATGAAATGAAAGCAAATCGTAAGTTGGCGAATTCTATAGTCAGCCGGCCAGACAAAGCACTGTCCGGCACATTAAAAACAGACCGGAGACTATCGAATGAAAAAATCACTCTTGAGCATCGCCATGCTCGGCGCCGTCGCCTCCTATGGTAACGCCAGCGCACAATCCAGCGTCACTGTATATGGACTGATCGACGCAACCATCAGTACAACCAACAATGCCAATGCCAACGGCGCACGCCTCACAGGCATATCAACGGCCTGGTTCAGCGGCAACCGCCTCGGATTTCAGGGCAAGGAAGATCTCGGTGGCGGCACCGGAGCGATCTTCAAACTGGAAGCGGAGTATCTGGTAGCCACGGGCGCGATGGATACACCCGGCGTCTTGTTCAACCGCGATTCGTGGGTCGGTCTGCAGAACAATGAAACCTTCGGCAAAGTCACGATCGGCCGTCAGAATACCCTGGTACGCGATTTCTCCCAGATTTACGGCGATGCGTACGGCTCAAGCAAATTGGGCTACGAAGAAGGTGGCTTCACCAACAACAACAATTTCAAGCAACTGATTTTCTACTCGGGTAGTGCGACTGGCACACGCTATGACAACGGCGTGGTGTGGAAAAAGGTCTTCAACAACGGCATCGTGGTAGGTGCAGGATATCAATTTGGCGAAGTGGCAGGCGCCATGAACAGCGGCACCACCAAAGCGTTTGCATTGGGCTACAACGGCAGCAATTACGTCATTTCAGGTTTTTACAACGAAGCCAACACCAATAACAAGCTCAATTCCAGCACTGAAAAACACAAGGCCTATTCGCTGGGCGGCAGCTACATCATGGATCTCGTCCGCCTGAACGCCGGTTACTTCCATTACACTGCGGAACAAGGTGCACTGGGCACACGTACTGACAATGCATGGACAGTGTCGGCAAAGCTCACTCCCCAGGGTGTAATGGATTATGAGCTCGGCTATCAAGTCATGAAAGCCAAAAACGCTGCGATCAGTTCCGATGGCAGCAGCACGCTGAATGCCTTCTCGGACGCCACTAACTCCACCGTTACCGGCTCCGGCAAAAAAGCAACGCTGTACGCCTCGGCCTTCTATCATCTGTCCAAACGGACGGAATTGTATGTGGCAGCCGACTACATGAAACTCACGGATAACTACCGCGTTGGTTCCGCCAACGGCTTCAAGAACCAGACGGAGCTGGCAGTTGGCATGCGCACGCGCTTTTAACAGATAGCGATGGCCGCCCCGTCGCCAAAGGTGGGCGGAATAGTACTGAGGTTGCGGCGCACCGGCGCGTATCCATGATTATTGGATAATGCCGATCATGCGCCGTTTTTTTTATTTTCCAGCCGATCACAGCGAAGACGATGCCGCTCATCGGTAATCGCGTTGGCCGCCAGGTAAATGCTGCCGGTCGCCGCCAAGCCACTGGCGCCGGCGAGAATGAACATGAGAAGAATCTGGTATTTAGCTGCGTTGACGGCGTCGACACCAGCCAGAATCTGACCGGACATGATGCCAGGTAAAGTGATGATGCCCGCCGCGGACATCTGATTGATCACAGGAATCAAGCCGCTGCGGATGGCGTTGCGCATATGGGGGGCGAGCGCTTCATAGCGCGTTGCCCCCAGTGCAAGACGTCCCTCGACCACATTGCGCGACGACGTCACGCCGCTAAAGAAGATGTCCAGTCCCAGGCTCGCGGAATTCAGCACGCTACCCAGCACAATGCCCATCAGAGGCACCGCATAGTGGGCGTCATACCAAGGCGACGGCCGAATCGCCGTCAGCAGCGCCAACAGTACTGTAGCAATCGACGTTGCACTGACCATTGCAGTGCTGATGCCATAGCTTTTCCAACCTTTGAGACGCCATTTTGGGCGGACGGCCACTTCTCGCGCCGCCGCCAAGATCATGGCCAGGATGACCAGCGACGTCGCCAGCGGTGATCTGAGTTCCAGCACGTGGCGTAACAGCAAGCCGACCAACAGCAATTGCACTACCATGCGCACCGCCGCCCACAACACCGGCTTATGCAGCTGCAGGCCGAGCCCGATCGAAATGACGGCGTTGATCATCACCAGTACGGAGGCGATCGCGAGATCGGACGCAGAAATGGGCTGCAGCATCATGATGCCTTCCTTCGCGTGATCTCCAGGCGGTGATTGCCGAGCCGTTCTGCCTGCTCAGCCGAGTGCGTCACGAGAACGAGCGCCAGACCGGCATGCAAGCTGTCGCGCAAGACTGCTTCGACGGCTGCTGTATTGACCTGGTCCAACGCGCCGGTCGGTTCGTCCAGCAACAAAACCTTCGGCCGGATCAGCAAAGAACGAATCAGCGCCAGGCGCTGGCGCTCACCGGTAGACAAGCGCGAAATTTCCGCATTTAGTATGCCGTACGGAAGATTAAGCTGTGCTAGCAGGATACAGGCCTCTTCAAGACCGCTTGGCTCAAAATGCTCACCGACAGTGGGTTCCCACCAGGCCGGCTCGGCGGATTGGTACACCACCCGGCGGCGCCATTCAGGTGCAGCCATCTCCTGGCGTCGGATGCCGTGCAGACTGATCTCGCCGGTGTTTTCATCGAGATCCGCGATCATCCTCAGCAGTTCACTCTTGCCGGCTCCCGAAGGACCGCTGACAACTAAACATTCACCGCCGTTCAGCCCGAAAGAGTATGGACCCGCGAGCGCCGAATACAGCCCCTCGACCTGAAGGACTTCAGTTGAACCCGCTCTAGGAATTCCTGTATAAGACATCATGACCTGAAGAGTGATAAGTGAATATTAAAAAGCTGGGAGTAAATATCTCACTAGATTGTCGGGTGCTCCCGTACCAGATGGTATCCGACGGGCTGCGTTGCCGTGACGATGGTCGCCGACAGGGAGATTGTCCAGAAAACTTTGCGAAGCTTAGACGCTTAGAATTAGTTAAAAATTAGGTTTTTTCGCGACAATATTTCTCTGCGGACATTGATCTGCCATTCCAAGAAGACAACCTCAGTCTCCACTAAGTCTTTTCGTCTACTTTAGCCTCAGGAAGGCAGGAGTACACTTCTGTCGTGAACTTGCTTCATCTTGGGAAACATTACCTGCGAGCGACAAGTCTCGCCGACAAAGTCATAACTATTTGAAGCAAGGAGCCAGACGGATTGTGAGAGTGCTTTTGGTTGAAGATGACCGCATGATTGCTCAAGCAATCGAGCTGGCGCTGAAAGATGCGTCCTACGCCGTCGATTGCGTGTCCGACGGCCGCGCTGCCGAAGTCTCGGTCAGAGCACAACAATACGGTCTGGTGCTGCTCGACCTTGGCTTGCCACATCTTGATGGCTTCGAAGTATTGCGGAACATCCGCGACAGCGAAGTCCCCACGCCGGTCGTCATTATCACCGCTCGCGATGCGCTGGAAGATCGGATCCGAGGCCTGGACGCGGGAGCTGACGACTATGTCATCAAGCCGTTTGAAATGGGCGAATTGCTGGCGCGCAATGCGCGCCGTGCTTCGCCGTAACGGTGGGAGCGGCAATCCGATATTGACCAATGGCGCCATCCACCTGATTCCTGCTACACGAGAGATCACCTTCGAAGGAAATACCTTGCGCTTGTCCTCGCGCGAATTCAGCCTCATGCAATCGTTGCTGTTGCGGCCGGGCGCGATCCTTTCGCGACAAGATCTAGAGGATAGGATTTATGGCTGGAACGAAGAAGTAGAAAGCAATGCCGTTGAATATCTGATTCACTCCATTCGTAAAAAATTGGGTAACCAGATTATCAAGAATGTCAGAGGTTTGGGATGGATGGTTTCAAAAGAAAAATAACGCAGTCCTTGCAGGCCCAGCTTTTATTCTGGGTATCGCTGGTCATTGTCGTTGCGGCACTGGGAGGTGGCTACTTTTCTTTCCAGGGAGCCTTCGCCGAAGCTTATGAATTCCAGGACGATCAGCTTCGCCAGATCGCAGGCCTGATGGAGCAGCAAAGACCTGCGCCGGGATTCGTCATTACTGAAATCACCGAGGAGACCGCCGACCCGGAATCTCAGGTGATTGTGCAAGTCATGGGAAAACATGGCTCGGAAATTTCAGTGCGCCACAATGAAAAACTGAGCCTGCCACCAAATCTGCCGGAAGGAATTCAGACGTTCCAGTCCAGCCACCACGCCTGGCGGCTTTTCATCCGCGATCTGTCTACTGGTGACCGTCTGGTCATCGGCCAGCGTACCGAGGTACGAGATGAAATTGCCCACGGCAGCGGGTTGCGTACGGTGTTGCCTTTCCTCATTCTCATGCCCGTGCTGCTGATCGTCGTCAATGTATTGATTCGCCAGATGCTCAAACCGGTCGCAAGACTTTCTAGCGAACTTGATCGTCGTAGCGAAGCCGATCTCAGCGCTATGGACGACGAAAAGGTACCGGCAGAAATCAAACCATTTACCGCATCGATCAATGCCTTGTTATTACGAGTGGAGAAATCGATGGAAATGCAAAAGCGTTTTGTCGCCGATGCCGCGCATGAGTTGCGCTCCCCGCTGACGGCACTCTCGCTGCAGGCCGAAAATCTTGCCAAGATCGAACTGCCGCCGGCCGCTTCAGAGCGTCTGGCGACGTTGCGCGGCGGCATGCAGCGCATGCGTACGTTGCTGGAGCAGTTGCTCCTCATGGCACGCGCGCAAGCAACATCGCGGCAAGTTGTCTCTACCGTAAAAATGCAGGATATGTTCAGGGAGGTGCTGGAAGATCTGATGCCGATGGCGGAAGCTAAGAAACTGGAAGTGGAAGTCAGCTCCGCCGACGACGTCTATTTTCATGGACATCATTTCGACTGCATCGTTGTCATCAAGAATCTGGTAGACAACGCGATTCGTTACACGCCGGAATACGGACGCCTGATCTTGAGCGCCCACAAAAGCGATCGTCGTCTGATCATCGATATCGAAGACAGCGGCCCGGGAATCTCTGATGACGACGTCGGACGCATTTTCGATCCGTTCTATCGCGTACTGGGAAGCGGAGAATCCGGTTCTGGACTGGGACTGGCGATTGTCAAAGCAATATTGGACCGGAGTGCTGCGAAAGCAACTGTCACGAATATAAGAAATGAAGACGGCACGAAAGGTGGTTTGCGCGTACGCGTTACATTTCCACAATAACGCCGTTCACCATGACGGCATGTGTGACAACGCACCGGCACCACTATTTTGCGTCTGATTTTCCTGAGATCACAGATAGATGCCTTTTGCGGCGGTTGTATTCCTCGCCCAATTTCTTCCATCTCCGCTTGGCATACAACAGACGCACCAACGTCACTACGCTTGCTAGCACCAAGCACAGTGCCGCGATCATGACGCCATATACCGGTGCCTTGGCAAGCAAATTCATGGCTTCCTCAGGTTACTTTAACGGTCTCTGCCTGCACTTTGTAGCCAGCATGCGAATATCGGGGCCTCGGGCGGTAACGCAAAATCACACCTACTTGCCGTTGCTGCCAAGGCGATCAAACGCCTTCAGCAGATCAGCCATCACAGTCTTGCACTCGGCCTGATTAGGTACGCCGCTGCGCAATGCTTCCAGGGCTCGATCAATGGCTTTGTCGAGCTTGTGCCAGTCTTCGGCTGCGCGTGGTTTCAAGCCGGCCTCGGCAGAATCCCATTGGGTTTCCAGATCTTTGATCCGTGTCTTTGCTGCTGGCAGATCGCCCTTGTCTACGCTGGCGGATACATCGACAGCGATGGCACGGAAAGCGCTCACGTCACCAAGCTTCGGTGCCTGTGCCGTTTGCTGCGCGGGTGCCATCACGCTGGGAGTCGCTGTCCCGCCGGCAGCATTCTGATCTCCCGATTTTGAACAACCGGCCGTGAACGCTAGCAGGGCGATGATGGAAGCGGCGACACTAATGCGTCCGAACGGCGCTAGGAATGTGGAATGACGCATAAGAATGTCCTTTTTTAGTTAAAAAATGTCATTCGGCGGTGGGCACAGCTTGATGGCCAGCCTTCCCGCGCTGTGCGATGACAACAAACAAAACAATCACCGAGAGGAACAGAATGCTGGTCCACATGGCGCCCATGCCGAACCCGCCATAGGTCTTGGATTGCGTTAGCAGATCGCCGAGGGCGGCGCCGAACGGGCGCGTCAGAATATAGGCAATCCAGAAAGTGAGAACGGCATTGCCGCCCATGCGCCAGCTCAGATAGGTTAGAGCAATCAGGGTGCCGAAGATAATCGCGCCCCAGCTGAAGCCCAGTTCAAGCGCCTCGGTCGCGAGATCGCCGGCAGCAGTACCCAGCGCAAATGTGCAGAGAATCGCCAGCCAATAAAAGGATTCGCGGCTGCGGGTAACGACGTCATGGATGGATAAGGTCCGTTCGATCATGTACCAGACGGTAAAAATTGCAGCGAGCACCACCGCAAATACAGTCGTACTCCAATACAGACTGACGCCGACACCGTCCGTCAACAGGTCGGTAATCTGCGTGCCGACTACACTGACCAGAACGACCGTCAGCCAGTAGCTCCAGGGCTCATGTCCGCGCATCCTTACCTGATTGAACAACACAAGCGCAAGAAAAACCACCATGACGGCACTGGTCAATCCCTGCCCCCAGCCGACGCCAACCGCCAGAAAATCAGCAACGGTTTCACCAACAGTGGTCGACAGAATCTTGATAATCCAGAACGACAGGGTGACTTCGGGTACTTTATTGATCAGTTCAGCGACGCGGGACGCTGGCAATTGCCTCATGATGTTTTCTCCTGCACAAATAATTGATGCGATGGAGAGTTTGCTCAAGCCGACTTAGGACAGTCATAGGTGCGGATTCGCTAACAACATGGGCATTGCTGCTATTTGTTCACTTCAAAGAAGACATCGTCTCAAAGCATCGAGAGCATTTACAGGGAGTGGGAGAAATAGTCCTGCGGAGGCTGATCTGCGACTTCCTCACCGAGACCTAAGTTTTAGCTAAGTCGGTGTCTGTAAGGTCAAATTATGGTTTTTGACTTTTCTTTAGTGTTCTGATCAGGATGGCATATGACTACGATTAAGCAATCACTGGCTAAAGTACCAGAGGTGACTTTGATATTCTGGATTATCAAAATCGCCGCAACAACATTAGGCGAGACCGGCGGTGATGCCGTATCAATGTCAATGCAATTGGGCTACCTCGTCGGCACCGGTATATTCGCGACAATCTTTCTAGCCGCTGTCACCGCCCAGATCAAGGCAAAATCATTTCGTCCATTACTCTATTGGACGACTATTGTCGCCACTACGACCGTGGGAACAACATTGGCGGACTTTGCAGACCGCTCCCTTGGCATTGGATATGCGGGCGGCTCGACCGTCTTGCTAGCATTACTGCTGGCATCGCTTTTTGTCTGGCACCGTACACTCGGGTCCGTCTCGGTTGATAGCATCAATTCGCCTAAGGCAGAGGCTTTCTACTGGGTGACAATCATGTTCTCGCAAACGCTCGGGACTGCCCTCGGCGACTGGACAGCCGATACCGCCGGATTGGGCTACACAGGGGCGGCGCTCATCTTCGGCTCACTGTTACTTCTCATTCTGCTGGCATATTTTTTAACCAATCTATCGCGCACCGTACTCTTCTGGGGAGCTTTTATCCTCACGCGTCCCCTTGGTGCTGCGGTTGGAGATTTTCTCGACAAGCCACATGGCCAAGGAGGTTTAGAATTGAGCCGCTATACGGCGTCTGGAGCATTGCTAGCTTTCATGCTGCTCTCCCTATTTCTCTTCAGGCAGAAGGCCGCAGAGGCGCCACACTGAGCCTCGTTATTTAATTGTTAAAAATAGACAAAGGCTTGCCGATTCGAAGTTCGCCTGACATGAATAATCGGAGCTTCTGAAGAAGCTCCAGCGCAAGATGCGATTAAAAATTTAACCGACTGGTATGCAAATCATCTTGTTTCGAGCCTGCAACAGGCAATAGGTCCTACTGACTGATACGTTACAGTAGGACCGCTATCGGCCAGAAGCGGGCATCTATTTTGGCCATTAAGTGTAACCCTATGAAGAATCTGAGTTTGAATTTGTCTTCTGACCTATCCACATTGGAAATAACTCCTGAGGCAGATGAGTTTCTATTTAACGATATTGCGAAGCGGCTTGAAATCGCGTTTGATGGAAAGTGGACAGCGAAAATTACTGGTTTAGACCAGCGTTACTGGGATTTGAAAGTTGGTTCAGCGATATTGACTCTGCATTTGGAACACTACTTGGGGATATCATTGTTCGTCGCAGAGGATGGAGAAATCGCGGCATCCAGGCAATTGCTCCTGCGAGCACATGAATTACTTTCTAAGTAAATTCTTTCACTGAAGTATCCGCTGCAGTGGTGAACTAAACGACTTCTGTCGGCCAAAAGCCGCCCCCTGAATTCCGCTAAGATTATTTTATATTACTGACTGAATGCTAAGCGATCGCCTTTTGCCACGTCCTTTCCCCGAAAAGATTATTCATGAGGGTAGCTATGTGCGGCTTGAACCGCTTTCGGAACGACATATCGATGACCTTTGGAATGCGGCTGAGAACGCCGAATCCTCCTGGGAATATCTCCGCTATGGTCCGTTCGACGATATTGAATCCCTTCGTACAGTCATCCAAGAGTTGGCGGGTCGCAGCCACCAGCCGTTCTGGGCTGTCGTCGACCGAGGCAGCAATCGGGCAAAAGGCTGGCTATCAATATGTGACGTATATCCTCATGAGTCTGCGGCAGAAATTGGAAGCATTTGGTTTTCTCCGAGCATGCAGCGCTCTCACGTCTCAACTGAGGCAGTATTTATATTGATGGAGTATGTGTTTGACCACTTGGGATATACACGGCTTGTGTGGCGGTGCTTTGAAGAAAATATTCCTTCTCGCCGCGCAGCTGAGCGATACGGTTTCACTTTTGAAGGGGTATGGCGATCCGGAGCTGTGGCTAAAGGGAGAACACGAGATATCAGATGGCACTCGATGTTGATAACCGAATGGCCTGCTAGGAAGAATGCGATTCGCTCTTGGCTGAAGACAGATAATTTCGATCAATCAGGAAAAGCTCTTCGTCGGCTTGCGGATATCTAATTGGTCGGACACCTTACTGCAACAGGTCTGCAACCGGCGAGAAACGGACTTCCATCGAGCTATATTGTTGCTAACGGATGACTCGGCCAGATGGCGGGCATCTTCAGGGAAGCACCCCGCTTCGTCAGGCCGCTGTCAACAACTAATAGTCGAATAGCCTTAGACTGGGAGATATAAAGACAACGCATACATCAAGAATAAGATGACGTATCCCAGCGAGTCAAACATCAATAGCAGTGTTCCGCATATCTATGTGAAGTCGTGGATGGCCCTAGCACTGCTTCTTTATTCCGTCGACCAAATTGAGCGTTATGCCGGCTGGACGATCTTCCTATTGCCATGCATGATCCTCTGCTTTCTGGGGCTGTCGATAGCAGGCCTGATAAAAGTGGTGATGTCAGTCCTGCGGCGGCAATGGCGTCGACTAATATTTATTCTAGCTGCGCCGGCTATATTTTTTCTGATCGCTCTGGTCATGTCGCTTGGCTTTGATTCGGACTGGCTACGATTCCAGCTTGCTCGTCCCTATTACAATTGGGTCGTTGATCATCTCCCTGCGGAGAAAGAGGGAAAGATGATGTGGGGATTCGGATCACGAGGCCATTTCCTGAGTCGGATCGAAACCCACGCGTTAGTCTATGACCGTTCTGACCGAGCGGCCAAGCAACCGAAGGCAGACGAGGCTTCTGAAATTATCATTCGGCCGCTAGGCGGACATTTCTATTTGATGACCGAAATCTATTGAGCTAGTACGGTACATGCCAGAACCCAGCACATTTCATGCTTGGCATGAAAGCCCGCAATCGGCCAGCAGCAGCCGTTCGCCAGAATATCCAACGAGATGACGAAGGTTCTGGGCAGCATGAATTCAAGCATCTATTCGGATAGTTCAAACTGTCCTTTGACCGTCCCCTCGATATCTCGCTTTAGGAAGTCTCACTCTTCCATCAATCGCACGACGAAGGTGGTGCCGATTGTAAGTATTGTCTTTTTTCCTCGGGGCCCAATAATCTCTAGTGCCTGTCGTTGCCGACCATCAAAGTAATACGGAGAGTCGTTTGCTGGCAGATACACTTTCCATACTTTCGTGCAAATTCGAGCGCCCTCGCCATTAAAACTTCTCTTCCACAATGTAAGAGCGCCGACATATGCACCATCAATTATTTCCGCATCGTAGGTCATTCTTCCCTGTGTCACTCCGCTAGTAACTGAAAATTCAAATGACTCCAGGGCAATGGGGGAAATTTTCAACGCACCAACCCCTAAAGGTGATTCGGTACCGGAAAATGCGTGGTTGAGTAAGTCAATGAGCGAAGTAGCAGCAGCGTATGCCTGTGCCGACTGATCGACCATGCTCTTTAACGCGGTATATTTCTGCATATCCACTAATACACATTCCATATTTCCCTCGCAAATAGTTGAATTTTTAAGAATAGAGTACAACATGAAAGAAAATGAAATAGAGTATTTGTTTGCAAAAATGCACTCTATGGACATTGTTTTAATGGCAGTGTGCGCGCAACTAGATGCGTCCAAGGCCTCGGGTGCGCTTGGTCTAATTCAGAAAATGACGAGCAATGTCGCTCATTTACCAGTTCCAAACGGGAATGTAGAGAATGTCATGCTACTGATATCTCAAGAGTTACTACGATATCAGCGGGTGCTGTTGGCTCAGACATCAGCAGGCGTTCCACCGACAAATAGATAATAAAAATCCCTTAGGCAGAGGGACTCATGGGGAAGATGGTCTCGCACCTGCGAATTTCCATGTAACAGATGGATGCCCGCAATCGACCGGTATCGGCCATCGGATACTAACCGATGGCGCCAGGCCGCTTCAAACGTCTGTTTGCTCTGCAAGCTCAAGTGCATCGTCTACCTCTATTCCTAGATATCGAACGGTGCTTTCTAGTTTTGTGTGCCCTAGGAGCAGCTGAACTGCTCGTAAATTCTTAGTCCGCCGGTAAATGAGAGTTGGCTTGGTACGGCGCATGCTATGCGTTCCGTAAGCAGACGGGTCGAGACCAATATCAATGATCCACTTCTTAACAATACGAGCGTACTGTCTGGTCGATATGTGGGGAGAATCGTGTCGCCGGCTAGGAAATAGAAAGTCTCCAGTTCTTAGTGCCGCAACACCAATCCATTTAGCAATGCTCTCTCGAGTCGGTGCCGTTATTTCGAATTGAACTGGCCGTTTCGTCTTCTGCTGTAGCACAGCCGCTCTGTTCGCGACATGATCGCCATGGCAAAGATCCTGAATCCGAATTTTTACAAGGTCACATGCGCGCAGCTTGCTGTCGATGGCTAAATTGAACAAAGCTAGCTCTCGACTCCTTTGAAAGAGTTGAAGCCTAATTCGGATTGACCAGATTTCACTTAGCTTCAAAGGCGACTTTTGCCCGACTATTTTTCCTTTGTTCCAAGGAATCGTTGGATTATGTAGCGATTTCATTTAATTCTCCTTCGGATGAATGGAGAATTAGTTTGCGCCTGCACTGGAGGTTATGTCAGATGGTAGCTTCTGGGCGAATTCGAAAGGAGATGCGGAGAATAGTCTCTTTAATCACCGCAAATTATGC
>NZ_AJHH01000539.1 GCF_000256565.1 Herbaspirillum lusitanum P6-12 | reverse complement strand
AAGGCCGCCGCATAATTTGCGGTGATTAAAAAAATGGTGCGCTGTTCTGCTGTCCGTTCTTGGCCGAGAACCGCAGTCCAAAATTTAGTCGTTTAGTTCTTTAAAGCCCATTGGTCAGGATCTTGGCTTCGTTATGGAAGTTTGTTTTTAAACCCATTGGCGACCGTCTGAAAAATCTGTGAACGACCGGGGGAAAAGGAAATCTTTGTCTCGCAAAACATACTGACGATCTTTCGGGTAGTCACGTATCCGATAAAACCAAACATGCTTACTTTCTTGTACTGACCGCGATAAGAGACCTCGATACTATCCAGGCCGTCTAGAGGCGATACCTTCTCATCAGTTATCGAAATCTCTAGGTTTCGGCCCATGTTCTCCGGCAGTAGAAGCCAATCCTCATGAGCCTTCCTGCGAAGTGTGAGCAGCCGGTTCGCCCAATCAATATGGTCTTGGCTAGGAATGACCAAAGGCTCGATTGAGAGAGTAATTCTGGTTTCTGACTGATCGCTGTATAGCTCCAGCCTGCTCTCATCCTCCGTCGAAACGTGACGCCATTCTCCTGGCAGATAAAAAGCGAACTCGGGATGCTCCCAAGTGAAGTCGGCTTGATTTTTATTGTTCATCTAGATGATCTGAGGTTAAAGAGCTTGTCCAGTTTAAAAGGTAATTGATTTGCGGACAATGACTACCCTAAAGTCAGGGAGATGCCAAAGACACTCAAGGTCCGCTCCTGGCCGATTGCGGACCTTGAGCGCTGATTTAGCGCTGTCCGATTTTGGCATGGCGTGTATCCAGCCACCTAACTAATTCGCACGTTGCTGATTAGTCTATTCCCTGTTTCATGCCGCCTCAAAATCCAGCTTCACGCCACGCCACCGAAGCCGCAGTACGCAAGAATCTGAGCGCCGGTACTTCCCATTTGCCGGCGATCGTCACTTTCCCACGCCATTCCTGTTGTTCGGCCGGGAGCGGTTCCGCGACGTGAAGCGCCACCCGGAACACCGCCTGTTCGGGATAAATCACACCGCTCTTCTCTCGCGCCAGGACGTCGCCGCCGAACATGGTCGCCAGTTCCGGCTCGCCCAGCGTGCGGGTGGCGTCGCGGTCGATGCTGGCTACCGTCAGAGACAATGTGCGACTGCCAAGTCCATCCGCGATGAACAGCGCCCGGTCGCCCGGCGCGATGCGATGCACGGCGTCTTCGCCGACGTAGGTGACGACCTGCCACTTTCCTGCCGCGACCAGCGAACCGAGGTACTCGCGATTTGTTAGCCATTGGCCCACGCGTAAATCGGGATCGACGTCGACCAGCACTCCGGCATACGGCGCGGTCGGCCGGTAGCGTTGGAAATCGGCGCCGACCGCGGCTTGCTCGGCCTGTGAAAAAACCAGCTGATCGTTGAGCACCTGCCAGTCCTTGCGCGTGGCGGCGTCAAAACCGGCTGCCGCCGATTGCCACGACAAGGATTGCTGGCGCGCGTCAGTCTCGCCGGTGCGCAAGTCCAGTTCCGCAGAACCTAGGCCCAGCAAAGTCTGGCCGGCCGGCACCTGTTGCATGTTCGAGACCGGCAGCGACTCGACCTGGGATTGCGGCGGTGCATACAGCGCCATATGCGTCTGCGGCTGCAGCATGCCGGACGTGCGGATGCGATCCGGCCACGGCAGCAGGAACAGCAGCGCCAGCGCTACTGCCAGCACGGCGCTGCAGCGTGCCCGGCGGCTATGCCTGAGCGCCGACCTACGCCGACGCCAAGCCTGCATTTCGTTCCAGAGCGGCAGCGACACGAACCAGACCATTTCCACGATGAACAACAGGATGCCGACCGCCTTGATGAAGAAATGGTAGACCAGCGCGGCGATGCCGAGAAACAGCACCAGCCGGTAAATCCACACCGTCCAGGCAAACAGGATCAAGCCGATCCGGCGGTGTGGCGGGAACACTTCCGGCGGCGGCTCGCCGAGCGCGAACAGGCGCTCGCGCAGATCCCAGCGCGCCAGCGCGAAACAGCGATTGTGTAAATTGGGCAAACCCAGGTAGTCCGACAGGATGTAATATCCGTCGAAGCGCATGAACGGACTGGCGTTGATCGCCAGCGTCGAAATCCATGTGGTGGTGGAAAGCAAGAAAGCCGCTTGGCGGATGCCGCCTTCAGGCAGCCAGACCCAGGCCAGCGTGGCCCAGGCGGCGATGCCCATTTCGGTGACCAGACGCTGTCCGCGGCGCGGCAGTTTCCAGACCTCGTTGGTGTCCGTATATGCCACCGGCCACATTACCAGGAACGCCAGCCCCATGGTCGGCACGCGGCAGCCATAACGTTTGGCCGTCAGCGCGTGCCCCAGTTCGTGACAGGTCTTTGCAAACACTACGGCCACGCCATACATCGCAGCGCCTTCCCAGCTCAGCGTATCCATCAGCGTGCCGGCGAAGCGATCCCATTCGCGATAGGCGCCGAGCAGTCCAAAGATGCCGGCGGCGACCGTCAGGCGACGGAAGGTCGGGCTGAACAGAAAGGCCAGGCGCGGTTGCAGCCAGGTCAGCCAGGCATCCGGGCGCACCAGCGGAATGCGGAAGAACAGGTAGTTGTGCAGCAGCCACTGGAACAGGCTGCCGCGCTGTCTAGCGCGCGACGCGGCAAAGGCAGCAGCCGATCCGGGCGTCACCTGCAACAGGTTCTGCTCGCGCAAGAACAGCAGGAAATTTCCGAATGCCTCGTGGTCGAGTTGCAGGGCGGTGTCGCGATTGATGGCGTCGACGATGGCTGCGGCGTCGTTCAGATGCCAGCGGCTCAGCATTTCGAAACTGGGCCAGTCGAGCTGAAAAAAAACATTGCGCACCGGATCGTGCAAGGTCCAGCTCGGCTGGCCGTCGAACAGACGCGGCCCGGGGCTGATCGATAATTCTTCCCGCAGGTCGGGAAGCTTGCCTGGCATCACGGTCACAGGGCAAGAAACTGCCGGATGCTGGCGAGCGGCCGTCGCAGCATCCAATACACCAGCGGTACCCGATCGCCCACCAGCTTTGCAGTGCCTTTGAGGCCGATGCGCTGCGCGGTGGCACCGTCAATTTTGGCGCGCACCCGGTACGCGTAGGTGCCGTCGGGACGCGCGGTGGCGCGATGTCCCATGTAGCGCAGCGTGCCGGATAGCGGCGTCATCGGCGCCGCGGACAGATACAAATGCAGCGGCGCCTTGTCGGGCAAGGGAATGGCGTCGCCGATCGGCACCCAGGCTTCGATTTCGACATCGTTGGGCGCGGCAATTTGCATGATGCGCTCGCCGGTCTGGACCGGCCGGCCTATCCATTCGGAAGGATCGTCGAACAAGGCAATGCCGGCCTGCGGCGCTTGGACCCGCGAGCGTTGGGCCTGGCCTTCCAGAAATGCCGCCTGCGCCTGCTTTTCGGCGACCCGGCCGAGCAAGCCTGCCAGTTGCGCCTTGGCGCGCGGATCGTTGAGCACCAGCTGGGCCGCTTGCCGGTATTCGGCTTGCGCAGTCGCCAGCGCTTCGCGCGCGACGTCCAGCTTGCTCGCGACCGGCGCCTGATCGAAGGAAAACAAGGACTGGCCTGCCGTCACCGTCTGATTGGGGCGCACTGCAAACTCCGCGATCACGCCATCCAACGGCGCGCGGATGGTCGCCGGATTGGCCGCGACCAGTTCACCCGGCGCCAGCACACTCAGATGCACCGGGAACAGTAAGATGCCCAACACCGCGGCAGCGACCACCGCGCGGCGCCGAGCGCGCTGTCGCCCGCCAGCAGCAAACCGGCGCTGCTGGAAGCATCCACAGAGGCGGTTGCACCACGCACGCTCCGCAGCGGTACCCACGCAACGTATTGCGGCAGCCACTCGTCCCACGCCGCGGTCACGGTGGTCGGCAACTGCGCAGGATCGACATTCACCGGCGTCGCTGAACCGTGCTGCTCCGCCAGCGCGCGACACAGTTGTGTGAGCCATTGCACGTAGGGCGCATTCGATTCGACCGCGACCACGCCGGACAGGGTATGGATGCCGCCGACGCCAAACCACAACGCCGACTGGCGATACGGCGCCAGCGCACGGCTGTCGTTGACGGCCAGGAACGCCAACTCATTCACGCTGCCCGCCGCACGGGCGCGTTGCGCCAGTTCCAGCAAGCTCAGCAGTGGATTGAAGACCGGACCTGCGTTCATGCGCGCAATCTCGCCGCTCCGTGCTTGGACGATAACAGCGCCAGACGGTCGGCGCCCGCAGCATGCGCCGATCTGAGTTGTTCGCTCAGTCCAGCGCGACCAACGGGTTCGGACACGCCGCGTTCCAGCTGCGCCCGTTGTCCGCCGCGCCCGTCTTTGCTCACCACAATCTTGAATACCTGGACCGCAACGCGGCCCTGGGCGTCGCGCGCAGTGACCGAGAAACTCAGCGTGCCCTCGAAGCCAATAGGCGGCGTGCCTTCAAAACGCCTTTCCTTGGCGTCGAATTTGAGCCAGCCGGGCAAGGGCTTGCCGTCCGCCTGGACGGCGCTCAATTGCACGCTGCCGGCGTCGCCGCGCT
>NZ_AJHH01000538.1 GCF_000256565.1 Herbaspirillum lusitanum P6-12 | reverse complement strand
ATAGGAAATGCGTGCGCCGCTCGACGCACTGAGGTCGGGCAGCGGCGTGTTGCTGATCAGTACACGATCGTTGCCGATCAGATCCGCACGACCAGTCGCAACATCCACGATATCGGGCAGCGCTGCGGCATCAGGCAAGGATGCTCCCTGTCCCAATCCACTGCCCCAACCGCCCGGTGACATCGGCACAGAGGTGAGGACAGAGGCGGCCGTGATCGGGGGCACAGGCGGCGTATCACCCAAGCCTGTCGTTGACGGTAATTGTGGAAGTTGCGTCTGCGTGGGCAGTGGCGGCGGCAACTCAGGGGTCGTCGATGGCGGCAGCGCTTGCGCAATCGTCCCCACAGTAAGTTCATTGGCACTGGCGTCGCTGGCGACGTTTCCGGCGAGGTCGGTGACGGTGGCCGTGACCTGGTAGCGGCTGTTCAGCACCAGTCCCAGCGCACCGCTGGCAGGCACGGCGGTCGCCAGATCCAGGCTCCAGCTGCCGGCCACCGGCACGACGTCATAGGTGGCGCCGCCGACGGTGACCGTCAGGGTTTCGCCGGCGGCCAGTGTTGCGTGGCCGGTCAGTGTGGGGGTCAGGCTGCCGGTCTGCAGTGTGTCGACCGTCGGCACAGTCGCCACGGTATCGTAGACATAAGCCTGGCTGCTCACGGCGCCATCGTTGCCAGCGGCATCGGAGACCTTGACCAGCAGCGTGTCGCTGGCGGTAAGCGTCTGTCCGGCCAGCGACCAGGCACTGGTGCCCACCACGGCGGTGGCGGCGGCCCAGGTGGCGCCGTTGTCGAGTGAGACATAGACGTGTTCGCCGGCCGTCAGGTTGGACGCCAGCGTGCCGCTGACGCCGCGCCCGGCGTGAGCAGCGTCACCGAGGCGTTCTGGTGGGCGCCGCCGGCTTCAATGATGGTGGCGCCGTTCAGCGACAAGGCGCTGGTGCTGCTGACATCGAGGTCGGCGCTGTTCTGACCGGCGCCCACCACGTAGGTAAAGCTCAGCGTGGTGCCGCCCGAGCCGCCGGTGTAGGTGGCGCTGCCGCCGCCGTTGAGCGCCAGGGTCGGCGTGCCGCCGGTGGTGTCGACATTCACCGCGCTGCTGAAATCAACGGTGATGGTCACCGTCTGGCCAGTGCCGTAGGCGCCGTCCGAGGTGCTGGCGCTGACGTTGGTGATGCTCGGTTGCGAGCCGTCGACATTGACGCCGGTGGTGGCGCCGACCGCGTTGAGAGTGGTCACCGCGTTGTTGCCGGCGGTGTCCTTGATGCTGCCGCTGTTGAGCGAGAGCGCCCCGATCGTGATGCCGTCGGCGTCGGCGTCGCCATTGACCACGGTGTAGCGGAACAGCAGCGCGCCGGTGCCGGAACCCGACACGTACACCGCCTGACGGGTGGCGC
>NZ_AJHH01000537.1 GCF_000256565.1 Herbaspirillum lusitanum P6-12 | reverse complement strand
AGTGCCGGAACCCGACACGTACACCGCCTGACGGGTCGGCCGAGAAGACGACGCTGGCGACAGAGGTGACGGGACCGGTGGTGTCGAGCACGTAAGCCCGGTTGGTGGCGGCGCCATTGTTGCCGGCGGCGTCGGTGACGCGCAGCTGCAAGGTGTCGCTGGAGGCCAATGTGACGCCGTTCCAAGTCAGCGTGGTGCCGCTGACT
>NZ_AJHH01000536.1 GCF_000256565.1 Herbaspirillum lusitanum P6-12 | reverse complement strand
ATTTTTTGGCCAGCACCGGCGTACCCGGTGTGGCCGGGGCGCTGGTGTCGAGCACATAGGCCTGGCTGCGCACCGCGCTTGTATTGCCGGCGGCGTCGACCACCTTCAGTTGCAGCGTGTCGCTGCCGGTCAGCGTGACGCCGTTCCAGGCCAGCGTGGTGGTGGAGACCTTGCTGGTGATGTCGGTCCAGCTGTTGCCGTTGTCGAGCGAGCCCCACAGCACATCCGGCCGCGCGCGCGCGCGCGCGCGCGCGGGC
>NZ_AJHH01000535.1 GCF_000256565.1 Herbaspirillum lusitanum P6-12 | reverse complement strand
GCAAAAGCGCAGTCTCAAGCAGATGCATGCGGACCATAGATTTAATTAGAGCTCTCGGACGACTACGGGCGCTGGTGAACAAAATAAACATTGGATGTAATTTTACATAATGTAAATTATGCGAACATAGTGCAGTAGGCAGCTTAGCCAGTTTTGAACCAACATCTGCAGCTCTCGGAAGCAAATTTGATAGTTATCGGGAAGTAAATCTGTTAGATCGACCTTCCTGCCGCTTCCTAACAAAATCCTGCGTCCATAGCACTAACTTTGTAAATCCCAGGTTTTTGGCGTACCACCTGATGTTTTCATATCAACATTCCGCAACCGGTGCGTAAGTCATTTTGAGTGGTCAGGTTCAATTTCTCAATCTTCCACTGAGTGTAGTCAGCGAAAAATCACTCTTTCTCGATCAGTTTCAGCTGTAAGTCCAGTCCTCGTCCAGATCGCGCTATCAATCCCGAACCCAGAACGAACTTATATCTTTGGCAAGTTGGATGCCTTGGACAAGCCCTGCTTCAGCTGCATGCACACGTGTCTGAACCAGGAAGGGATTGTCTTCAAACGCAACTCGTGAGGAGTAATCTGGCACGACAATCATCACTTCACTCCCCTTTTTGAGCTGTTCAATCTGCATAGAAGCGTGATCGTTGCTCATCGTCCATTCTGCTGTTCCCATCGGGGATATGACCACGACCTTTTGGGCACCTTCCGCAAAACCAATATTCTTGGGGGAACACAGTCCGCCATCAGTGCAATAGCGTCCATCTATTTTTATGGGATGAACTAAGCCAGGCGTTGCGCTACTAGCTGCAATAGCGTCAAGCAAACCAGCACCTGAAAGTCTATCAAAGACCACTGGTTGGCCGCTCACGCAATCGGTGGCAATGATTTTCAATTCTCGCGTTGGCCAGTCCTGCAGAAAGATATGCTCAGACACAATTGATTTCCACTCCGACGGGGTAAAAATGGCGCGCG
>NZ_AJHH01000534.1 GCF_000256565.1 Herbaspirillum lusitanum P6-12 | reverse complement strand
GCCCGCGGCGCGCGCGCGCCGCTAGCAGCACCTCGAGCAAATTTGCCGGATCTGATTTTGCGTCACCATGTATTAGCCGAGCCCAAAGTTCGGAAAAGCGATAACTCTCTTTTGGTGTCACTGACTGCCAACTGTGAGGCGTTAAGGCCAGTGCCTGCATCGGAAACAATTTTTCGAGAGCTACCCCACTACGAACCTGCGCTGCCAGAAGAGCGGATAATGATGACCCAATTAGCACGTCCGCTGCGGAGAGATCGCATCCTTTAGATTTCAACCCAGACAGCAATCCGGCTATCCATGCCATGCCGACAACACCTCCCGCATCAAGCACGACAGCTCGCTCAATAATTTCGTTTGTGGGATTAGGCATCGACGGGCTCCTTCATGCTTTGTTCGACTGTCTCAGTCCGGGGCCTTCCATGCAGACAGCATTCCAAGCATATTGTCGTAGTTTCCAGTAGCTTCGGCAGTGCGTAAAAATTTGGCGCGTTCCACGATGACTTCCTTAGGCGCGGGTTCGCTATGCAAGAGGGAGAGCGCCTCATCAAGGAACTCTTCGAGGGGCATGGCTTGTTCGTCACTTTCCTGACCGAACAAGGTGGTGCGCACACCAGGGGGAGCTAACTCAATTACGCGCACTGGAGTGTCGGCGAGTTGTACGCGCAGGCCTTCGGTAAACGAATGGACGGCCGCCTTGGTGGCGCTATAGGTCATGGCGATGGGGAACGGAACAAACGCCAAGGCGGAGCTGACATTGATGATGACGCTATCGTTTTTCCGAGCAAGTTGCGGCAAGAACGCATAGGTCATGCGAATGGTGCCAAGAAGGTTGGTCGTGACAGTCTCTTCCGCGCCCTTCAGTGAATCAGGCGTCAAAACGCTTTCGCTCAACATGATGCCAGCGTTGTTGATCACCACATTCAAGTCAGGATAACGCTCGGCCACGAATTCACTCGCTTGGACGATCGATTTGGCGTCCGCGACATCCAGTTCGATGGCTTCGATGCCTGGATGATCGGTCGTAATCTGCTGAAGCAATGCCTTTCGTCTTCCTGCGATGATGACCTTGTTGCCAGCCTGATGAAAACGCAGCGCCAAGCCGAGGCCTATGCCCGCGGTGGAGCCAGTGATGAGAATAGTATTGCCGGTGGTCTTCATGGGTTTCTCCTGAGGGATAAAAAAGGTAAAATCGGAAACGGACAATAATCCGCTTAAATAAAGACTATCGGACAATTGTCCGCTTGTCAAATTTGCCGATCAAGAGGAGGACATGTGGATAGCCCCAAGCGCTCTGACGCCGTACAGAATCGTGAACGCATTCTGACGGTCGCACTCGCGGAGTTGATCCGCTCAGCAGAGGTGCCGCTGAGTGCAATTGCCAAGAAGGCTGGCGTCGGCCAGGGAACCTTTTATCGTCACTTCCCGACGCGCGAGGCGTTGGTCATGGAGGTATATCGCCACGAGATGTCGCAAGTCGTCGAGTTTGCAAAGTATCTGCTTGAGACTCGTGCTCCCGACCAAGCCCTGCGAGAGTGGATGAACCGCCTCGCCGAGTACGCCATAACCAAAGCGGGTCTGGCTGAGGCCATCCGGCTGGCTTCGGTTTCGAAGGAATGTGCCCCCGGTACGGGAGGCTATGCATCAGTGATCGCTGCGGCACAAATGTTGCTGGATGCAAATGAGAAGGCTGGCACTATCCGCGCAGGAATCACTGCGGATGACTTTTTTCTGGCAATTGCCGGCATTTGGCAGATAGACGCCAACGCGGACTGGCGTCCGCGCCTCGCCTGGCTCATGGATCTCGTCATGGAAGGATTGCGCGCAGGTGCGCCGGTGCGAGTTGGCGCGTCTCGATAGTGATTTGAAGCATCTTTGGCTTCGTCGCGCATGTCGCACCGCTAATTTTGTGCATGGATAAGTCGGTCGACGGAAGAATGTTCGTTCGATCGCCCTGGCGCCGTACCGACTTAGCGGCACGGCGTGGCCTGCCGGCTTCGATTGGCCGGCTTGTGCCACAGTTTTCTCACGCTCGTTACCCGGCCAGTTTGACCATTTCCTGATACAGGTCGGCCTTGCCTTCGAAACCGATACCAGGCAGCTCTGGCAGCAGAATGTGCCCATTTTCCACCTTCACCCCATCCGGGAATCCCCCGTAGGGTTGGAACAAATCCGGATAGGACTCATTTCCACCGAGCCCCAGGCCAGCGGCAATGTTGAGCGACATCTGGTGGCCGCCGTGCGGGATGCAGCGCTTGGGTGACCAGCCATGCTCGCGCAGCATGTCTAGCGTTCGCAGGTATTCCACCAGGCCATAGCTCAAGGCGCAGTCGAACTGCAGCCAGTCGCGGTCGGCGCGCATCCCGCCGTAGCGAATCAGGTTACGCGCGTCCTGCATCGAGAACAGATCCTCGCCGGTGGCCATCGGGTTTTTATAGTAGTTGCGCAGTGTCGCCTGCAGCTCGAAGTCGAGCGGGTCACCTGGTTCCTCGTACCAGAACAGATCGTATTGCGAGAGCGCCTTGGCATAGGCCACGGCGGTGTCCAGGTCAAAGCGTCCGTTGGCGTCAACCGCCAGCTTTTGGCCGTCCTGCAGGACACTCAATACGGAGTCGATACGACGGAGGTCCTCGTCGAGCGAGGCGCCGCCGATCTTCTTCTTGACCACCGTGTAGCCACGATCAATGTAGCTGCGCATTTCGTCCTTCAGCTTGTCGTGGTTCTGGCCCGGATAGTAGTAGCCCCCGGCGGCATACACGAAGATCTTGCGGTCGGGAGTGCCATTCCCGTAGCGATCCGCGAGCAGTTGGAAAAGCGGCTTGCCTTCGATCTTTGCCACGGCGTCCCAAACGGCCATGTCGATGGTGCCGATCGCGACCGAGCGCTCGCCGTGCCCACCAGGCTTCTCGTTGGTGAACATGCAGTTCCAAATCTTGTGCGGATCGATGTTGGTACCGCTGTCATCAACCAAGCTTGCAGGATCGGCTTCGAGCACGCGGGGAATGAAGCGCTCGCGCATCAATTTTCCCTGGCCATAACGACCATTTGAATTGAATCCATAGCCGATCACAGGTTTGCCGTCGCGAATCACGTCGGTCACGACGGCGACCAAACTCAGTGTCATTTTGCTAAAGTCAATGTAGGCGTTGCGGATTGGGGAACTGATCGGCACAGTTTTTTCGCGGATTTCGACGATTCTCATGAGGTGTCTCCTAAGGGTGGAAAGGCTGGTCGTTCAGCGCATGTGCAGAGACTACTCTTCAAACCTTTTGCTATAATTTCCCACTATTTAAACCATAATTAACTCTAAGTGAAAATTGAAACCGCTCCGGATCTGGCGTTCTTCGTCGTGCTGGCCAAGCTGGGCAGCCTGTCGGGTACCGCGCGTGAACTGGGCCTGACGCCACCGGCGGTCACCAAGCGACTGATGATGCTCGAACAGCGACTAGGGGTCCGCCTGGTTAACCGCACCACCCGTCGTTTTAGTCTGACGAGCGAAGGCGAGAGTTATCTGGCGCAAGCGACGCAAATCCTCGACCGCATTCGCGATATGGAGGAATCAGTCTCGAGTGGCCGCGCAGCGCCTAAAGGACTGCTACGGGTGAACGCGACGCCCGGCTTCGGGCGCACTCGGATAGCACCCTTGGTGTCCCGGTTCGCGCACGATCATCCGGACGTGGAAGTCGAATTGCAGTTGACCGATCGACCGATCAGCCTTGTCGAAGAGGCCTATGATCTGGCGATTCGTTTCGGCGAACTCCCTGATACGCGACTTAGTGCGCGCAAGCTTATGTCGAACAAGCGTTTTCTGTGTGCCTCTCCTGCCTACCTTAAAAAGGCGGGCGAGCCTTTAACCCCTGAGGAACTGCATCGTCATCGCTGCATTCTTCACCGCCAGAACGATGACGTCTACGGGACTTGGCGCCTCGAAAAAGGCAAGAAGATCGAGCTTGTGAAAGTAAGGGGCGCCGTGTCGAGCAATGATGGCGACGTGGTAATGAACTGGGCCCTGGAAGGTCACGGTATCGTGCAGAGGTCTGAGTGGGATGCAGCGAAATATCTGGCCAGTGGGCGCCTGAAGGAAGTAATGCCAGGCTATGCGCTGCCTTCTGCCAATTTGTATGTCTACTATCTCAGCAGGCGAAACTTGCCTGCGAAGGTTCGAAGTTTCGTTGACTTTCTTGTGGCTGAATTCAAAGGGCCTTAATCTCTACACTGGCATTCTCGGCACGGGGCCTTTGATGCGGCCTTCACGAGTGAAAGAAGCCGAAGCACTCTCCGCGCCCGACACTATCGTTTTGATCAATGGTACGATCTCATCGCTAGCCATTCCCGGACTCGGCGGGCACCTTCATCAACATCAACAAGATCATTCATGAAACGAGTCATCACCTGCATCCTCATCGGCGTCATCCTCTATTTCCTGATGCCGGTCATCACCAAATTCATCCCGCAATATCGCCTGGCGGTCTGGTCGATTACAGCAGCGCTGGTGTCCTTCATTGTCACTGCGGGCATGGATCGGGTCTGAGGAAACAGCTTCTTTGATGGAAAAGATGTCCAGCCAGCTTGATGCGGACGTGGCGGCGCTGACCGCATTCATGGCGCCGCATCGCCATGTGCTGGTCCTGAGCGGCGCCGGCATCAGCACGGCGTCAGGCATTCCCGACTATCGCGACGCCAACGGCGTGCGGCGCGGCAAGGCGCCGATGGAAGGCCCTGCCTTCCGCAGCTCGGAAGCCATGCGTCGACGCTATTGGGCGCGCAGCATGATCGGCTGGCCCAAGCTGGCCGGGACCGCGCCGAACGCCGGTCACCGCGCGCTGGCGGTGCTCGAACACGCCGGCAAGGTTTCCACCATCCTGACGCAGAACGTCGACGGCCTGCATCAGCAAGCCGGCAGCAGCAACGTCATCGAATTGCATGGCAACATCCACCGCGTGGTCTGCCTCGATTGTGCAACGATGCACACGCGCCGCAGCGTGCAGGACCTGCTTGAACAGACCAACCCTGAACTTGCCGCCGGCGATGCGGCGGCCTTGCCCGACGGCGATGCCGATCTGGAGACCGGCGCCCTCGCCGGCTTCCACGTGCCGCCTTGTCCGGTGTGCGGCGGCATGCTGCAACCCGACGTGGTGTTCTTCGGCGACGGCGTCCCCCGTGCGCGCAGTGAGGCGGCCGAACGCGCGGTGGCGTCCGCCGATG
Source organism: Herbaspirillum lusitanum P6-12 (assembly GCF_000256565.1). GTDB lineage: Bacteria > Pseudomonadota > Gammaproteobacteria > Burkholderiales > Burkholderiaceae_D > Herbaspirillum > Herbaspirillum lusitanum. The sequence continues at coordinate 2,245 of NZ_AJHH01000534.1, read as the reverse complement.
CAGTGCTGGTGGTGGGGTCCTCGCTGGTGGTGTTTTCGGGCTACCGCTTTTGCCGCATGGCTGCGGAAGCGGGAAAGCAGATTGCCGCGATCAACCGCGGCGTCACGCGCGCGGATCCTTTGCTGTCGCTCAAATGCCAGGAGGCGGCGGAGTTGCTGTTGCCTTTGCTGGCGGATCGCCTGGGGTCAGCACAGGCTTAGGACCTCAGATGCGCTCGCGCCGATAACCGCCCATCACGCCCTTCTTCGACAACACCCATTGCCACAGCTGGATATCGCGGGCGCGGAATGCGCCGGCGCAGGACAGCAGGTAATAACGCCACATGCGGCGGAAGCGCGCGCCCAGTTGCGCCTCGAAACGCGGCCACGCGGCTTCGAAGTTGCTGTGCCAGGCCATCAGCGTCTTGTCATAGTCGGCGCCGAAGTTGTGCAGATCCTCCACCACGAACAAGTGATCGAAGGCGTCGCCCATCTGGCCGATTGATGGCAGGTCGCCGTTGGGGAAAATATATTTGTCGATCCACGGATCGGGAGAAGACTTGCGCTGGTTCTTGCCGATGGTGTGCAGCAGGAACAGGCCGTCATCGGCCAGGCAGCGATGCGCAACTTCCATGTAGGTGCGGTAGTTGCGGCGACCCACGTGTTCGAACATGCCGATGCTGACGATGGCGTCGAAGCGTTCATTGAGTTCGCGGTAATCCTGCAGCCGGAAGTCGAGCGGCAGATGGCCGTAGCGCTCTTTCGCCAGCGCAATCTGTTCCCTGGAAATACTCACGCCCACCGCTTCGACGCCGTAGCGTTCGGCGGCAAAGGCCATGAAGCTGCCCCAGCCACAGCCGATATCGAGCACGCGCATTCCCGGCTTCAGTTGCAGCTTGCGGCAAATCAGGTCGAGCTTGGCTTCCTGCGCGTCTTCCAGCGTGGTCGCCGTGTTCCAGTAGCCACAGGTATAGGTCATGCGCGAATCGAGCATGGCGGCGTAGAAATCATTGCCAAGGTCGTAGTGCACTTCGCCGACCATGCGCGAGCGCTTGAGGTTCTGGCGATTCATGAATTTCGCCGCCAGCACGTGGCCGACCAGTCGCAGCGGCTTGATGTTGTCGGTCAGTCGCGTGCGCAACAGCCGCGAGAAAAATTCGTCGAGCTGTTCGGCGTCCCAGTCGCCGTCCATGTACGCTTCGCCGAGACCGAGGTTGGCTTGCGAGAAAGCGCGTTCCGGCACACCGGCGCGATGCAATTGAATATCCCAGGGATTGCTGCCGTTGATGCGGATACCGCCGTGACCGAGCATCTCGGCCAAGGCGCGGAAAATTGCCGAATCTTGTTGGAGCTCGCCTGGCGAGCTGATTGCGGAGGCATTCGAAGACATGTGCTGCGTTCCTGTTTGATGAGTTGAGGGGCGAGTGCGCTGCTCGGGCAACGTCGAATCTTTCTGCAAGTCATGTACTAAAAGATAAATCAGACGAAAGTCTTTTGCACAATTGATTAAATCTTTTAAATCAATTGATGGTGACTATTGATGCAATGACGTCGGCGACATCCTCCGCAATCCCGCTGCCGGCATGGATTGGCAGCGAATTCCCCGGAATTTTGCCAAACATTTTCGTGCTGATTTCATGCGCCTTGCCACACGCCGGGTTATCCTTGCGACAATCTTCCCTGCCGCCAATGACTGCGCGCCTCACTCCAAACGCATCGCCACACCACATGACCAGACAAGTAAAAAAACAAATGGAGCCCGACAGCGCCGTCTATAAAACCCTGCTCGAATCGACCAGGGCGATACCCTGGAAAATCGACTGGGCCACCATGAAGTTTGCCTACGTCGGTCCGCAGATCGAAGCGTTGCTGGGCTGGACGCCGGAGAGCTGGGTATCGGTGGAAGACTGGGCTGCGCGCATCCATGCGGAGGACCGCGAAGGCGTGGTGAATTTTTGCGTGGCGCAATCGAAGGCCGGCGCCGACCATGAAGCCGACTACCGCGCCATCACGCGCGATGGCGAACACGTCTGGATCCGCGACGTGGTGCACGTGGTGCGCAAGCCGGACGGCGAAGTCGAAGCGTTGATCGGCTTCATGTTCGACATCACCGAGCGCAAAAAGAATGAAGCGCGGCTGGCGGAATTGCAGAAGGAACTGGAAGCCCTGTCCTACCGCGACGCCCTTACCGACGTCGCCAACCGGCGCATGTTCGACTCGGCGCTGGAAGTCGAATGGGCCAACGCCGTCCGGAACCGTACGCCCCG
>NZ_AJHH01000533.1 GCF_000256565.1 Herbaspirillum lusitanum P6-12 | reverse complement strand
TCTTCGCGCGCTACGGCGGCGAAGAGTTCGTGCTGATCCTGCCCGAAACCGATCGCGCCTCCGGCCTCAAGGTGGCCCAACGCTGCCGCAAGCTGGTGGTGAAGGAAAAAATCCCCCACGAAAAATCGCAGGTTGACAGCGTCGTCACCATCAGCCTCGGCATGGCAACCATCGTGCCATCGCGCCAGGATCAGCGCATCGAATTCATGGAAGCCGTCGACAAGCGCCTGTACATGGCCAAGCAACGCGGACGCAATTGCATCGTCGCTGAAGATTGAGTTTCTGCAGGGTGTGCCGACCGCCTCGGTCGGGTGGCGCAGCTGGATTTCCGGCACCCGGACGGCTTCGCCCGGCACGATTTTCATCTCGGCCAGTTTGGCCGGACCGGACAGCGCATACCGGCCTCGGGCCTTCTCACCGCCGTCTCAGGCGCTCCAGCTGATCGAAGAGCAGCATGCCGGCAATCATTGCCGCAACGAATCCGATCGCCTTGGGGTAACCGGCGGCAGCTGAGACCAGCGCTGGACCGGGGCAGAAACCGGCCAGGCCCCAGCCGATGCCGAACACTGCGCTGCCGGCGATCAGCCGTACCGTTAGCGACGCTGCGGCGGGGATCTGCATCGGCAGGCCCAGTATGGAACGGCGCCGCCGGCGTGCAAGGAAGAAAGCCGGTGCGCCCAGCAGGATGGCGCCCATCATCACAAATATCAATGAAGGGTTCCACAGCCCGAACAGATCGAGGAAACCCAGTACCTTGGCCGGGTCGGCCATGCCCGAAACCATCAGTCCAAGGCCAAATAAAAGACCTGCAAATAATGCGCTTACAGTAGCCATGTCGTGTCCTTCACGTTCTTCATGCTGCGACCAGATGCAGTTTGACAAACACCGTCGCAAAACCCGCCGCCATGAACGTCAGCGTCGCGACGACTGAGCGTAGGGAGCCGCGCGATATTCCGCAGACGCCGTGGCCGCTGGTGCAGCCGCCGGCATAACGCGTTCCGATGCCGACCAGGAAGCCGGCCGTCAGGATTTCTCCCCAGCCGGACTGAATCTCGATATCAATTCCTACGCCGCCCCCGATCGCGATCACGGGCGCCAGCATCATGCCGATCAGAAAAGCCGCACGCCATGCAACATCCTTTTCCGGCAGACCGAGCAAACCGCCAAGGATGCCGCTGATGCCCGCTATCCTGCCATTGAAGAGGATCAGCAAGGCGATCGCCCCACCGATCATTAAACCGCCTGCCAGCGACAGGCCCGGTGTGAAATCAACCAGATTGATCAACTCAATACTCCATGCGAGGAAATTAAAAAAAGGAATGGCGATAGCCGTTTTCGTTCGGGAGCCTGCTCACTCTCCCTTTTGCGGCTGCGCGATGGTGCGCAACTGGAAGCGGCCGTCGTTGTTGAACAGCCAGGTCTCCGACAACTCCACCCGGCCTCCTCGGAGCAAGGCAGCCGGCGGTTTGGGGAACGGCGCCGTGCTGCGCAATG
>NZ_AJHH01000532.1 GCF_000256565.1 Herbaspirillum lusitanum P6-12 | reverse complement strand
ACTTCCACTTCGCTGCGCACCAGGTTGCCGTCCTTGTCGACCACGTACTTGATCACGATGACGGAACGCAGCAAGGCTTGCGGACGTTCGATGTGGACCTTGGTCGAGTTGACCTGGGAAATCCGCCGCGCCAGATCCTCCTTGTACGCGTCCAGCGAGTTGGCGGTGGAGGTGCCGTCGGGCGTGGTGTTCACCTGTTCGATGATTTCCTTGGCGGTGGCGTCGCGGTTGGCCTGGGTGTCGGGCTTTTGCGACGAACAGGCCGACAGCAGCGCGGCGCTGATGCTCATCAGTGCTGCGGCGGTTTTCATCGTTGACTTGTTCAAGGCGTAATCCATGGCAAGGGAAAAGATCGGAATCGTCATTAGACCATACTGATTGGACCACGCCGCCATACCGGTACGTTCCCGCTATTTTCCGGACACATGCCGATCAGGTTTTCGGGCAGAGAAGCTTGCCCGACGGCAGCGGATTCATTGCCGGGAACACATCATCCATAACCTCAACCTATGGATGAAATCCATTCCATATATAACGCCGCAACTGTCATCCAGCGGTCATATTAGCTACGTAATATCCGCTCACTTTCTGGCCGAACCCGGCATATCCTGACGAAAGAGCGCGATGCTTACTCCCTTGTCCGTCACTGCCCCCGCATCTGCATCTGCACCTGAATCCACTGCCGCCGCCGAAGCGATCTCTCCGACCTCCGCGACCTCCCTGTCGGTCCGCAATATCCGCAAACGCTTCGGCGCCTTTACCGCGCTCGACAACGTCTCGCTCGACGTGCGCCAAGGCGAAATGGTCTGCCTGCTCGGCCCTTCCGGCTGCGGCAAGACCACCCTGCTGCGCACCATCGCAGGCCTGGAGAAACAGGACGACGGCGCCATCCACGCCCACGGCACGGACATCTCGCACCTGCCGCCGCAATCGCGCGACTACGGCATCCTGTTCCAGTCCTATGCGCTGTTCCCCAATCTGACGGTGGCGCAGAACGTCGCCTACGGGCTCAATGCGCGCCGCCTGTCGCGCGCGCAAATGCAACAGCGCGTGGCCGGGATGCTGGACATGATCGGGCTGTCCGGCAGCGACAAGAAGTATCCCGGCCAGCTCTCCGGCGGCCAGCAGCAGCGCGTGGCGCGCGCGCGCGCGCTGGCGCCCTCGCCTTCGCTGTTGCTGCTCGACGAGCCGCTGTCGGCGCTGGACGCGCAGGTGCGTGAACACTTGCAACTGGAGATCCGCCGCCTGCAAAAACAATTCAACATCACCACGCTGATGGTCACGCATGACCAGGAAGAAGCGATGGTCATGTCGGACCGCATCGCCATCATGCAGCACGGCCGCATCGAACAATTCGACACGCCCGACCGCATCTACCGCCATCCGGCCACCCCCTTCGTCGCCGACTTCATCGGCCAGGCCAACTGGCTGCCGTTCCAGCGCCTGTCGCCGCATCAGGTCAGTGTCGGCGCGCTCACGCTGACGGTCGACGAGGCGCCGCGCCAGCACATGGGCAACAATGACAGCGGTCGCCTGTTCTGCCGTCCGGAAGCGGTCGACGTGCTGCCTGCCACCGATGCATCGAACCGGTTTTCGGCGCGTGTGGTCGACCAGATCTATCTCGGCGACCGCTATCGCATGATGCTGGAGCTCGACGAATTGCCGGGCCGGCGCCTCATGGCCGACGTCGCCAACGACGTGCGCGCGCGCCTGCCGGACGTCTCCGCCCAGCGCATGTGGATCGCCTTGCCGCAGCACTCGCTGCACTTGTTTGCCTGAGCCCGGCATGAACACCTCCGTCCAGGCATCGTCGCTCGCTGTCACCCCGGCCTCCGCACCCAGGCCGGCATCGACCTTCGATCGCGACGCGGCGACCGCGAACGGCCTGAAGTATTTCCTGCTGCTCTTGCTGGTGCTGGCGCTGGCCCTGCCGCTGGTGGCCGTGCTCGGCCAGGCGCTACTCGACCATAGCGGTGCCTGGGCCGGTCTGGCGCCGTGGAGCAAGCTGGTCGCCAATCCCAACTTCTTCCCGATGGCGGCGCGCAGCGTGGGCGTGTCGGCTGCGACCGCCTTGCTGGTGGTGCCGCTGGCCTACCTGTTCGCCTACGGCCTGCAACGCACGCTGGTGCCGTTCAAGGGCCTGTGGCGCGCGATCGCGCTGCTGCCGCTGCTGGCGCCTTCACTGCTGCCCGGCATTGCGCTGATCTACCTGTTCGGCAACCAGGGACTGTTCAAGGAATGGATGAATGGCAGCATTTACGGCTTCTGGGGCATCTTGCTGGGCGAGGCGTTCTACACCTTCCCGCATGCGCTGATGATCCTGTTGTCGGCGCTGTCGCTGGCCGATGCGCGCCTGTACGACGCTGCGTCGGCAATGGGCGCCGGCAGCTGGAAAACCTTCCGCACGGTGACGCTGCCGGCCACGCGCTACGGCATCTTCGGCGCTTTCTGCCTGGTGTTCACGCTGGCGATCACCGACTTCGGCGTGCCGAAAATCGTCGGCGGCGCTTTCAGCGTGCTGGCAGTGGAGGCCTACAAGGCCGTGGTCGGGCAGCAGCAGTTCGACCGCGGCGCACTGATCGGCTTGTTGTTGCTGATCCCGGCATTGCTGACCTTCTGCATCGACGGCTGGCTGCAGAAACGCCAACGCGCCCAGATGAGCAGTCGCGCCGAAGTGCTGACGCCGCGTCGCCAGTGGCGCCGCGATGCGGTCTATACCTTGATCCTGCTGGCGATCAGCGCGGCCTTGCTGCTGATGATCGCCGTGGCGGTCGGCGCATCGCTGGTCAAGCTGTGGCCCTACAACCTCAAGCTGACGCTGATGCACTACGACTTCGACAACATGGACGGCGGCGGCTGGCTGGCCTACTGGAACAGCCTGCGCCTGGCCATCGGCACCAGCATCGTCGGCACGATCGTGATCTTCACCGGCGCCTGGCTGATGGAAAAAACGCGCAGCAACCGCCTGCTCGACAACGCATTGCGCTTCCTCAGCTTCCTGCCGATGGCGGTGCCGGGGCTGGTGCTGGGCCTGGGCTTCGTGTTCTTCTTCAATCATCCGGCCAATCCGCTGAACTTCCTGTACGGCAGCATGGCGATCCTGATCCTATGCTCGGTCATGCACTTCTACACCACCGCGCATCTGACCGCCGTCACCGCGCTCAAGCAGATCGATCCCGAATTCGAAGCCGCCTCGGCCTCGCTCAAGGCGCCGCTGCTGCGTACTTACCTGCGCATCACCGTGCCGCTGTGCCTGCCGGCCGTGCTGGAAATCTTCCGCTACCTGTTCGTGTCGTCGATGACAACGGTGTCGGCGGTGATCTTCCTCTACAGCCCCAACACCGTGCTGGCCGCGATCGCCGTGCTGAACATGGACGACGCCGGCGACGTCGGCCCGGCCGCGGCGATGTCCACGCTGATCCTGCTGACCTCGATTGCCGTCTCGCTGCTGATGCATTGGGGCCTGGGCTATTGGGTGCGTCGCGCGCAGGCCTGGCGCAGCGCCGGGAAGAAACATTGATTCATTCGTTCGTCGTTTTACTTTTCCACCACAAGAAAGCAACCATGAAACCTACAACCATTCTGAAACTGCTTGCTTCCGTACTGGGTGCAGGCGCCCTGCTGTCCGCGCATGCAGCGACCACGCTGACCGTCTACACCGCGCTTGAGGCGGACCAGATCAAGGCCTATCAAGCCGAGTTCGAAAAGAGCAATCCGGACATCGAAATCAAATGGGTGCGCGATTCCACCGGCATCGTCACCGCCAAGCTGCTGGCTGAAAAGGCCAATCCGAAAGCGGACGTGATCTGGGGCCTGGCTGCTTCCAGCCTGGCGATCCTCGACAAGGAAGGCATGCTGACGCCTTACGCGCCGAAGAACCTGCCGGCGATCGAAGCCAAATACCGCAGCCCGGCCAATCCGCCGGCATGGGTTGGCATGGACGTGTGGGGTTCGGCGATCTGCTTCAACACCGTCGAAGCGCAAAAGCAAGGTCTGCCGAAGCCGACTTCGTGGGCCGACCTGACCAAGCCTATCTACGCCGGCAAGATCGTGATGCCGCATCCGGCCTCTTCCGGCACCGGCTACCTCGACGTCACGGCATGGATCCAGATGATGGGCGAAGACAAGGCATGGGCCTACATGGACGCGCTGCACAAGAACATCGGCCAGTACACCCACTCCGGCTCCAAGCCATGCAAGCAAGCCGCCACCGGCGAATTCCCGATCGGCATCGCGTTTGAATACCGCGCCGTGAAGACCAAGAAGGAAGGCGCACCGATCGACATCATCCTGCCGTCGGAAGGCCTGGGCTGGGACCTGGAAGCGACCGCCATCGTCAAGGGCACCAGGAACCTCGACGCCGCCAAGCGCCTGGCCGACTTCTCCGCCAGCAAGGACGCCATGATGCAATACGAAAAGAACTTCGCCGTGCTGGCCGTGCCGGGCATCGCCAAGCCTGATCCGCTGCTGCCTGCAGATTATGAAAAGCGCCTGACCAAGAACGACTTCGTCTGGACCAGCAGCAACCGCGACCGCATCCTGACCGAGTGGAGCAAGCGTTACGAAAGCAAGGCTGAAAAGAAGCAATAAGCAGCAATAAGCAACACCGTGTAGACATGCCGCCCGTCGCCATCCAAAGCGCGGGCGGCGCTGAACAGAAGAACGTGGAGCATCGGATGGGCAACACCAATAAAGATCATATCGACGTCGCCGTCGTCGGCGCCGGCATACTCGGACTGGCGCACGCCTTTGCGGCGGTCAAGCGCGGCCTGCGCGTGGTCGTGTTCGAACGCAGCTCGACGCCAATCGGCGCCTCGATCCGCAATTTCGGCATGGGCCTGGTCACCGGCCAGCCGCCGGGCGTCATGCTCGGCCTCGCCAAACAGAGCCGAGCACTGTGGCTGCACCTGGCGCAGCGCGCCAACTTCAGCGCACGTGAAGCCGGCACCCTGCTATTCGCCCGTACTGCCGCCGAACATGCGGTACTCGAAGAATTCATGATCGTGCGTGCGCGCCAGCACGGCTACGATGCCTCGCTGCTGGAAGGCGCACAGCTCGACGCCCTGTACGGCGGCCGTTTCCGCCATCATCGTTCGGCCCTGCACGGCACCCAGGATCTGCAGCTGTATTCGCGCGAGGCGGTACCGGCGCTGGTCTGCTACCTGCAATCGCAGGGCGTGCAATTCCATTTCAACACGCTGGTCAGGGAAGCGCGCGACGGTCATCTGTCGACTACCGCCGGCGAGTTTCGCGCGGAGCGCACCATCGTCTGTTCCGGCCACGATTACCAGACGCTGTTCGCCGACAAGCTCGGTGAAATGAATCTCAAGGTCTGCCGCCTGCAGATGCTGCGCGCGGCGCCGCAAGAGCGCTTGCCGCTGACGCATGCGGTCCTGACCGGTTTGTCGTGCACGCATTACGGCGCCTTCTCCGACCTGCCGAGCGCGGCCGGCGTGCATGCTGAAATCGAAGCGCAGTATCCGGTGCTGAACCGCCACGGCATCCATCTGCTGGTCAGCCCGACGCCGTATCAGGAACTGATCATCGGCGACTCGCACTACTACGGCGTCGATGCGCCGCCGTTCAATAACGAAGAGATCGATCAGCTCATGATCGGTCTGGCGGAAGAGACGCTGGGCGTGAAACTGAACGTGCTGGAACGCTGGCAAGGCGTCTACGGCAGCAAGGGACCGGGACCGTTCTCGGCTACGCCAATCGACGGCAAGACCACGGTGGTGCTGATGCACACCGGCATCGGCATGAGCGTGGGCCTGGCGCTGGGCGAGCGTGTGATCGGCGCCCTGCTGGACGGCGCGAAGTTGCCGGAACCGGCGGTCGACAAGAACTGACGCTCCGGGCGCATACCGTCGTCCCGGCATGCGTCCGGGCGACGGCAATCCGATATCAACTACTCGCGCGCCAAACCCTCCGTGTGCAGCCATTTGCCCTTGCGGCACAAGTCATCGGTCACATCCAGCACCAGCCGTTCTACCGCCGCCGCCGCATTGGTCAGCGGTATGTTCTTCGACGCGCACAAGGCCAGCGTACGCGCCATGCGTTCACCGCTGATGGGGAGCGCGACCATGTCGCCGCGTTCGATTTCGGACAGCAAGGGCGCCACCGGCAGGATGGTGGCGCCGATGTCGGCGAGGATGGCCGACTTCAGGATCGCTACCGAGTTGATCTCGATCACGTTGGCTAGCGACATGCCCTGTGAGCGCACGATGTTTTCAATGCGCGGCCGCACGCCGTGCTGCAGGCCGGGCAGGATCAGCGGCGCCTTGATGGCCTGCGCCAGCGTGACCGATTTCTTCTTGCCGGCGCCGTATTGTGAATCGGCGCGCGTGATGTACATCATCTCCTCTTCCACCATCGGCGTGCTGGCGAACGGCGACAGCTGGCCGTCGTCGAACAGCACCGCCAGGTTGATGCGGCCCGACTTGAGCTGGACGATCAGGTTGCCGGTCAGCTCTTCGGTAAGCAGCAAGGTGATTTCCGGATAGGTGGCGCGAATGGCGGTCAGCAGCGGCAACGCCAGCGCGCCCGAGACGCTTTGCGGAATGCCCAGCGCCACGGTGCCGGACGGCTTGTCATTGGATTGCGCCACCGCCGATTTGGCGTCGATGACCTGCTTGAGGATGGCCTGCGCGTGTTCGTAGAAGGTCTTGCCGGCGTCGGTGGCGATCACGCCTTGCGCGGAACGATGCAGCAGTTGCGCTTCGAGTTCTTCTTCCAGTTGACGGACCTGCTGCGTCAGCGCCGGCTGGGCGATGTGCAGCACGCGCGCCGCCCGTGACAGCGAGCCGTGATCGACGATGGCGACGAAATATCTGAGTTGGCGTAATTCCATGCAACGGATCCGATTCAGTTGTTATTTTCAAGTTGTTATCTTTGATTACAAGCCGGGACGGCTATTGAACATGCGGCTGCGCGCATTTTCGATATGTCCGCGCATGGCCCGGCGCGCGCCTTCCGCGTCCTGCCGCTTGATCAGCTCGAAGATGTTGCGATGCTCGTCCATGGCGTCCTGGGTGCGCTTCCAGGGCTGGATGTGCATCAGGTGGCGCAGCATGTTGACGGCGTGGCTGACGTCGTATTCCAGCGTCTTCAACACCTGCACGAAACGCAGGTTGGCGGTCGCCGTGGCGATCGCCTCGTGAAAGGCGAAATCGAAATGGTGGGCGATGCCGCCGACTGCGTTGGCCTCTTCAAAACCGGTCAGCAATTCGTCCATCCTGGTCAGGTCGGCGGTGCTGCGGCGCAGGGCCGCCATGTAGGCGCATTCAGGCTCGACCACCATGCGCAATTCAAGGCCGTTCATGATGTGGCCGATGCGCTCGGACGGTTCCGCAGTGGCCGGCTTGCCGGCGACGCCCGGGCTGTCCATGACGTAAGTGCCGGAGCCGCGCCGCGATTCGACCAACTGGTCTTCGCGCAGCCGGTCGAGGGCCTGGCGCACGATGGGCCGCGAGACGTCGAACAGCGTGGCCAGGTCGTTTTCCGACGGCAGGCGGCTGCCCACGCTGATCTTGCCTTCGACGATGGCGTGGAACAGGTTTTCGTAGACGCGTTCGGCAAAGCGCTCCTGGCGCACCGGACCGAGTCCGGCCGCGGCCAGCGCGAGCGCGTCGGTGGATAGTTGCGTGCGGATGCTGACGACTTTGGCGTCCGGCTTTTCCGGCTTTCCCTGCAGCTGGTCGTTTGGCGATTTCGGCATGGCTGGTCTCCAATGGCGATTTTCTGATGATTGCGCATGGTAGCGTATTTGCGCCGCAGCCATAAGCCCTCCTTATGGGCCTTCTGCTGTATTGTCCCTTGCCGATAAGTAGTAATATCAATTGACATCTTTTGACGATCAACTTACATTGATCCCAGACGAGGCAGCGGCGGTATCTTCCGACCGGCTGCCCATAAAACAAAAACGACAGGAGACAGACGGTCCGGCCCGATGGCTGCGACGGTGATATCTTTTGCCGTCCATTGTTTATCGAAGCCAATCATGAATAAGCCTTGCATTCAGCCTAGCCAGCCCTATCTCGAACAGTTTTCACTCACGGGAAAGACCGTACTCGTCACCGGCGCAGCGCGCGACATCGGCCTGGAAATCGCCCGCGCCATGGCGGGCAGCGGCGCCCACGTGATTCTCGGCGGCCGCAACCCGGGGACCTTGGCAAGCGCCGTGCAAAGCCTGACGGCGCAAGGCTTGTCGGCCGGCGCCCTCGCCTTCGACGTCACCGACAGAGCCGCCGTCAAGGACGCCTTCGCCCGCATCGCCAAAGAACATGGCGGCCTCGACGTACTGGTCAACAATGCCGGCGTGCGCAACCGCAAGCCGCTGCTCGAATTCAGCGACGACGATATCGTCGCCATGCTGGAGACCAACCTGGTCGCCGGTTACACGCTGTCGCGCGAAGCAGCACGCCTGATGGTGCCGAACAAGCGCGGCCGCCTGATTACCGTGACCTCCATTGCCGGCCAGATCGCGCGCTCGGGCGACGCCGTCTACACCGGCGCCAAGGCAGGTCTCACCGGCATGATGCGCGCACTCGCGGCCGAATACGGCCCGCTGGGCATCACCAGCAACGCAATTGCCCCCGGCGGTGTGGCCACCGAAGCCAATGCCGCCTCGATCGCCGATCCAAAAATCAACGCCCATTTCGCCACGCGCACGCCGCTGGGACGCTGGGCGCAGCCGGCTGAAATCGCCGGCGCCGCCGTGTTCCTCGCTTCCAACGCCGCCTCCTACGTCAATGGTCACGTTTTGTACGTGGATGGCGGCATGTCGATTGCCATGTAAATCAAAGGACTTTGAAACCATGAAACAGCACTTCATCGCCAACCGCTGGGTCGCGCCCACCTCGGGCGAAAGCATCCCCGTCCTCGATCCCTCCGACGGCCAGCCCTTCGACGCCATCGCACGCGGCAACGCCACCGACATCGACCAGGCCGTGAGGGCCGCCCGGCTTGCCTATGAGGGCGCCTGGGGCAGGCTTTCCGCCGCCGAGCGCAGCCGCTTGCTGATGAAGCTGGCCTACAAGCTCCAGGATCACCAGGAAGAACTGGCCCAGCTGGAAGGCCGCGACTGCGGCAAGCCCATGAAGCAGGCCCGCGCCGACGCCGCCGCCATCGTGCGCTACTTCGAGTTCTACGCCGGCGCTGCCGACAAGCTGCATGGCGACACCATCCCCTACCAGGCCGGCTACACGGTCCTGACCCTGCGCGAACCGCATGGCGTGACCGGCCATATCGTGCCCTGGAACTACCCGATGCAGATCTTCGGGCGCTGCGTGGGCGGCGCCCTGGCCGCCGGCAATACCTGCGTGGTCAAGCCGGCCGAGGATGCCTGCCTGTCCATCCTGCGGGTGGCCGAGCTGGCCGCCGAAGTCGGTTTCCCCGAGGGCGCACTCAACATCGTGACCGGCTATGGCCACGAGGCGGGTGACCTGCTGGTCAAGCATCCCGATGTCAACCACATCTCCTTCACCGGTTCGCCCAATGTCGGCAAGCTGGTGGTGCGCGCCGCCGCCGAGCATCACACGCCGGTGACGCTGGAGCTGGGCGGCAAGTCGCCGCAGATCGTCTTCGAGGACGCCGACATGGAGGCCATGTTGCCAGTGGTGGTCAACGCCATCGTGCAGAACGCTGGCCAGACCTGTTCGGCCGGCAGCCGCCTGCTGGTGCAGCGCGGGGCCTATGAACAGGTGCTGGAGCGGCTCTCGGGATTGTTCTCGCAGTTGCAGGTCGGGTCTTCGCAGATGGACCTGGATTGTGGTCCGCTGATCCGCAAGACCCAGCAGGAACGCGTGGCCGGCTTCCTCTCGGATGCGCAGCGCGATGGCATCGCACTGGCGGCACAGGGCAAGATCGCCGCCGGCGTGCCGACTGGCGGCTTCTACCAGGCGCCGACCTTGCTGCGCGACGTGCCGATTCAACACCGTCTGGCGCAGGAAGAAGTGTTCGGTCCGGTGCTGGCGGCCATGCCGTTTGAAGACGAAGCCGATGCCATCCGCCTCGCCAATGGCACCGATTTCGGCCTGGTCGCAAGCGTCTGGACGCGCGACGGCGGACGCCAGTTCCGCCTGGCGCGGGCAATCCGCAGCGGCCAGGTCTTCATCAACAACTATGGCGCCGGCGGCGGCGTTC
>NZ_AJHH01000531.1 GCF_000256565.1 Herbaspirillum lusitanum P6-12 | reverse complement strand
GGATTACGGTGGCGTCGCGGCCGGAGGCCAGGCGCGTTTCATCAAGACCGACGTCTCCCGGAGCGCCGACACGGCGGCGATGCTGGCCGCTGCGCTGGACGCCTTCGGCGGCGTGCATATCGTCGTCAACAACGCCGGCACCACGCATCGCAACCGTCCGATGCTGGAAATCGAGGAAGACGAATTCGAACGCGTCTATGCCATCAACGTGAAGAGCATCTTCCTGAGCGCAAAGACCTTCGTGCCCTACTTCCGCAAGGTCGGCGGCGGCGCCTTCATCAACATCGCCTCGACCGCCGGCATCCGCCCGCGTCCGGGCCTGACCTGGTACAACGGCAGCAAGGGCGCGGTCATCACCACCAGCAAATCGATGGCGGCCGAACTCGGCCCGGACAACATCCGCGTCAACTGCGTCAATCCGGTGATCTCGGCAACCGGCCTGCTGACCGAATTCATGGGCGTGCCCGACACCCCGGAAAATCGCAAGAAGTTCACCGCGACGATTCCGCTGGGCCGCTTCTCGACGCCGGACGACATCGCCAACGCCTGCCTGTACCTGGGTTCGGATGAAGCGTCGTTCATCACCGGCGCTTGCCTGGAAGTGGACGGCGGTCGCTGCGTTTAACCACGCACCAGACCGGCTGTAAGCGTTTTGTCAGCGATGAAACGCTTTCGGTTGAATCGGCAAAATTTGTGTCTATAATCACGCTGCATTAAAAAAGAACCAAAACAAGAACCACGGAAATCAGTACTTAACAAGGCCAGTCCACGAGACTGGCTTTTCATAACAACAAGACTGATCCATTTTTACTATGTATGGAGTGAGACATGTCGTATACCCCAGCACAAGGCGTCGCTGCGTCGCCCGGCACCGATGTATCGTTTGAAGAAGCGACTTTTTCCAAAGTCACATGGCGTCTGCTTCCGCTGCTTTTCCTCTGCTATGTTGCTTCTTACCTGGACCGCGTCAACGTCGGTTTCGCCAAGCTGCAAATGCTGCAGGACCTGAAGTTCAGCGAGACCGTGTACGGCCTCGGCGCCGGTATTTTCTTCATCGGCTATTTCATCTTCGAAGTCCCCAGCAACATCATCCTGCACAAGGTCGGTGCGCGGCTCTGGATCGCGCGCATCATGATCACCTGGGGCATCATTTCGGGCGCCATGATTTTCGTGACGACGCCGGAAATGTTCTACGTCATGCGCTTCCTGCTGGGCGTGGCCGAAGCCGGCTTCTTCCCCGGCGTGATCCTGTACCTGACCTACTGGTATCCGTCGCATCGCCGCGGCAAGATCACGGCGCTGTTCATGACCGGCATCGCCATCTCCGGCGTCATCGGCGGCCCGCTGTCGGGCTGGATCATGCATGCCTTCCCGGGCGTGCACGGCCTGACCGGCTGGCAATGGATGTTCATCATCGAAGCGATCCCATCGCTGGTGCTGGGCGTGGTCGTGATCTTCTACCTGAAGGACCGCATCCGCGACGCCGACTGGCTGAGCGAAGATGAAAAGCGCCTGCTGGAATCGCAGATCGCACAGGAACAGTCCGAGAAGGCGGAAGTCTCGCTGGGCCAGATGTTCGCCGACGGCAAGGTGTGGCTGAGCGCGATCATTTACTTCTGCTTCGTGATGGGCCTGTACGGCGTGAGCTTCTGGCTGCCGACCATCATCAAGACCACCGGCGTCACGGATCCGCTGAACATCGGCTTGCTGACCGCGATTCCTTACGCTGTCGCCGCCGTTGCGATGATCATGATCGGCCGCAGCGCCGACCAGCATCGCGAGCGCCGCTGGCACGTTGCGATCCCGGCGTTCCTGGGTTGCGTCGGCCTGCTGTTCAGCACCGTGTACGACCACAACACGTTGCTGGCGATGGCGTCGCTGACATTGGCCGCGGTCGGCATCCTGACCACCCTGCCCTTGTTCTGGAGCCTGCCGACGGCGTTCCTGAGCGGCGCTGCTGCGGCTGCCGGTATCGCGCTGATCAACTCGCTGGGCAACCTGGCCGGTTTCGTCAGCCCATACCTGGTCGGCTGGTTGAAAGACGCCACCCAAAGCACCAACACCGGCATGTACGTGCTGGCGGCGTCATTGCTGCTGGGCGGACTGCTGACGCTGGCGGTGCCGGCCAAGCTGGTCAACAAGTAATTGTTTTTCTGCGCCCGGCGTTCGTCCGGGCGCAGCTTCTCCTCGCCCTTTCTTCCGCACCACTAGCGTATCGCCGGTACGGCTTCCAGCCAGAAGCGCAACTGAGCCGAACGAATCTCTCCCTTGTCGCCGAAATATTTACTCTGCCATTCGTCCGGCGTCGTGCTCAGCATGGTGTCGGCGGCTTTCTGGCCGTTCTGCTGCACCATCCAGCGCCATGAAAAGTGATCATAGATATCCAGCACATGGGTCGCATAAGCCTGCGCCAGCGCTTGCTGCCCTTTGAAGATGGCCAGGTTGTCATCGTTGTCATACGAGGCCTTGTAGCCAAGGTTGTGACTGCCGGTCACCACTACACAATCGTCGGAGAACGGATCGATGACGACAATCTTGTCGTGCGTGACGGCGAAACCGGCTGAGAGAATTTCCTTTTGCCAACCGCTGGGAACGACGGAGGTCAAGGCCTTGGCGGAAATCACGCGCGGATCCTGTTTGCCCGGCGGATCCTCCTTCATGCGCTTGGGCGGCTCGACGCCCTGCAACTCGTACAGGAAGCCCGCCGCCGTGGATGGATTGGTCACGCAGCCGCGCACGAACAGCTTGTCGTTGGCCTTCTGCGCTTCCGCCACCCAATTGACGATGCTGGGCGTGCCCGGATAAAACGCCAGGAACAGCACCGCATGCCGCGCATCGGCGATCAATGCCGCCACTTCTTCCATGTCGGGAGGACGTACCTCGCCGGCGCGTGTGCGACCGCGCGGTTTGGGCGTGTTGGGTGAAAACCAGCTGGTGACGGTGGAGCCGTCGGCTTGTTTGATCAGCCTGGATTTGGCGTTCCAGGTCCGCAACTTCGTTCCTTGCAGGGATTTGGCCGTACCGCCTGCAGCATCGGTATCGGCGGCCAGCTGATGCCAATAGTCGAAATAGCATTTTGCCAGCGCTGCGTCATCGGAGGCGATGGTGTTGTTGGTCTGCGTGCAGAGTCCGGTCGAGGTCCAATTGGTGGAACCGAACAAGACCGCTTGCGGTTTGCCCTTGGCATCCACGTACACCAGGAATTTGTTATGGGCGATGTGGTTGTCAGGCGCCATGCGGTCAATCAGCTCGCCGGCTGTCGCGCGTAGCCGCTTGCGCGACGCATCGTTGCCATCCGTGATGCCGCTGGCACTTTGCTGGTCGCTGGCCTTGGGATTGGAAAGGATCAGGTGCAGCTTCTTGCCGACCTTCTCCAGGGCCGAGATCAGTTCGTCGTCGCCCAGTTCGTACAAGGCCGCATACAGCGTGCCGCCCTTACCCGCTCGCGCGACGAAATCGAGCAAGGCGGCAATCATGTCGCCGGCCAGGCTCTTGCGCATGGCGTTGCCGGGCACGGTCACCATGCTCAGCAGGCTTTCCTTGTCGGGATGGCCGTCCATGGCGCGCGATACCCGTTGCGTCGAGATCAGCCCGCGATTGAAATACGCCTGCAGACCCGGCCCCACCTGCGGGCTCAGAGTGACTTCATTGGAGATGGCGAAACCGACGCGCATGGGCGTCAGTTTTCCCGGCTTGCCTTCCAGCGGCACGATCCTGTAGCGGAAGGTCCGGTTGCCCTTGCCAGCGATCAGACGCGCGTAAGGATCTTTCCAATAGAATTTCTGAATCGGGAATTGCGCCGTGGTCTGTGCCGGAAGACGCCGAGTACCGGGAAACACGGCCATCGATGGCAACGGCGTCTCCTTTCCTGCGGCGTCGATGCGGTACACCGCGAAGCCCATGCAGCCGGGCAGTTTGCGGCCGTAGCTCCATGCAATCAAGACAACATCGTTGTCGGCAAACGCTACCGCATTTTGCATACCAGTCTCCATCCGGTTGTCGGACACCTGCAACGCTTCTCAGCAACAAACAGCTGTACTGCAAAGTAGCGCCGCGATGTGACCGGACAATGACCGGATGACTGACGAGAGCCTAGCGCGCCAGCCGGCGCCAGATCGTATCCAGCATATTGTTCAGTTCGGCGCCCTGCGCCTGGATCGCGCCCATGCCGTACTCCTTGCGCCGCACGCCCGCATCGAACAGCTCAAGCGCCCACACGGCATCCGTGGTGCGTTGAAGCGGCAAGGCCTCGGGCAGGCTCCAGACCGCATTCATCAGCGGCACGATGAGCGCCAGGTCGTCTTCGCTCAGCTGCACCGTGCGGCTTTGCACCAGCGCCGGCTTTTCGGCCGGACTTTTCAGTTGGGTGATGAAGCGCGTCATGCTGCGCCGGTCGAGATCGACCGCCGACCAGTAGCCCACCGGCGTACCGAATGCGCCCTGCGAAATGACCACGCCGCGTACAGGCGTCATCTCGGCGGGTACGGTGACCGCGCACTCGCCGCAGACGTGCGCCTTGACCGGGGCGTAGCCCGGGACTTCGGCGCAGGCATTGCCTGCCAGGCAGGCAAGCAACAGGACGTGACTACGGATGCGGCGGGACAATGTGCTCATGATGGACGACTCGCGGTGAAGGTTTGGCGGGATGGTCTCACATCCTCCGAAGAAATGCCGGACGTAGTGCGCCCTGAACTCCAGCCCAAACTGCAGCCTCATCCGATGGCCTGTCCGCTTCTCTGTCAAAATGGCGAATTCTTTTGTGCTGGCCCAAGTTCATGAACGCACCCCTCACCCCGTCCGGCGATATCGATCCCGCCGCGCTGCCTTTTGCCAATGCCTTCGCGGAATTGCCGCCGGCATTTTTCACGCGCCTGCAACCGACGCCGTTGCCGCAACCTTATCTGGTAGGCGTCAGCGCCGACGCCGCCGCGCTGATCGGCATCGATCCGGCGACGGCCGCCAGCGAAGGATTCATTGACGTCTTCACCGGCAATGTCATCGCGCAGCACTCCAAACCTTTGGCGGCCGTGTATTCCGGCCACCAGTTCGGCGTATGGGCCGGGCAACTTGGCGATGGCCGCGCGATCCTGCTGGGCGACTTGCCGGCACGCGACGGCGGCCGCATGGAGATCCAGCTCAAGGGCGCCGGCCAGACGCCATACTCGCGCATGGGCGACGGCCGCGCCGTGCTGCGTTCGTCGATCCGCGAATTCCTGTGTTCCGAAGCCATGGCCGGGCTTGGCATCCCGACCACGCGCGCGCTGTGCGTGACCGGATCGGATCTGCAAGTCCGGCGCGAGACGCTGGAAACCACGGCGGTGGTCACGCGCATGTCGCCCAGCTTCATCCGCTTCGGCTCGTTCGAGCACTGGTATTACAACAAACGCCACGATGAACTGAAACTGCTGGCCGACAACGTTATCGCCAATTTCTATCCCGAATTGCTCGACGCCGACAATCCCTACCGCGCACTGCTGGCTGAAGTCACGCGCCGCACGGCGCACCTGATGGCGCAGTGGCAGGCGGTCGGCTTCATGCACGGCGTGATGAACACCGACAACATGTCCATCCTCGGCCTGACGCTGGACTACGGCCCCTTCGGTTTCATGGAAGCCTTCGATGCGCGCCACATCTGCAACCACACCGACCAGCAGGGGCGCTATTCGTACCAGATGCAGCCGCGCATCGGCCAGTGGAACTGCTTCGCGCTCGGCCAGGCGCTGTTGCCGCTGATCGGCAGCGTGGAAGATACCGAAGCCGCGCTGGGGCAATACGAAGCCGAGTTCGCCGCGAAGAACGATGACTTGCTGCACGCCAAACTCGGCCTGGCGACACGTCAGGCCGACGACGACAAATTGTTCGAGTCCATGTTCGCCATCCTGCAGGCCGGCCACGTCGATTTCACCTTGTTCTTCCGCCGCCTGAGCGATTTGCGCGCCGGGGACAATGGCGGCGATGAAGCATTGCGCGATCTGTTCATCGAAAGACCTTCTTTCGATGCCTGGGCCGGGCAATACCGCGCCCGCCTGCAACAGGAAAACAGCGTCGATGCCGCCAGGAAACTTGCAATGGACGCAAGCAACCCCAAATACGTGCTACGGAATTATCTGGCGCAAGTCGCCATCGACAAGGCGCAGAACAAGGACTTCTCGGAAGTCGCCAAGCTGCAGGAAATCCTGCGCCGGCCTTTCGACGAACAGCCGGAACACGACAAGTACGCCGACCTGCCGCCGGACTGGGCCAGCCATCTGGAAGTCAGCTGCTCTTCGTGAACGTAAGATCGTCCGGCCTGGTCCGACCAAGTCATATCCAACCCATTTTTCCATCTTGCCAAGGAGCCACCCCATGACTGCCAAAGTTCAAAAAACCGATGCCGAATGGCGCGCCCAACTGGACGCCATGGAATACCAGGTGACCCGCCATGCCGCCACCGAGCGCGCATTCACCGGTAAATTCTGGGACCATCACGAAGCCGGCATTTACACCTGCGTCTGCTGCAATACGCCCTTGTTCGCCTCCGACACCAAGTTCGATTCGGGTTGCGGATGGCCCAGCTATTTCAAGGCGCTCGATCCGGCCAACGTGCGCGAGATCGTCGACAAGAGCCATGGCATGATCCGCACCGAAATCGTGTGCAACGTCTGCGACGCGCACCTCGGCCACGTGTTCCCCGACGGCCCGCCGCCGACCGGCTTGCGCTACTGCATCAATTCGGCTTCGTTGCGCTTTGATCCGGCCACCTGATAAGCTGCGGGTCTGTACCGTCCTGCGCTCTCCGCTCTCCACCTTTTAAAAAGACCCAAGCAAATGAAGTTCTTGTTCGACCTCTTTCCCGTCATCCTCTTTTTCGGCGTATTCAAATGGGGTGAAGGCCATGCCGACGCCGCCCAGGGCCTGGTGTCGCAATACCTGTCGGGCGTGATGTCCGGCGGTGCGGTCACGGCCACGCTGGCGCCGATCCTGCTCGCCACGGCGGTCGCCATCGTCGCCTCGCTGGCGCAGATCGGTTATCTGCTGGCGCGCCGCAAGAAAGTCGACGGCATGCTGTGGGTCTCCTTGGCCATCATCGTGGTGTTTGGCGGCGCCACCATCTACTTCCGCGACGATACCTTCATCAAGTGGAAGCCGACCATTTTGTACTGGTGCTTCGCCGTCGCCTTGTTGGCCAGCCAACTTTTCTTCAAGAAAAATCTGATCCGCACGATGATGGAAAAACAAGTGTCCCTGCCCGAACCGGTATGGAGCAAACTGAACCTGGCATGGTCGGTGTTCTTCGTTGCGATGGGCCTGCTCAACTTGTATGTGGCGTTCAACTACACGCTCGACGTCTGGGTCAACTTCAAGATGTTCGGCACGATGGGCCTGATGTTCGCTTTCATCATCGCGCAGAGCCTGTTTCTGTCGAAATACATGAAGGACGCCGAATGAGCGCACGACCGGATATCATCCGCGAACGGCTGCTCGCCGCATTCACGCCGAGCGAGTGTCTGGTGGAAGACGAATCGGCCCTGCATGCCGGCCATGCGGGCGCTGCGTCGGGTGGCGGGCACTATCGCGTACGCCTGATTTCAGCCGCTTTTGAGGGGAAAAATCGTTTAATTCGGCATCGGCTGGTGTATGATTGCCTGGCTGACATGATGCACAAGGATATACACGCACTGGCCATCACGGCTATCGCCCCATCAGAAATAGCGAACTAACAAGACTATCCCCCCTCTTATCTCTCATACTTCCCGGCTTGTTAGCTATTAGTTACCTTATTACCTCCATTTTTTAGGATTCGATAATGACATTCAAACCTGCTCGTTTGCTGGTGCTGCTGTTTGCAGCCGCTGCTCTGCCAGTCATGGCGCAAAACCTCGCCGTCGTAAACGGCAAGTCCATCCCGTCGTCGCGCGCCGACGTCATGGTCAAGCAAATGACGGCACAAGGTCAGCCTGACAGCCCGCAACTGCGCGGCGCCGTCAAGGAAGAGCTGATCAACCGCGAAATCCTGATGCAGGAAGCCGACAAGCAAGGCCTGAGCAACAACGCCGACGTCAAGAACCAGCTCGAACTGGCGCGCCAGGGCATCGTCATCCGCGCCCTGATCGGCGACTACCTGAAGAAGCACCCGGTTGCTGACGCCGACATCAAGGCTGAGTACGACAAGTTCAAGGCGCAAGCCGGCGACAAGGAATACCACGCTCGCCACATCCTGGTCGACAAGGAAGAAGACGCCAAGGCAATCATCGCCAAGCTGAAGGCCGGCACCAAGTTTGAAGACCTGGCCAAGCAATCGAAGGACACCGGTTCCGCAGCCAACGGCGGCGATCTGGACTGGGCCACGCCTGCTTCGTTCGTGAAGCCGTTCTCCGATGCCATGGTTGCACTGAAGAAGGGTGACATCACCGAAACACCGGTGAAAACCCAATTCGGCTATCACGTGATCAAGCTGGAAGACACCCGTCCGGCCAAGGTCCCGACCCTGGAAGAAGTGAAGCCGCAAATCGCTGAAGCGCTGCAACAGAAGAAGCTGCAGGCTTATCAGGAAGAACTGCGCAAGAAAGCCAAAGTTCAGTAAAAGGTTCAGTAAGACTCAGTAGTACCCCCGTATCATCTCGCGGCACGCACAAGCGTTCCGCGAATCTAAAAAACGCCCTGCCGGAAACGGTTTGGGCGTTTTTTTAATTTTACGGCCTTGTTTTTTGATTTCTACAAAAAATGATGCCTCATGCGTAAAAAACCAAAAAAATTTAGCTTTCGTGCGTGAAACGCGCATTTCAGTCAATAAGGATGAGGAAATTATTTACGCATTTACCGAAAAACGACAAAAATCGCCATTGCCGCCGATTTCCTTTTTCAGTCGAAAAACGTCCTGATATTCTTGCGCCTTGCCCTATCGGGCGACGCCGCGCACCAACATTCAAAAGCAAGCGCGACGATGAACGGCAGGAGGCAGGCCGGTACACGATACCGTCATGCGCCCTGTCATCCATGACAAATGCAAGTTCAGGAGATATAGATGAAAAAAACTTACCTGGCCCTGGCTATCGCAGGTCTGACCTGCACCAGCGCGTTCGCACAGTCCAACGTCACCATCTACGGTATCGTCGACACCAGCATCCACTACCTCAGCAACGCCAATGCCCAAGGCAACGGCAACGTCCGTGTGGATAACGGCGCGATCGCCAACAGCCGTATCGGCTTCAAGGGTACCGAAGATCTGGGCGGCGGCCTGAAAGCCATGTTCCAGCTGGAAAACGGCTTCAGCAGCGATAACGGCGCGATGCTGCAAGGCGGCTCACTGTTCGGTCGTCAATCGTGGGTTGGCCTGCAAGGCGGTTTGGGCAAGATCCGTGTGGGTCGTCAGAACACCCCGCTGTTCGATCTGCTGGCCGATCATTTCGATCCGCTGACCGTCGGCAACTATGCAAGCAACTCCTGGCTGCCGGCCGCCGGCACCTTGATTCGCACCCCCAACATGCTGCGCTATGACAACGACTTCGGTCCGCTGTCGGCTTCTGTCAGTTGGGCCTTCGGCGAACAGGCCGGTTCGCTGCGCACGGGCAGCCAGTTCAGCAGCGCCCTGCGCTATACCGTCGGCGGCTTCGCGATCGGCGGCGGCTACCAGCAAACCGTGAGCGCCAGCAATTCCAGCTACAAGGACAAGGTCTGGAACCTGTCGGCGTCCTATGACTTCGGCCCAGCCAAGGTGTTCGGCGGCTGGTTCAACATCAAGGATCAAACCGGCCTGACCGGCGCCTACATGGCTGCCGACAGCGATATCAGCACCGGCTGGACCACCGCCACCACTGTCCCAGCGACTCCAGGCAACCAGCGCAAGGACAATGGCTTCTTCCTGGGCAGCAGCTACAAGGCCACCAGCGCCCTGACCCTGACGGGCGCGTTCTACTACGACAAGAGCAAGAACGTGTCGTACACCACCTTGGGCAATGTTGGCGACGGCAAGCGTTACGCCGTGGTCGGTTGGGCCGACTATGCGCTGTCCAAGCGTACCCAGCTGTACACCACGATCGACTACAACAAGGCCAGGGACGCGGCCGTGTATGAACTGACCAACTCGGCATCGGGCAAGAACAGCCTGACCACCGTCGGCGTGGGCATCCGTCACATCTTCTGATCTGCCTGAATGAGGCGCGCTCTTCCGGGAGCGTGTCTCTGCTGTTAAGGCATTCAGAAACAAAAAACGCAGTTCCTATTCGGAACTGCGTTTTTTTTCGCATGAATGCATGAATGTTTGCCGCGATGATCGCCCGGCGAACCGGGCAAGCATCGCACCACGCAAGCTACCGGCGCAGGATCAACCCACCCACTTGCGGGCATTACGGAACATGCGCATCCATGGCGAATCCTCGCCCCACGCATCCGGATGCCACGACTGCGTCACCGTGCGGAACACCCGCTCGGCATGCGGCATCAGCACGTTGAAACGGCCGTCCGGCGTGGTCACCGAGGTAATGCCTTGCGGCGAGCCGTTCGGATTGTACGGATAGGATTCGGTCACTGCGCCCTTGTTGTCGACGAAACGCATCGCCACCAACGCCTTGTTGACGTCGCCGGTCAGCGAGAAGTCGGCAAATCCCTCGCCGTGCGCAACCGCGATGGGCGTTTGCGTGCCGGCCATGCCTTGCAGGAAGATCGACGGCGACTCCTGCACTTCCTAACTAGTTCCTTTCGGAACTGCGCTTTTTTATTGCCTTCGATTTTTTGCAGCCGGGGCTGTCAGCCTACGTCAGCCCACCCACTTGCGCGCATTGCGGAACATGCGCATCCATGGCGAATCCTCGCCCCACGCATCCGGATGCCACGACTGCGTCACCGTGCGGAACACCCGCTCGGCATGCGGCATCAGCACGTTGAAACGGCCGTCCGGCGTGGTCACCGAGGTAATGCCTTGCGGCGAGCCGTTCGGATTGTACGGATAGGATTCGGTCACTGCGCCCTTGTTGTCGACGAAACGCATCGCCACCAACGCCTTGTTGACGTCGCCGGTCAGCGAGAAGTCGGCAAATCCCTCGCCGTGCGCAACCGCGATGGGCGTTTGCGTGCCGGCCATGCCTTGCAGGAAGATCGACGGCGACTCCTGCACTTCCACCATCGCGCGCTTCGAATTGTTCCGACTTGTTGCGGGTGAACTTCGGCCAGTCTTGCGCGCCCGGGATGATGGACTTCAGGTTGCTCATCATCTGGCAGCCGTTGCAGATGCCCAGCGAGAAGGTGTCCTGGCGCTGGAAGAATTGCGAGAACTGCTCGGCCAGTTGGGCGTTGAACAGAATGGTCTTGGCCCAGCCTTCGCCCGCACCGAGCACGTCGCCGTAGGAGAAACCACCGACCGCGATCAGGCCCTTGAAAGCATCCAGTTTTGCGCGACCGGCGATCAGGTCGCTCATGTGCACGTCGACCGATTCAAAGCCGGACTTGTGCATCACGTAGGCGGTTTCGATATGCGAATTGACGCCCTGCTCGCGCAGGATCGCCACGCGCGGACGCGCGCCGATGTTGAGGAACGGCGCCGCGATGTCTTCCTGCGGGTCGAAGGTCAGCTTCGGGGTGATGCCGGGATCGGCTGCGTCCAGCAGACGCTCGTATTCGGCATCGGCACAGGCCGGATTGTCGCGCAGGCGCGCGATGCGCCAGCTGGTTTCGCTCCACAGGCGATGCAGCGCGCTGCGCGGCTGGCTGTAGATGTTCTTGGCGTCACGCATGAATTCGATCACGTCGCGGTTGTTCGGCTTGCCGATGATGTGGCTGCAGGCGCCCAGGTTGAAGGCGCGCAGCACGTTCATGACTTCCGACTTCTGCTCGGCGCGCACCTGGATCACGGCGCCCAGTTCTTCGTTGAACAGCGCGCGCAAGGTCAGCTCGTTGCGACGTTCGCCGACCTGCGACGTCCAGTTCTTGGAGTCGCCCCAGTCCGCAGCATGTTCGCTCTCCATGGCCAGGATGTCGAGGTTGATCGACAGGCCGCTGCGGCCGGCGAAGGCCATTTCCGTCAGCGTGGCGAACAGGCCGCCGTCCGAACGGTCATGGTAGGCCAGCAATTGACCTTCTTTGTTCAGTTGCTGGATCGCGGCGAAGAAGCCCTTGAGGTCTTCGGCGCTGTCGACGTCCGGCGTTTCATTGCCGATCTGCTGCATGACCTGCGTCAGCGCCGAGGCGCCCATGCGGTTCTTGCCGCGGCCGAGGTCGATGGCGATCAGCACGGTGTCGCCCAGGTCGGTGCGGATCTGCGGCGTCAGCGTGCGACGCACATCCTGCACCGGCGCGAACGACGACACGATCAGCGACACCGGCGACGTCACGGACTTGGCGGCGCCGTCGTCCTTCCAGGTAGTGCGCATCGACAGCGAATCCTTGCCGACCGGGATCGACACGCCCAGCGCCGGGCACAATTCCATGCCGATGGCCTTGACGGTGTCGAACAGTGCGGCGTCCTGGCCGGGCTGGCCGCAGGCCGCCATCCAGTTGGCCGACAGCTTGATGTCGGAAATCTTTTCAATTGCCGCAGCGGCGATGTTGGTGATCGCTTCGCCCACGGCCATGCGGCCGGATGCAGCGGCGTTGATCACCGCCAGCGGCGTGCGCTCGCCCATCGCCATCGCTTCGCCCAGATAGCCTTCCAGGCTCATGGCGGTGACGGCGCAGTCAGCAACAGGAACCTGCCATGGACCGACCATCTGGTCGCGCACGGTCATGGCGCCGACGCTGCGGTCGCCGATGGTGATCAGGAAGGATTTGTCGGCCACGGTCGGCAGACGCAGCACGCGGTGCGAGACTTCGACCAGGTCCATGCCGGTCAGATCGACCGGCGGCAATTCCACGGCAACGTGCTGGACGTCGCGATGCATCTTGGGCGGCTTGCCCAGCAACACATCCATCGGCATGTCGACCGGATTGTTGTTCTGTTCGGGGTCGACCAGCTTGAGCTGGCGCTCTTCCGTCGCGGTGCCGACCACGGCGAACAGGCAACGCTCGCGCTCGCACAGGTAGCGGAACAGCGGTAGTTGCTCGGGCGCGATCGCCAGCACATAGCGTTCCTGGGATTCGTTGCTCCAGATTTCTTTCGGCGCCAGGCCGCTCTCTTCCAGCGGAATCTTGCGCAGGTCGAAAATCGCACCGCGCTTGGCGTCGTTGGTGATTTCCGGGAAAGCATTCGACAGGCCGCCGGCGCCGACGTCATGGATCGACAGGATGGGATTGTCGTCGCCCATGGTCCAGCAGGCATTGATGACTTCCTGCGCACGGCGTTCCATTTCGGGATTGCCGCGTTGCACCGAGTCGAAGTCCAGATCGGCGGTATTGGCGCCGGTCGCCATCGACGACGCGGCGCTGCCGCCCATGCCGATGCGCATGCCGGGACCGCCCAGCTGGATCAGCAGGCTGCCGACCGGCAGGTCGTTTTTCCTGGTGTGCTTGGCGTTGATGCTGCCGATGCCGCCGGCGATCATGATGGGCTTGTGATAGCCCTGCACGTTGCCGCCGACGTTTTGTTCATAGGTGCGGAAGTAGCCGCCCAGATTGGGACGGCCGAATTCGTTGTTGAACGCCGCGCCGCCGAGCGGACCATCGATCATGATTTGCAGCGGCGAAGCGATGCGATCTGGCTTGCCGTAGATGCCGCCCTGGGCGTGGGCGTCGCGCTCGGCGACCGGCTGGGCCACGTCGCGGGCGTTTTCCCAAGGTTGCACGGCGTGGGTGACCATCAGGTTGGAGACGGTAAAGCCGGTCAGGCCGGCCTTGGGCTTGGAGCCGCGGCCGGTCGCACCTTCGTCGCGGATCTCGCCGCCGGCGCCGGTGGAAGCGCCCGGGAACGGGGAAATGGCGGTCGGGTGGTTGTGCGTCTCGACCTTCATCAGGATGTGGGTCAGTTCGTCCGATGCTTCGTAGACGTTGCCCTTGGCCGCGCCGCGCTGGTAGAAGCGCGAAATTGTTGCGCCTTCGATGACCGAGGAATTGTCGCTGTACGCGACCACGGTGCCTTCGGGATGCAGCTCGTGCGTGTTGCGGATCATGCCGAACAGCGACTTGCTTTGCTTCTCGCCGTCGATGGTCCAGTCGGCGTTGAAAATCTTGTGGCGGCAGTGTTCGCTGTTGGCCTGCGCGAACATCATCAGTTCGACGTCGGTCGGATTGCGCTGGGCGCGGGTGAAGGCCTCGACCAGGTAGTCGATCTCATCGTCGGACAGCGCCAGGCCGAGTTCGGTGTTGGCGCGTTCCAGCGCGGACTTGCCGCCGGCCAGCAGGTCGATGAATTCCAGCGGCTTGGCTTGCAGCTCGCTGAACAGGCCGGCCGCTTCCTGCGGCGTGCGCAGGACCATGTCGGTCATGCGGTCGTGCAGCAGCGCGGCGACTGCCGCGACGCTGGCCTCGCCGAGCTTCTTGGCGCCGCCCAGCAGGCCGCTCTTGACCTGCACGTGATAGGCGATGCCGCGCTCGATGCGATGGATGTTGGCCATGCCGCAGTTGCGGGCGATGTCGGTGGCCTTGCTGGCCCACGGCGAAATCGTCCCGAAGCGCGGGATCACCACGAATTCGTCACCTTCGGCCGCGCCGCTGAACGGCTCGCCGTAGGTCAGCAAACCGTCGAGGCGGTCCTGGTCTTGCTGCGACAATTCACCGACGGCGTCGATGAAATGGATGAAGCGTCCGGTCACGCCCGTAATGGCGGCGTCGACAGCTTGCAGTTGGGACAGGAGACGTTGGGTGCGGAAGGCGGAAAGGGCATTGGAGCCCGGCAGAATCAGCATGGCAGGAAGTCAGGATTTGGCGGTGGAATCGAGTCGTATCTGAGTCCCGTGGTGCAGCGTTTGCACTGGGAAATACGAAAAGCAGCATTATACCTTGCCCACCCTGTTCCAGCCCATGAAAACCGCCATTCCGGCAGGAAAGCAATCCGGAATGGCAGCATCATGCGATCAAAAGCTTAAAAGTCTTTCAACACGATCTTGCCGATCACGCGCCCGCCTTCCAGGTCGGCATGCGCCTGGCGCAGGTTGGCGGCATTGATCGGCGACAACACCTTGCTGAGCGTGGTGCGGAGCACGCCCCGGTCGATCAGGGCGGCGATTTCATTGAGCAACTTGCCCTGCTCGCCCATGTCCGGGGTCTGGAACATCGACCGCGTGAACATGAATTCCCACACGAAACCGGCGCTCTTGGCTTTCAGCAACGACACATCCAGCGGCGCGCTGTTCTCGACGATGGTGGCGATCGTGCCTTGCGGTGCAATGACCTGCGCCGCCGCCGGGAAATGCTTGTCGGTGTCGTTCAGGATCAGCACGTGGTCGACCTGCTCGAAACCGATGCCCTTGAGCTGGGCCGGGATGTCGCCGAAATGGTTGATCACCTGCTGCGCGCCCAGTTCGCGCACCCATTTTTCCGATTCCGGACGCGAGGCCGTGGCGATCACGTTCAGGCCGGCCACCTTGGCCGCGAGCTGGATCGCGATCGAACCGACGCCGCCGGCGCCGCCGATGATGAGGATGCTGGGCGCCTTGCCGGAAGCGGCTTCGGCCTTGCGAGGAACGCGCAGGCGCTCGAACAAGGCTTCCCAGGCCGTGATGGCGGTCAGCGGCAGGGCCGCAGCCTGTTCCACCGACAACGATGCCGGCGCGTGGCCGACGATGCGTTCGTCAACCAGCTGGAACTCGCTGTTGCTGCCCGGACGCGTGATGTCGCCGGCGTAGAACACCTGGTCGCCGACCTTGAAGCCGGTGACGTCGGCGCCGATCGCCTCAACCACGCCGGCGGCGTCCCAGCCGAGTACCCGCGGCGTGTCTTCGACCTTGTCCTTGGGTGCGCGCACCTTGGTGTCGACCGGATTGACGGCAATTGCCTTGACCGCCACCAGCAGGTCGCGGCCTTGCGGCGCCGGGCGCGGCAAGTCGACGTCGAGCAGGGATTCGGGATTGGCAATGGGCAGGTAACGCTTCAGGGCGACGGCTTTCATGGTGTTTCTCCTTTATCAAGCACCCGGCAATGTCCGGGAGATGAGGCATTATCACAGCATCGTAAAAACAGATAAATAGACTTAAAATTGAATTACTTACAAATTTAACGCGGCAAAAAAAAAACCCGCGCACCTTGGTGTCGACCGGATTGACGGCAATTGCCTTGACCGCCACCAGCAGGTCGCGGCCTTGCGGCGCCGGGCGCGGCAAGTCGACGTCGAGCAGGGATTCGGGATTGGCAATGGGCAGGTAACGCTTCAGGGCGACGGCTTTCATGGTGTTTCTCCTTTATCAAGCACCCGGCAATGTCCGGGAGATGAGGCATTATCACAGCATCGTAAAAACAGATAAATAGACTTAAAATTGAATTACTTACAAATTTAATTCGCGACCACCGACTTGCAATTGCTGATCCATACCGCCGACACCGGCAGCCTGTCGCAGGCCGCGCGCCTCCTCGGCATCCTGCCGGCCACCGCCAGCGCCAGCCTGAAGCGCGTCGAACAGCGCCTCAATACGCGCCTGTTTGCGCGCTCCACGCGCAGCATGCGGCTCACGCCGGAAGGGGAAATTTTCCTGGAATACTGTCGCGACGCACTGGCACTGCTGCAGGAAGGCGAGACCCTGCTCAGTAGCGGCAAGGATGCAATCCAGGGGCATATCCGACTGTCAATGCCGTCCGACATCGGCCGCAACGTGCTGTTCCCGTGGCTTAACGAATTCCAGGCGCTGCATCCGGCGGTCAAGTTCACGATGCAGTTTTCGGACCGGATCGCGGACCTGTTTCGCGACGCCGTCGACGTCGCCATCCGTTCGGGAAAGTTGGCGGACTCGTCGCTGGTCTCGCAGCAACTGGCGACCGGCCGACGCGTGCTGGTGGCATCGCCGGACTACCTCAATCGCCGCG
>NZ_AJHH01000530.1 GCF_000256565.1 Herbaspirillum lusitanum P6-12 | reverse complement strand
ACCGCGCGAATGGGCCGTAGCCGGCGTCGGCATCGCCTACAAATCCTGGATTGACGTGCGCGACGACGTACGCGCCGGCAGGCTGGCGACCTTGCTTGATGCGTACTGCCAGGAAGAAATCCCGCTCAATGCGGTCTATCCTCATCGCAACAGCGCATCGCCGACGGTGCGCGCCTTGCTGGCTTTTTTGCGGGTGCGCTTCGATGCACTGGACGCATTGGATACAGCGAACGCGCAATGAAAAACGGCCCGGCCGACTGATGTCGAACGGGCCGGGGGGACGCCAGCTGTGGCTTGGCTTGCTTGCCCCCTTGCTTGCTGCTTACTTGACCACCAGACTGTTCTTCACACCCTTGACGCCTTCCACCTTGCGCGTCACTTCAGCAGCCTTGAGAGAAGCGGCGCTGTTGTTCACGAAACCGCTCAGTTGCACGATGCCCTTGAAGGTCTCGACGCCGATCTCCAGCGTTTTCAGGTTCGGCTCTTCAAAGATCGCCGCCTTCACCTTGGTAGTGATCACGGAGTCGTCGATGTATTGGCCGGTGCTGGCCTGTTGGGGTGTAGAACCGCAACCGGCCAGCGCCAATACGAACAGTGCGAAGAAGAATGCAGCAAAACGTTTGGTCATGATCATGGTATTCACCTTTTTAAATTTGTTGATGCGCGCTGATACAACTGCAAGACGCTCGTTCCGGCAAACCGGGAAACCGCTTTAGCGCGGCTGGCGCTAATGTAACCAGTCAGCACCGAAAATAACAAGCCCCCTTCGGAGGAAAAGTCCGTTTAGCGATTCCGTGGCCAGGCGACAATTTCCCAAATGCCGAAATCAGTTGAGGGCGTTTTACAAAGCTGCCGCGCTATTGCCGCAAAAAAAGCAAAGCGCTGTACGCCCCTGCGATTTGGTATCATTCAGGCCGCATTACGGGGCGAGTATCGGGCGAACACCCCGGACGGATCATCGGCGCACCTCGGCAAGCAGCGCCAGTACAGGTTGACAAGGTTTCCACCGGGTCGGCCTCGATTGAATTAGTGACGATAAATAGTGACGCATAATAAAACACTGAAGCAGATTGCCGTTGTGGGCGGGGGCCTGTCGGGGGTAACTACAGCCTATTTCCTGGCCCGCGCCGGCTTTGAGGTCGCGGTGCTGGAACGCCGCGCCAACGTCGCCGAAGAAGCCACTTTCGGCAACTCCGGCCTGCTCGCACCCAGCGTGGTGCAGCCGCTGGTCCTGCCGGCGATCACGCGCACCGCCTTTTCCAACCTGTTCAAGAGCGAACCGCCGATCCTGGTCAAGTCCGGCTTCAATCCCTCGCGCTGGCGCTGGGTGCGCAAGTCGCGCCGCGAATACCAGGATTATTTCTCGCTCAACAAGCAGCGCCTGACGCGCTTGTCCGCCTACGGCC
>NZ_AJHH01000529.1 GCF_000256565.1 Herbaspirillum lusitanum P6-12 | reverse complement strand
GCGGCTTCTACAACGCCATGGCGGCGGTCAAGAACCTCGATGAAGCGCCCAATACGACGTTGTTCGATGAGACCTACAAGGTCGCCATCGCCCGCGTCGGCAACCGCATCCGCGTCTCCGGCCTGCTCGGCTTCCTGCCGCGCACCGAACTGCCGCATCCCAAGGCCATCGCCAGCCTGCTCAAGGTCGCCAACGACTACTATCCGAATGCGGCCAACTTCAACACCGCCAATTTCTGGAGCAGCACCTTCGCGCTGCAACCCACTGGTCCAGCATCTGCAGGAGCAACACGCGCTGGAAGAAGAAAACAGCCAGGGCCTGCTGCACCTGTTTCGCAACCAGGCAGACGCAGACCGCTGCGCCGCGATCGAAAACAGCCTCAAGCAGTTCGAATTGCCGCGCCAGCAACTCAAGGGGCAAGACGCCATCCGCGAGGTCGAACCGGCGTTCCAGTCGGCCACGCCGATCGCCGGTGCGCTGTATTACCCGAAAGACGCGGCCGGCAATTGCGTGCTGTTCGTCAAGCAGCTGCGTGCGATTGCGCAGTCGATCGGCGTGCAATTCCATTTTTCGCAATCGGTGAAAGCGGTCCGGCCTGAACTCGGCGGCCGCGTCTCGATTGACGTCGGCAGCATTGACGGCGACAGTACGCTGACCGTGGATGGCGTCGTGCTCGCTGCGGGCATGCAGAACCTGCCGCTGTTGAAGCCGCTCGGCTTGTCCCTGCCGCTGTGCCCGGTGCAAAGCTACAACGCCATGGCGGCGGTCAAGAACCTCGATGAAGCGCCCAATACGACGTTGTTCGATGAGACCTACAAGGTCGCCATCGCCCGCGTCGGCAACCGCATCCGCGTCTCCGGCCTGCTCGGCTTCCTGCCGCGCACCGAACTGCCGCATCCCAAGGCCATCGCCAGCCTGCTCAAGGTCGCCAACGACTACTATCCGAATGCGGCCAACTTCAACACCGCCAATTTCTGGAGCAGCACCTTCGCGCTGCAACCCCAGCATCTGCAGGAGCAACACGCGCTGGAAGAAGAAAACAGCCAGGGCCTGCTGCACCTGTTTCGCAACCAGGCAGACGCAGACCGCTGCGCCGCGATCGAAAACAGCCTCAAGCAGTTCGAATTGCCGCGCCAGCAACTCAAGGGGCAAGACGCCATCCGCGAGGTCGAACCGGCGTTCCAGTCGGCCACGCCGATCGCCGGTGCGCTGTATTACCCGAAAGACGCGGCCGGCAATTGCGTGCTGTTCGTCAAGCAGCTGCGTGCGATTGCGCAGTCGATCGGCGTGCAATTCCATTTTTCGCAATCGGTGAAAGCGGTCCGGCCTGAACTCGGCGGCCGCGTCTCGATTGACGTCGGCAGCATTGACGGCGACAGTACGCTGACCGTGGATGGCGTCGTGCTCGCTGCGGGCATGCAGAACCTGCCGCTGTTGAAGCCGCTCGGCTTGTCCCTGCCGCTGTGCCCGGTGCAAAGCTACAACGCCATGGCGGCGGT
>NZ_AJHH01000528.1 GCF_000256565.1 Herbaspirillum lusitanum P6-12 | reverse complement strand
CACGCTTTTTTGCGCAGCAAGCTTGCGCTTTTTCATGTCTGCGGATTTTTTTCAATTGACTTAGAATGGTCACGCCAGCACCATTCCTGCTTTCCCTCCGCATCATTCTCATGTTCCACCTTATCGGGCCGCGTCGTCTATGAGTGCGCTTTATTCGATTGCTGAAATTCGCCGGATCGAACATGCCGCCAAGGCGGAACTGCCCTCCTACACGCTGATGCAACGCGCCGGCGAAGCCTGCGCACGCCGGGCGCTGAGCCTCGTAGCCGGTGACGACGACGTGCATGTCCTTATCCTCGCGGGTCCCGGCAACAACGGCGGCGATGCGCTGGAAGCGGCACACTATTTATCCCAATTTGAACTGCACGTCGCGGTCGCCCTGCACGCCGACGAAAGCAAGCAACCCGACGATGCCCGCAAGGCGCTGCAACGCGCGCGCGAATCCGAGGTGGAATTTCTTGACATCGCCGACGCCGAGCATCTGACGCAAACACGCTGGACACTGGTCATCGACGGCCTGTTCGGCATCGGCCAGACGCGCCCGATCGCCGGCAAGCTGCGCGCTTGCGTCGACTACGTCAATTCGCTGCGCTGCCCGATACTGTCCATCGACATCGCCAGCGGCCTGAGCGCCGACACCGGCGCCATCGTCGGCGGCGCCGGCTGCGTTGCGGTACGCGCCACGCATACCCTCAGCTTCATCGGCGACAAGCCTGGCCTGCACACCTGCGATGGCAGCGACCACAGCGGCCAGATCGTGGTCGATACGCTGGAGATCGCCGCCGAGCGTTTCTTGCCCACGCGGGCTTTCCTCAATGGGCCGCAGAGCTTTGCCACGGCCCTCAAGCCACGCGCCAACAACAGCCACAAGGGCAGCTATGGCGACGTCATCGTGGTGGGCGGGGCGCGCGGCATGGCCGGCGCGCCGGTGCTGGCGGCCCGTACGGCGGCCTTCGGCGGGGCCGGACGCGTCTATGTGGCCTTTGTCGACGATGGCCTGGCCTATGACGACAAGCACCCCGAACTGATGTTCCGGCTGGCCGACCGGGTCGAATTCGCCGCCAGCGCGGCGCTGGTGGTCGGCCCCGGCATGGGCACCTCGCGCCATGCGCATGACATCCTGGCGCGCGCCCTGGACAGCGAAGCCGAGATCGTGGTCGATGCCGACGCCCTGAACCTGATCTCGGCCGAACCCGCCCTGCAGCACAAGCTGCACCGGCGCAGCCAGGCTGGCGCGGCGGCCAAGACCATCATCACCCCGCATCCCCTGGAAGCGGCGCGCCTGCTCGACGCCACCACCGCCGAAATCCAAAATGATCGACCGGCCGCCGCGCGGCTGCTGGCACGGCATTTCAAGAGCATCGCCATCCTCAAGGGCGCCGGCACCGTCATCGCATTCCCTGATGGCGACATCGTCATCAACACCACCGGCAATCCGGCGCTGTCCACTGCGGGCACCGGCGACGTCTTGTCCGGCCTGTGCGGCGCGTTGCTGGCGCAAGGCTGGCCGGCGACGCAGGCGGCGCTGGCTGCCGTGTGGCTGCACGGCAAGGCGGCCGATCAATTGGTCGACCTCGGCATCGGTCCGGTCGGCCTGACTGCCAGCGAAGTCATTCCAGCCGTGCGCACCCTCCTCAATCAAATCATCCGAGACCATGCCCGCTAACATTGCTTCACATCCGAGACTTTGGTTGGGCATCATCTTTCTGATTTCGGCGTTGTGGACGCTGTCGCTGCTGGATACCGCAGGCAAGTTGCTCGGCATGGCCGGCTATCACGTGGTGATGATTGCGTGGATGCGCTACTCCATCAATACCGTCTTCATGGCGGCCACGCTGATGCCGCTGTACAAGCGCCGCCACGGCCGCAGCATCCTGCATTCGACCCGGCCGCGCCTGCAGGTCTTGCGTGCGCTGGCGTTGCTGCTGTCGACGCTGATTTTCTTTTCGGTGCTGAAGATCGTGCCGCTGGCCGAAGGCACCGCGATGAATTTCTGCGCGCCGCTGATCGTGCTGGCAGTGTCGCCGTGGCTGCTGGGTGAAACCACCTATATCTCGCGCTGGGTCGCCGTGGCGGTGGGATTCGCCGGCATGCTGATCGTGATCCGTCCGGGCGGCGACATCCCGGCGCATGGCGTGGTGCTGGGACTGCTGTCGGCGGCGACCTATGCGACCGTGTCCATCCTCAATCGCAAGGCCAACCAGGCCGACGATCCGATGGTGACGCTGTTCTACGGCGGTCTGGTGGGAATGGTGGTCAGCAGCCTGATGGTGCCGTTTTTCTGGTCGCCGCATACGCCCGATGCGACCGAATGGATGATTCTTGCATCGACCGGCATCACCAGCACGATCGGCCATTTCTTCATGAACAGCGCCTACCGGCATGCCGAAGCGTCAGTGCTGACGCCGTTCGCCTACAGCCAGATCATCTCGGCCAGTGCCATGGGCTGGCTGGTGTTCAACCAGTTCCCCGACGCCGTCACCATCCTCGGCATCGCGATCATCTGCGCCAGCGGCATGGGCATCGCGTATGTCGAACATCGACGCGCGCATCCGCTGCGGGCGGCTGCGGAAACAACTGCTTAGGCTTCGACCAGCCGCCCTGCCGCAATCGTGATCGTCTGCGCGCAGCGTGCGGCAATCGACGGATCGTGCGTGACCAGCACAAGCGTCGAGCCGCGTTCCTTGTTCAACTCGAACATCAACCGGATCACCGCTTCACCGGTGGTGGCATCGAGGCTGCCGGTCGGTTCGTCGGCCAGCAGCAGAGGCGGCTCGGTGACAAAGGCGCGCGCCAGCGCCACGCGTTGCTGCTCGCCGCCGGACAGGTATTTGGGATAGTGCTTGAGGCGGCTGCCCAGCCCGACGCGCGCCAGCATGCGTTCGGCCTTGCCGCGCGCATCGGCGTCGCCGCGCAGCTCCAGCGGCAGCATGACGTTTTCGACCGCGTTGAGATGGCCGAGCAGCTGGAACGACTGGAACACGAATCCGAGCTTGTGCTTGCGCAGCGCCGCGCGGCCATCTTCGTCGAGCGCAAAGATGTCGACGCCGTCGATCCTGACGGTGCCGTCGGAAGGCGTATCCAGCCCTGCCAGCAATCCCAGCAGCGTCGACTTGCCCGAACCGGAGGCGCCGACAATGGCCAGCGTGGTTCCGGCCTGCACGTTAAAATTGACGTCGCGTAAAATCGCCAGCTCGCCGGCCTTGCTGACGGCAGTCGCCTCGGCGGCGGCATCGGCGACGCGCTTGGACAGATTGACGACTTCGATGGCGGAAGTGTTGGCAATGGCGGAACTTGAAGACACAGAGGAATCAGGCATGCAATCGAATGGAAGATGGATGAAGGCGACAAGAAGACATGATGTGCGCTGGCGCCGCCTGTTGGCCGCGCTGCTGGCGATGCCCCTGCTGATGTTCGCAGCGAGCGCCTATTCTGCACCAAAAACCCTGCTTGTGCTCGGCGACAGCCTCTCCGCCGAATACGGCCTGACGCGCGGCAGCGGCTGGGTGGCGCTGCTCGACAAACGTCTGCAGCAGGAAAAGATCAGCACCGGCATCATCAACGCCAGCATCAGCGGCGAAACCACCATCGGCGGCAAGACCCGCCTGCCGGCCCTGCTGAGCAAACATGCGCCCGACGTCGTGATCATTGAGCTGGGGGCCAACGACGCGCTGCGCGGCTTGCAACTGAGCGCCACCCAAGCCAACCTGCAGGCGCTGATCGACATGGCGCGCGCGGCCAAGGCCAAGGTGGTGCTGGTGGGAATGCAGATTCCGCCGAACTACGGCGCCGACTACACCAACAAGTTCTCGCAGTTGTTCCCTGCCGCTGCGAAGCGGAACAAGACCGCGCTGGTGCCGTTCTTCCTCAAGGACGTGGCCGACAAGCCGGCGCTGTTCCAGGCCGACCGCATGCATCCCAACGAGCAGGCGCAGCAGACCTTGCTGGACAACGTCTGGCCGGCGCTCCAGCCTTTGCTCAAATAGTCACGGGGATTTGCTTGACCGGCGCGTGCAGATCAAGAAAGCGACGCAGCAGCGCCGCCGATTGCGGCGTCTCGCATACCTGGGCGCACATGGCGGCGGTATCGATGCCGCACTTGCCGTAGACCTCGGTGTAATACGCCAGGTGGGCCCTGACGAACTCGCCGGTGAACTCCGGATGGAACTGCGCTGAAAAGATGTTCGGCGCCAATCGCAGCATGTGATGCGGATCCATCGTCGAGCTGGCCAGCACGGTTGCACCCGGCGGCGGCTCCAGCACCACTTGCGAATGCAGCATGTGGGCTTCAAAACTATCGGGAATCTCCTGCAGCAGATGCTCATCTGCCGCGACCGCATGCCGCCTCACCGCCATGGTGCCGGCCACGCGTCCGGCCGGGTTGTACCCGACCTTGCCGCCAAATGCGTGCGACAACAATTGATGTCCATAGCAGACACCGAACATCGGCAGTCCATGTTCGGCCGCGCGGCGCAACCAGGCGGCCGTGCGCTCGCTCCAATCGACCAGGTCGGTGACCATGGTCGGCGAACCGGTAATCAGCACCGCGCGGTATTGCTCCGGCTCGCGCAGGAACTGGCCCTGGAACACGGAGACGATCTCGGTTTCGTCGTCGGCCAGCCCGGCCGCTTTTTGCAACTGGACCGCATAGCTGCCATAGGACTGGCGCAACTCGTCGATGGGATCGCCGGTGTGGATGATGAGGACCGGGGCGATCGACTGGGCTGAAGCTGAATCAGGCACTGCGGCTGACACTGAGGCTGGCATGGGACGCGGCTTCAAGGACGGGTGAGCATTCATTGTACGTTCAGGCGCAGCGCGCCGAAGCTGCAAAAAAGGCCGCATAAGCGGCCTTTTTTGTTTGATGCACGTGATTTACGCAGTTTCAGCTTACTTGACGGCGTCGGCCGGCTTGCCGTCGCTTGCACCGACTGTCTCGCCGCCCTTCAGGATCTTGGTCTTGGCCTTTTCCTTCAGGTAGTTAATGTACGACAGCATTTCCTGCTCGGCCAGCGTATTGGCGATCTGGTCCTGCTCGGTCTTGCGGCGGGCCGCGTCAGGCGTGGCCGGTTGCGCCACCTTGGTGATGCGGAACACGCTGTAGCCCTGGCCCGGCACTTCGACGCCGGTGTATGCCGGCAGCTTGGCGGTATCGGCCTTCATGACGGCCAGGAAGGCATCCTGGTTCCAGCCCTGGGTCTTCACGCGCGAAGCCACTTTGGCTTCGCCGAAACCGGCGGCGTCATCCTTGGACTTCAGTTCCGCCAGCTTGGCTTCGCCTGCCTTCTTGGCCAAGGCCAGTTCTTCGGTTTGCGTCACGAGCTCGCGCACAATGGTCTTGACGTCGTCAAAGGCGCGCTTGGTGACCGGCTTGTACTCGACGATATGGCCGGCGATCAGCGTGGTCGGCGCGACCTGCACCGCTTCCGAATTGTGCTTGCCCTTGATGGTGTCGTCGGTGAACAGCGCCTTCAGGAACTTCGGATTGTTGTAGACCGTGTTCGGCGGCAGGGTCGGATTGGCCTGACGCGTCACGCCGGTGGCAGTTTCGATCTTCAGCTTGAGCTTGTCGGCCACCGGCTTGAGGCTGTCGCCCTGCTCGTAGACGGTATTGTTGAAGGTCTCGGCCAGTTCAGCGTACTTCTTGGCGGCCAGTTGCTTCTTGATCTCGGTGGAAATTTCGCTCTTCACTTCGTCCAGCGGCTTGACCGAGCCCGGCTTGATGCCGGTCAGCTGGATGATGTGGTAACCGTAGTCGGACTCGACCGGATCGCTGATTTCGCCTTGCTTGAGCTTGTAGGCCGCGTCTTCAAACGACTTGAGCATGGCGCCCTTGCCGAAGAAACCGAGGTCGCCGCCCTGGTCCTTGGAACCCGGATCCTGCGAATTGGCCTTGGCCAGCTTGGCGAAGTCGCCCGGCGTCTTGCGCAGTTGCGCCACCAGGCCGTCGGCCTTGGCCTTGACCGCAGCCTTGTCGGCGACGGACGCGCCCTTCTTCACTTCCAGCAGAATATGGCTGGCGCGGCGTTGTTCGTCGGTCGAGTATTGCTTGATGTTCTGGTCGTAGTAGGACTTGACGTCGGCATCAGACACGCTGACCTGAGCAGCCACGGCCGCGCTGTCGAGCACCACGTACTCGATCTTCGCCTGTTCCGGCACTTCGAACTTGCTGCCGTTCTTGTCGTAGTAAGCCTTGAGCATGTCGTCGGTCACCTTGACCTGGCCGGCAAAGGATGCCGCCTTGAACGACAATTCCTGCACGGTGCGTTCCTGGTCGTTCAGGTCGGACAGGCGCGCGGCGACTGTCTTCGGTGCAAACGCTGTGCCCTGCACGGCGGCGTTGATCTGTTGCAGCCCCATGTCGCGGCGCAGGCTGGCTTCATAACCCTTCGGGGTCAGGCCCTGGGCCGCCAGCAGGACGCGGTACTGGTCGCTGTCGAAGCTGCCGTCGGCCTTCAGCAGGCCGGGAATCTGCATGATGCTCTGCTGCAGCGTCAGGTCCGACACCGACAGCTTGTCGTTGACCACTTCAGCCGCCAGTGCACGCTGGGCGATCAGGTTTTCCAGTACGGCGCGGCGCGCTTCGGGCGTGTCGAACACCTTCGGATCGATCTGGCCGCCGGACATCTGGCGCATGCGCTCCAGTTGCTGGCGCTGCGCGGCGTCCCATTCTTCCTTGGTGATGGTCTGGCCGGCCACCTTGGCCACGGCATTGTCGCCGTCGGACAGACGGCTGTAGCCTTCCAGGCCGAAGAACGCGAAGGACGGGAAAATAAACAGCAGCAGCAGGAATTGCATCAGGCGCTGATGGTTACGGATAAATTCAAACATGGGTCAGCCGATCACGAAATCAGAAAGAAATCAGAAACAAGGACATCAAATGACATCAGTTACCACGCACTCGCCGTCCGGAAACCGGTCAGCCAGGACGCCTACAAGCAACAAGCACACAGGAACGCATAAGAAAAAAGGCGAACTCAATCAGGTTTTCCAGTACGGCGCGGCGCGCTTCGGGCGTGTCGAACACCTTCGGATCGATCTGGCCGCCGGACATCTGGCGCATGCGCTCCAGTTGCTGGCGCTGCGCGGCGTCCCATTCTTCCTTGGTGATGGTCTGGCCGGCCACCTTGGCCACGGCATTGTCGCCGTCGGACAGACGGCTGTAGCCTTCCAGGCCGAAGAACGCGAAGGACGGGAAAATAAACAGCAGCAGCAGGAATTGCATCAGGCGCTGATGGTTACGGATAAATTCAAACATGGGTCAGCCGATCACGAAATCAGAAAGAAATCAGAAACAAGGACATCAAATGACATCAGTTACCACGCACTCGCCGTCCGGAAACCGGTCAGCCAGGACGCCTACAAGCAACAAGCACACAGGAACGCATAAGAAAAAAGGCGAACACGTTCGCCTTGTAGCAATGCTAATGCTGGCGGAGCAAATTTCTCTGCTCTGGGAGATGCCGCCTTGGCAACAACACCCGCGCGTCATTATACACAGCCAGCCACGCCAAGTCACCGATGCTGCCGTCGGGAAACGCATTGAAAATGCTGATTTGGGCGGGTTCGCGCTATCATCCTGCGCTGAATCTTCTCAAGGCAAACAGGAATCGGTCATGACAAAGCTGGAAGAAATCGTCAAA
The DNA here is from genome assembly GCF_000256565.1 of Herbaspirillum lusitanum P6-12. Lineage (GTDB taxonomy): Bacteria > Pseudomonadota > Gammaproteobacteria > Burkholderiales > Burkholderiaceae_D > Herbaspirillum > Herbaspirillum lusitanum. The sequence goes on along the minus strand of NZ_AJHH01000528.1, from coordinate 12,658 downwards.
CGGCAAAAACAAGGCGCAAAATTCGTGCTCTCGTTTCAGATGCTGGGCATGGATGTAGAGACTTTCGATACGGTCGCGCAGACCTGGCTCGAGCACGGCGGCCCCGGCTTCGAGGCTGCCGGGGTACCGTTCCGCAAGGTGATCGACGGCGAATTCCTGATCGCCCGCCTGACCGTGGTCAAGACCGCCGACGACTGAACGCGCGCGGATTATTCGTACTTGCGTGCGTCCTCGATGACCTTGCCGTCATTGGGCAAACTTCCCGGCGCCGCGAACAGCACATCTCCCCTCAGCTTGGTCACGTCGCGCACGCTGTCGGCAATCGCCGCCGCTTGCGCCACCGCACTTTCCATGTCCTGGGTTTCGCAATGCAGCGTCATGCTGTCGTTGGCCATTTCGCCGCTGACCACCAGCCTCGCCTTGAGGATCAGCCCATGGCGGCGCGTGATCTCCGCCACCTGCGAAGGATGCACGAACATGCCGCGCACCTTGGTGGTCTGGTCGGCACGCCCCATCCAGCCCTTGATGCGCGTGTTGGTGCGGCCGCATGGCGAGACGCCGTCCAGCGTAGCGGTCAGGTCGCCGGTGCCGAAACGGATCAGCGGATAGTCGGGATTGAACGACGTCACCACCACTTCGCCGACCTCGCCCGGCCGGACCGGGTCGCCGGTGCCTGGGCGGACGATCTCGAGGATCAGGTCTTCGTCGAGGACCATGCCGGGATTGACCTTGCCCTCGCTGATCGACTCGTAAGCGATGTTGCCGATGTCGGCCGAGGCGTACAGCTGCAACACGTTCGGCACGCCATTGTCGTGGAACCAGCTGCGCAGCGACGGCGGCAGCGCCTCGGCGCTGACCAGCGCACGTTGCAGGCTGTCGAGCGCGACACCCATTTCCTGCGCCTTTTCGATGATGATCTTGAGGAAGGACGGCGTGCCGACGTAGGCGTCCGGACGCAGCGACGCCATGGTTTGCACCTGCAATTCGGTCTGGCCGATGCCCGACGGAATCACCGCACAGCCGAGCTTGGCCGCTGCGCCTTCAGCCATGAAAGCCGCCGGCGTGAAATGGTAGGAAAAACAGTTCTGGATGATATGCCCGGCACGCAGCCCCAGCGCGCGCATCGGCCGCTCGAAGCGCCACCAATCCTGGCTGTGTCCTTCCGGATCGAAGATCGGACCCGGCGACACGAACAGACGGCGCAGCTGGCGATGCGGCGCCACCAGGCCGGGCAAGGCGGACATGAGTGCGGCCTCGCGTTGGTGCGAATCGCGTTGTTCCAGGGGATCGAGAATGTCGGACATGAATTTACCGTATGCGTGGACTGAGGAAGAGTTGCATCAAGCCAGCCAGCGCTTGCGCCTACGATAGAACTTCATGTCGCGGAAATTCTTGCGCCCCGCCGCCGAGACGCCGAGATAGAACTCCTTGACGTCTTCGTTGCTGGCGAGATCGTTGGCAGCGCCTTCCATCACCACCCTGCCGTTCTCCAGGATGTAGCCGAAATCGGCATAGCGCAGCGCCACCATGGTGTTTTGCTCGGCCAGCAGGAAGGACACGTTTTCCTTGGTGTTGAGGTCTTTGACGATCTCGAAAATCTCTTCCACGATCTGCGGCGCCAGACCCATCGACGGTTCGTCGAGCAGGATCATCGACGGCTTGGCCATCATGGCGCGGCCGATCGCGGTCATCTGCTGCTCGCCGCCGGAGGTGTAGCCCGACTGCGACTTGCGGCGCACCTTCAGGCGCGGGAAATAGTCGTAGATTTTTTCCAGTTCCCGCTTCACCTCGGCGTTGCTGATGTTGCGAGTATAGGCGCCGGTCAGCAGGTTTTCTTCGATCGTCAGATGGCCGAAGCAATGCCGGCCTTCCATCACCTGGATCACGCCGCGCTTGACCAGGTCGTTGGGCGTAAGCCGGTCGACACGCTCGCCTTTGAATTCGATGCTGCCTTTGGTGACGTCGCCGCGTTCGGCCCCCAGCAGATTGGAAATCGCCTTGAGCGTGGTGCTTTTGCCGGCGCCGTTGGCGCCCAGCAGCGCCACGATCTTGCCTTCCGGCACCGCCAGCGAGACACCCTTGAGGACCAGGATCACGTGGTCGTAGATGACTTCTATGTTGTTGATGTTGAGTGCTGTACCCATGCTTGCTCCGGCTTGACTGCCTTGTTCGGACTTGCTGTTCGGATTTTTCCCAAAAAAGCGTCGGCGAATTTGGCATGTCCTGCGACACACTTCAACGCGCCGACGCCAAGGCCTGTGTTTTATTTCATGCAGGCAGGGGTAATACCCTTTTCTTTCGCGTACTTCGCTGCCGACGCCTTGAACAGCGGATGGATCAGGTTCTTGTTGCCTTCGATCCAGTCCGAGACCAGCACCCACTTGCTGCCGTCCCATTGCTGGATCTTGACCTTGCCCGAACCTTCGTGGTTGTCGCAGGAAGTCTTGATCTCAGGCAGCAGGCCGGTGGCGCCCAGCTGTTGCAGGCGCGCATTGGTGATGTTGAGGTTTTCCAGGCCCCAGCGCACGTCTTCGCCGCTCATGACCTTCTTGCCGAACTTGCCTTGTGCAGTCCGCACGGCTTCCACCGTGGCGATGGCTGCCGAGACGCCGCGGTTGTACAGGATCGAGCCGATCTTGGCCTTGTCCTGCAGGTTGCCCTTGCCGGCGCCGTAGACCACTTTCTCGATGTCGGCAATCAGCGGCACGCCCTTGCCGGCCACGTTCCAGGTCGCGCTCATGTAACCCTTGGCGGCGTCGCCTGCAGGAATCGTGTCTTCTTCAGAGCCGGCCCACCACGAACCGATGATCTTGTCGCGTGCAAAGCCGACCTTTTGCGCCGCCTTCAGCGCGGTCTGGTTCATCACGCCCCAGCCCCAGAAGATCACGTAATCGGGATTCTCCTGGCGGATCTTCAGCCATTGCGCACCCTGTTCGTTGCCCGGATGGGCCACGGGAATCTGCACGACCTTGAACTTGCCCAGCGTGGCTTCGGCTTCCAGCGCCACGATAGGCTCCTTGCCGTAGGCCGAATCGTGATACAGGAACACGATCTTCTTGCCGGCCAGCGAGCCGCCGTTCTTGGTCGTGAGGAACTTGACGATCGCCGACACCTGCATCTGGTACGTCGTCACCAGCGGGAATGCGTAGGGGAACACCGAGCCGTCCACCGCATCGGTGCGGCCGTAGCCCATCATCAGCAGCGGCACCTTGTCTTCCACGCTCTTGTCGATCAGCGCGTAGGAAATACCGGTCGCCATCGAGTTGATCGCGGTGCCCTTGGTCACCGGATTCTTGTTCTTCATGCGCTCATAGCACTCGACGCCCTTGGCGTTGTTGTATTCGGTTTCGCATTCTTCCCAGGACAGCTTGACGCCGTTGACGCCGCCTTCCTTGAGATTGACGTAGTTCAGGTAGTCGACGTAGCCGCCGTAGTACGACTGGCCGTTGGTGCCGTACGGGCCGACGCGATAGCTCGGAATCGCAATGAACTGGTCGCTGGCCTGGGCCATCGCCGGCAGTGCGGGAGCCAACAGGCTTGCAGCGACGGTCGCGGCAAGTACAAGCTGTTTGATATTTTTCATACGTGTCTCCTTGAGTTTTATTACCCATGTGCGTACCTCATTTTTACTTCTGGGCACGCATCGTTTTACTTCTGAAAAACAGTAGCTATCAATGCGGGAACGGCCACAGGCGCAGCTTCTCCTTGGTGATCTGCCACAGGCGCGCCAGTCCGTGCGGCTCGACAATCAGGAAGAAAATGATCAGCCCGCCGAACAGCATGAGCTGGATGTGCGACACCGTCGCATTGGTGAACGGCAGGTGCAGCAGCGACGCCAGCGGCGGCAGCACGTTATCGAGGAAGATCGGCAGCAGCAGGATGAACGCCGAGCCGAGGAAGGCGCCGAGGATGCTGCCGACGCCGCCGATGATGATCATGAACAGGATGCGGAACGACAGGTCCAGCGAGAAGCCGTCCGGCTCCACCGAACCGAGGTAGCAAAACGCATACAGCGCGCCCGCCACGCCGCAGAAGAACGAGCTCACCGCAAACGCCAGCAGCTTGGTGCGCATCAGCTGGATGCCGATCACTTCGGCCGCCACGTCCATGTCGCGCACCGCCATCCAGGCGCGGCCGGTCGAGGAACGCACCAGGTTCTTGGCCAGCATCGCCATCACGCAGACGATGCCGAGCACGAACAGGTATTTCTTGACCGGCGAGTTGATGGCGATGCCGAAGAAGTCGATCTTCTGCGTGCTGATCACACCGGACGAACTGTTGTTGGAGAACCAGGAAAACTTGGTCAGCGCCCACACCACGAAGAACTGCGCCGCCAGCGTCGCCACCGCCAGATAAAAACCCTTGATGCGCAGCGACGGCAAACCGAACACGATCCCCACCAGCGCCGCACAACCGCCGGCCAGGATGAACGACAGCACGATGGGAATGCCTTCGATGCGCAGCTGGAAGTTGTAGGCCGCATAAGCGCCCACTGCCATGAAGGCCGCCGAACCCAGCGACAGCTGACCGGCGTAACCGGTCAGGATATTCAGCCCCAGTGCCGCCAGTGCGAACACCAGGAAGGGAATCAGGATCGCCGAAAACCAGTATTCGCTGCCGATCAGAGGAATGCCGACGAAGGCGATCGCAAGCAGAATCGCCATGCCGATGCGATCCTGGCGGATCGGAAATATCTGGCTGTCGGCAATGTACGACGTCTTGAACTGCCCGGCCTCACGATAAAGCATAGTGTTTCTCCTGTGTCTCCATGCGGCGAAGCGCCAATGTGCTTCGTCCTTTATTTTTCATTGCCTTGTCCGGATCAGACCGGTCAGACCCGGTCAATATGCCGCTCGCCGAACAATCCCTCCGGACGCACCAGCAGGAACAGCAGCGCGAACACATACGGGAACCAGCCTTCGATGCCGCCGAAATTGCCGCCGAACAGATCCTGCAACACCGGCGGGATGTAAATCTCGGCCAGCTTCTCCGACGCGCCGATGATCAGCCCGCCGACGATCGCACCGGGAATCGAGGTGAAGCCGCCCAGGATCAGCACCGGCAAGGCCTTCAGCGCGGTCATCGTCAGCGCGAACTGCACGCCGTTGCGCGAGCCCCACAGCAAGCCGGCCACCAGCGCCACGAATCCGGCCACGCCCCACACCACCGCCCAGATGTGTTGCAGCGGAATGCCCAGCGACAAGGCCGCCTGGTGGTCGTCGGCAACGGCGCGCAAGGCGCGGCCGACCTTGGTTTTCTGGAAGAACAGCGCCAGCAGCGCCACCAGTCCGATCACCATGCCGGAGGCGAACAGGTCGAATTTGGAAATGCCGATGCCGATGCTGTCCATCACCGACATGATCGGCTCGTCGACGATGCCCAGTTCGATCGGACGCACTTCGCTGCCGAACAGCAAAGGGCCCAGGCCTTCGAGGAAAAATGCCAGCCCGATGGTGGCCATGAACAAGGTGATCGGCGGCTGATTGACCAGCTTGCGCAACACGAAGCGCTCGGTCGCCAGTCCTACCACGATCATCACCAGGAAGGCGCCGATGATGGCCGCCCACATCGGCATGCCCTTTTCCATCAGCCCGACCACCGCCAGCGCGGCGAAATACACCATCGCGCCCTGGGCGAAATTGAAAACGCCGGAGGCTTTGTAGATCAGCACGAAGCCGAGCGCCACCAGGGAATACATGAGGCCGGACAGCAATCCGCTCAGCGTCACTTCAAAGAAAAATTGCATCTGCGCTCTCCACTTGTTCTGCTTCTTTTGCTTCTTTTGCTTGTTTCCATCCTCAGCAACTTCAATGAGAAGTGCCGAGGTAAGCTTTGATGACTTCCGGATTGGCCATCACTTCGTCCGGTGTTCCGTCGCCGATCTTCTTGCCGTAGTCGAGCACCACCACGCGATCCGAGATGTCCATCACCACGCCCATGTCATGCTCGATCAGCACGATGGTGGTGCCGAACTGTTCGTTGACGTCAAGGATGAAGCGGCACATGTCCTGCTTCTCTTCCACGTTCATGCCGGCCATCGGCTCGTCCAGCAGCAGCATGCCCGGCTCGGCCGCCAGTGCACGCGCCAGTTCGACGCGTTTCTGCAAGCCGTATGGCAGACGGCCGACCGGGGTTTTGCGGATGTGCTGGATTTCAAGGAAGTCGATTACCTCTTCGACCTTGTGCCGATGCAGGACTTCTTCATTGCGGGCGCTGCCCCACCAGATCGCATTGGCGAGGAAGCTCGAATGCATCTTGGTGTTGCGCCCGGTCATGATGTTGTCGAGCACGGTCATGCCCTTGAACAAGGCGATGTTCTGGAAGGTGCGGGCGATGCCCTGGCGCGCCACTTTGCTCGGCTGCATGCTGTGGCGCTGTTCGCCGCGGAATACGATGGTGCCCTTCTGCGGATGGTAGACGCCGTTGATGACGTTGATCATCGAGCTCTTGCCGGCGCCGTTGGGGCCGATGATGGCGCGGATCTCATGTTCGCGCACGTTGAATGAAATGTCGGTCAGTGCCTTGACGCCGCCGAAGGACAGCGAGATGTTCTGCAAGTCGAGGATGACTTCGCCGATCTTGCGCACGCCGTCGTCGCCAGTCTCTCCTGCGTTGGCCTGTCGTTCCTGTTCCATCGGCTGCACTTCTTCCGTGATATGTCTTTTCATGGTGGTCATGCAGGCCTATGCCGCTTGGTTGAGGTTGGCGAAAGTCTTGACGTCGGCAATCCTGAGGTCAGCCGCGATCATGCCCTGGCGACCGTCTTCGAATTTCACCTGCGTCTCGATGTACTGCGACTGCTTGCCTTCGTACAGCGCCTCGATCAGCACCGCATATTTTTCGGCGATGAAACCGCGCCGCACCTTGCGTGTGCGCGTCAGCTCATCGTCGTCGGGATCCAGTTCCTTGTGCAGCACCAGGAAGCGATGCACCTGCGAGTCGGCCAGCAAGGGATCCTGCACCAGGTCGGCGTTGACCTTTTCCACGCAGTCGGCCACCAGCGCATACACGCTCTCATGCGCGGCCAGGTCGGTGTAGCCGCTGTAGGCAAGGTTGCGACGCTCGGCCCAGTTGCCGACGGCGTCCATGTCGATGTTGATGAAGGCCGTGCATTGCTCGCGCTGGTTGCCGAACACCACGGCTTCCTTGATGAAGGGGAAGAACTTCAGCTTGTTCTCGATGTACTTGGGCGCGAACATCGTGCCGCAGGCCATCTTGCCGACATCCTTGGCGCGGTCGATGATCTTCAGGTGGCCGTCGCTGTCGAAGAACCCTGCATCGCCGGTGTGGAAGTAGCCGTTTTCGTCGATCGCTTCGGCGGTGGCGTCGGGACGCTTGAAGTAGGACTTCATCAGTCCCGGTGAACGCACCAGCACTTCGCCGCTGGCGTCGATATGCACTTCGACGCCGCGCATCGGCCGGCCTACGGTGTCCAGCTTGACGTCGCCGGACGGCTGCATGCAGACCGTGACGCAGGTTTCGGTCATGCCGTACAACTGCTTGAGGTTGATTCCCAGTGAGCGGTAGAAGTCGAACAGGTCGGGACCGATCGCCTCGCCGCCGGTGTAGGCCACGCGGATGCGCGACATCCCCAGCACGTTCTTGAGCGGACCGTAGATGACCAGGTGGCCGATTGCGTACAGCAGGCGGTCGGCCAGCGAGACGTCCGGCTTCTTGTCGAGGATGCGCATGCCGACGCGGCGGGCGATACTCATGAAGCCATGGAACAGCTTGCGCTTGACCCAGCCGGCATCTTCGATGCGGATCATCACTTGCGTGAGGATGTTTTCATAGATGCGCGGCGGCGCGAAATAATAGGTCGGTCCGATTTCACGCAAGTCGGTCATGACCGTGCTTGGCGACTCCGGGCAATTGAGGCAGAAGCCGGCCACATGGGTCTGTGCGAACGAATACAGGAAGTCGCCCACCCAGGCCAGCGGCAGATAGCACAATACGTCGTCGCTCTCGTTCAACTGGTCGAAGTCGACCAGCGTCTGCGCCGTCGCGATCATGGCCGCATGCGAATGGCACACGCCCTTGGGCTTGCCGGTGGTGCCTGAGGTATACAGGATGATGGCGATGTCGTCGGTGTCCAGCGCGTTGACCTGATCCATGAAGAAGCTCGGATTGGCCTTGTCGTAGGCGCGCCCCAGTTCCTGCACGCTGGCGAAGGACGACAGCTCGGGCTGGCGGTAATTGCGCATGCCGCGTTCGTCGTCATAAATGATATGCGTGGGACGTTCGGTGCCGCTGGAAAAATTCAGCTTGATCTCGAAGACCTTGTCGACCTGTTCCTGGTCTTCGGCGACGACGAAATCGATCTCGGCGTCGTTGAGCACATACGACATGTCGGCTGCCGGCGCGTCCTGGTACAGCGGCACGGGCATGCCGCCCAGGCATTGCGTGGCCGACATCGCCCAATACAGGCGCGGGCAATTATTGCCGATGATCGCCAGGCTCATGCCGCGCTTGAAACCAAGCGCCGCCAGGCCGCAGGCGAATGCCCTCACTTCATCCGCCACCTGGGCCCACGTCGTGGTTTGCCAGATGCCGAGATCCTTTTCGCGGAACGCCGGACGATCCGGACGCGCCTGCGCATGCATCAGGAGCAGCTGCGGAAATGTCTGCGCTCCTGGACGTTGTGTTGTCTCCACCATCGTCCCACCTTTATTTATAAACGTCCGCTTGCCGGATAACGGTCTTGTGCCGGACGTTCCGGGTTCAGTGTGTCAAGTCAGTCTGAACCGACATGCTTACGTTGCACTTACTGCTCTTGTGCTGCGGCAAGTCAGGCGGTTGTGCGCTGCTTTTGTGCGATGATAGTAGTGTGAGTCGAGAGGCATGGTTGTCATCTCGCGGACAATTGCCGAACAATCGCCAAACTTTTGATATTGCAACGCATCATAATGATAGAGACATCGAAGACAACGATTCAAGACATGCTGGGCAAAAGCATCTGGGCGCGCGCGCTGACCAGCGAACAACTGGAGCGCGTGCAATCCGAAATATTCAGCCGCAAGATTCCGGCCGGCGGTTTCGTCTGCCATAAGGGTGATCCGGTTTCACACTGGATCGGCGTGCATGAAGGTCTGCTGAAAATGAGCAGCGTGTCGCCCGAAGGCAAGACCGTCTCGTTCGCCGGCATGGCCAACGGCGGCTGGCTCGGCGAAGGTTCCCTGCTCAAGGATGAGCCGCGCAAATACGATGTGGTGGCGCTGCGCGACAGCGAGTTGCTGTACATGCCCAAGGCGACGTATCTCTGGTTGCTCGACAACAGCATTCCGTTCAACCGTTTTCTGGTGACGCAACTCAACGAGCGCCTGGGTCTGTTCATCTCCCTGGTCGAATACGATCGCATGCTCGAACCCGATGCGCGCGTGGCGCGCTGCCTGGCGGCGCTGTTCAATCCCTACCTGAATCCCGGTATCGGACTGGAGCTGCAAATCTCGCAGGAAGAAGTCGGCAACCTTTCAGGCGCATCGCGCCAGCGTGCCAACCAGGCCTTGCAGGTATTGGAAAAAGCCGGCCTGCTCAAGGTCGATTACGGCAGCATCACCATCAACGACCTGGAAGGATTGCGGCAGTTTCCGGGCTGACATCACAGCGACCCAGCGGCCCGCCGGCAGATGGACGAAAAAAAGCGCGGCTCGGGCCGCGCTTCTGTTTTTGTGCTGCTTGCGGATAGTTGCGGATAGCTGCGGGTATTGGCAGATATCGCAGCACAGCGCAAGGCTGTGCTGGTGCTGCACTCACCTCCCCGCGCCCTCTTCGTTGCGCGCCGGACGGTTGCGGTTGCGCCAGTAGATGCCGGTATCGACCACGGTCCCCATGAATTCCTTGGGATCGGTGGACTTGACCACGTAACCATTGGCGCCCAGCTCATAGCTCTGGTTGATGTCGCGCTGGTCGTCCGAGGAGGAAAACATCACCACCGGAATATGCGCGGTGGCGGCATTGGATTTGATGATCTTGAGAAAATCGTGACCGCTCATCAGCGGCAGGTGCAGGTCAAGCAGGATCAGACGCGGATGCAGATCCTTGCGGGCGACAAAACCGTTGTCCGAAAACATGTAGTCCGCAGCCTCTTCGGCGTCGGCAAACCAGGTCATCTTGTCGGCCAGCTTCTTGCTGTCCAAAGCGATCCGAGTCAACTCGGCAACCTCCGGGCTGTCATCCACCAGCATGATATCCATTTGCTCCATGTCCTGATCACTTTCTTGCATTTTTTATTGCCTGAACACCATCAGTTTTCTGCGTCGGCTTATGACCAGCGCAGGCTGGAACGACGCAGACCCTACCGCCAAATTGCATTCGCGGTATCACGTCGGGTGAATTAATTATGGCATGATCGACAACGGAAGATATCAGGATATACCTTAGATTTCGCTTAAATTCAGCAATTAAATGAGGCTAATTATCGACTTTTGTTTCCTTTTTCATTTATCCGAGGTCGTCAGACCGGTACGAATGGCGTAACGCACCAGCCCGGGCACGTCGCGGATTTCCAGCCGCTCCATGAGCTGGGCCCGATGGGTTTCAATGGTCTTGGCGCTGACATTGAGGCGGTAGGCGATCTCCTTGGTGTTGTTGCCTTCGGCGATCAGTTGCAGGATCTCGCGCTGGCGCGGCGTCAAGACCTCCACCGGCATGCCGCCCTGCGCCACTTTCTTCATGTACAGATCGAGTGCATCCTTGGAGATGTGCGAATCCAGGTATTGCCGGCCCTGGATCACTTCGATCAGCGCCTTCTCCAGTTCGTAGGCGGCAGAATCCTTGAACAGATAGCCGTTGGCGCCGGCGTTCAGCGCCTGCATCACGTATTCCTCGCTGCCATACATCGACAGCATCAGGAACTTCGTGGCCGGATGGTCGGCGCGCAGGCGGCGCACCGCTTCCAGGCCGTTCATGCCCTTCATCGCGATATCCATGACGACCACATCAGGCCTGAGCTTTTCGGTGAGTTCGATGGCGGCGTTGCCGTCATCGGCCTCGCCCACCACTTCGATGCCGGGCATCGCCATGAGCAGCGATTTGATACCGCTGCGCACCAGCGCGTGATCGTCGGCCAGCACAATTCTTGTCAACATGTTCTATCCCCTTCGCATGACAGGTGTCACAGGTAATTGCAAAACGATCTCCACCCCCTCGCCGGGCGCGGAGGTGATGTCCATCGCGCCGCCCACCAGCACGGCGCGCTCCTCCATATTCAGCAAACCGAAACTGGTGCCGGCAATCGCATTGCTGCGCGCCTTTTCCAGGTCGAAGCCCTTGCCGTCGTCGCGAATGCTGACGTTGAGCTGATCCTGGCGCTGGCTGACCTTGACCCAGATGTTCTCAGCCTGGGCGTGGCGCAAGATATTGGTGACCGCTTCCTGCACGATGCGAAAGCAGGTGTTCTCAATGTCATGATGCAACTCCACCGTCAAAGGCGAACTCTCGAACCAGCCTTTCACATTGGCCAGGGTGGACTTGTTCTCCACGTACGAACGCAAGGTGGCGATCAATCCCAGGTTATCCAGCTGCGGCGGCCGCAGGTCCAGCGACAGGCTGCGCACTTGCGACAACACCGCGGCGACGATGTCGATGCCGTTCTGCAGCGACGGTCCTTCCAGCGAACCGGTCTTCTTGATGGTCTCCAGATTGATCTTGAGCGCCGTGAGCGACTGGCCGACGTCGTCGTGCAGGCCGCGCGCCAGATGCTGGCGCTCGCGCTCCTGCACCTCGATCACGCGGCTGGCCAGCATCTTCTGGCGTTGCATGGCTTGCTCGAGTTCCTTTTGCGAATTGACCCGCTCGGTCACGTCCATCGCCAGCCCGGCGGCCAGGATCTTGCCGTCGCTGCCGATGGGAAAACGCACCATGTCCATGATCTTGGGATTGTGGTCGGCGTCGAATACCGTTTCCTGCGTATGCATTTCGCGATTGCCGTCGAGCACCTTGCGGTCGTTGGACTGGGCGTTCTGCGCCGCCCCGCTAGACATGATGTCGAAGTCGCTCAGGCCGATCATGTCGCCCGGCGTCATGCCGAAAAACGCCGACTGCGCCGGGTTGACGTAGAGGTAGCGCAGGTCGGCATCCTTGATCCAGGCCGGCATTGGCGCGGCGCTCATGAAGGCGTAGAAACGCGCCTGCATTTCACGCAAGGCGCTGCTTGCGGCGCACCAGGGCGTCGCGCAATTCGCGCTCGACGGCGACCGGCAAACGGGCGATCGCGCTCTTGAGGAAGTAATCCTGTGCGCCCGCCTTCATGACCTCGACGGCGGTCTGCTCGCCGATGGCGCCCGAGACGATGATGAAGGGAATCTGGTCGTTCTGCCGCTTGACCAGTTCCAGCGCGTCAACGGCGCTGAACATGGGCATCGAATAATCGGAGATCACGATATCCCATTTGTCGCGCAGGGCCGCCTCCATGTCCGGCTCGGTGTCGACCCGTTGCCAGGTCGGCTCAAAGCCGCCGCGCTTGAGTTCGCGCACCATGAGGATCACGTCCTCTTCCATGTCTTCGACAAACAATACCCGGAGTGGAATACTCATATGCTCATGCTCGCTTCCCGCCCTTGTCGTTGTTAAGGCCGGCGCCCGCAGACGCCGGTCATGAATATCCTTCTGCCGCTACGGTTGCCGCTACTGCCCCTGCCGCGGCAGCGCGACCGCCCCC
>NZ_AJHH01000527.1 GCF_000256565.1 Herbaspirillum lusitanum P6-12 | reverse complement strand
GCTTTTCGGCATCGATGCCGTCGATCGCTTCGTTGCGCAAGAACCGCGGCCGCAACACGGTGCGATAGCGTTCCGCGCTGGATGGCGTCATCAGATCGGCCTGCGTCATCTTGCCGACTACCTGTTCGCGCGTGTACCCAAGCCAGGCCAGTTCCGTGTCATTGATCTGCACGATCAGGCCGCTTTCTTCATCAATCGAGTGGTAACCGCACGGCGCCCGGTTATACAGATCCTCGATCTCGTCCGCATACAGCTGCGTCTTGGCTTGCGCTTCCAGGCGCCGCAGCGTTTCGCGCTTGAGCCGCAGATAGACCGCGATCAGGATGGCGACGATGACAACACTGCCGCCGACGATGGCGACGATGGTCCAGCGGATGCTCTCGCGCGCGCGCGCGG
>NZ_AJHH01000526.1 GCF_000256565.1 Herbaspirillum lusitanum P6-12 | reverse complement strand
GGCGACGATGGTCCAGCGGATGCTCTCGCGCGCGCGCTAATAAAAACTGGCGCCCTCGCCCGACCGGCTTTCCGCCCACACCCGCCCGCCGTGCCTGACCACGATGCGCTGCACCAGCGCCAGGCCGATACCGGCGCCGGCATAGTCTTCCTGCCGATGCAGGCGCTGGAAGGTGCCGAACAGCTTGTGCACGTAACGCATGTCGAAGCCGATGCCATTGTCCTGCACCTGATAGATCACCTCTTCCGGCGTCGAGGTCGACGACACGCGCACCACTGCATGCTCGGCCTTCTTGCTGAATTTGACGGCATTGCCGAGCAGGTTATCCCATACCTGGCCGAGCAAAACCTGATTGGCGATGACGTCCTCCAGCGGATCGACAATGAACTCGACCCCCGCGTTCTCGCGGCGCAGGCCGGCAATGCTTTGCTCGACCTGCTCCCGCATGGAAAAATGTCCCAGCGTCAGTTCGCCGGTCGCCGATTTGGACAACTTGAGCAGATCGCTGATGAGCGCGTCCATCTTGCTGACGTTCCTGCGGATTACCTGCAGCAGTTCCTGGCCTTTGGCGTCGAGCGCGGCGGCGTAATCCTCTTCCACCATCATCGCGTAACCGGAAATGGCCCGCAGCGGCGCGCGCAAGTCATGCGACACGGAGTACGAAAAGCTCTCCAGCTCCTTGTTGATATTGCTCAGGTGCTGAGCCTGGCGCTTCAAGCTGGCATTGAGTTCTTCGATTTCCCTTTCGGTCTGCTTGCGTCCGGAAATGTCGTGGATCACATTGCGGCTGATCACGCGCCCGTTGTCCGGATGCAGCACAGTGCTGATGCTCATCAACGTGGGAAAATGCGTGCCGTCGGCGCGCAGGTAATCAACGTCAACGCCGCCAACCGCCTCATTGCGCAAGAAACGCGGCCGCAACTCCTTGCGATAGCGTTCCGCGCTGGACGGGGTCATCAGGTCAGCCTGCGTCATCTTGCCGACGACTTGCTCGCGCGCATATCCCAACCAAGCCAGTTCGGTGTCGTTGATCTGCACGATCAGACCGCTTTCTTCATCGATGGAGTGATAACCGCACGGGGCCTGGTTGTACAGGCTTTCGATCTCGACGGCATACAGTTGCGCCTTGGTCTGCGCTTCGCGGCGACGCATGGTCTCGCGCTTGAGTCGCAAGTAGACTGCGATCAGGATGACGACGCTGACGAAACTGCCGCCCAAGATGGCGGCGAGGGTCCAGCGTATACTCTCGCGCGTATCTGCGGAACGCTCCGACAGCAGCGTCTGCTCGACCTGCTTCAAGGCCACGAACTGTTTGCGGATATCTTCGCTCAGGTCGCGCCCGTGTTCGTAAGCATTGTCGATGCGCACTCGCCTATCGGCCTCGATCAGCGTCCGCGCCAGTTCGATGCGCTGAGCAATGCTGCTGCTGAGGTGAGTCAGGCGATCCAGTTGCTCCTGGTTGTCGAGCTGCAGTGCGCGCAAACCGTTCAATAATTCGTACAGCAAGCTGCGATCCGCTTCAAAACCGAGCAGATACTCCTGCCGGCCCGACAACGCATAACCGCGGGCGTTGGCAACCAGATTGCGCAAGGTGGAATGGGTTTCTTCCAGCCGCTGCAAGACGGTATGCGTGTGTTCCACCCAGATCGCGCGCCGATAAAGCTGACGGTTTGTCGTTAGCGCCTGTTCGAATTCACTTCAAAGAGAGCTTTTTGGTTACGTCGATTTTGAGTTCTCCGGCATCGGCCCGCATGCTCATTTTTTTTTACGTATTCCGGCCCGCAAAAAACAGCCAAGAGGCCAATGGATGTCCGCGATATGCAGCGCAGCAATCAATGACTGCCACGGCGTGTTCATCAGCCCTTCCTACGTTCGATTTCGTCTTCCTTGCCGATTCTGACTTGGCGAATGGCTTTGGAAGTTATCCTATAATAGTCTCGAATAAGTTGCATTACCAAACATCATTTTATTCAAATGAAAACTCTACAAAAATCGGGATAGCAGTTCCGTGCGCAAGCAGCCTGCGTCAGGCCCCGACGTCCGCAGGCAATCTCGCTCGTCTCCGCGATTGTCACTTCGACTTCCAGCGTCAACAGTGCAGCCCCGTCTTTCAGCACCCCCTACACAGTCATTTAACCGCATCAATTACAACCAGATTTTTGCGACAGGTCATTCCCTGCTCCATTCTTCTTGGTGCCGATACCACCCATCTGCCCGTCAACGTCCTCGCTCTCGCCGGACGGGCCTGACGCCGCGGCTGATCCGCCGCCGCAATCCCGCTGCGTCGCCACGGAGTTGATCGCGCTGGTGGCGGTATTAAGCGCTTGCGCAAGCACCCCAGTCGGCTGCGATGGCAGCTGCGCCGGCGACCGCACCG
>NZ_AJHH01000525.1 GCF_000256565.1 Herbaspirillum lusitanum P6-12 | reverse complement strand
CATTACGGGGCGCCGCGCGTGGAGGTACCGTTGGCCGTGATGCTGAGCGTGCCTGCGGTGACGTCGTTGGTGCCGGTGCCGCCGTAGACGGCGCCGGATGAGATCAACGCGACGTTGCCGCCGCCGGCGTTGATGGACTGGAAGATGCCCAGCTCGCTGGTGGCGTTGCCGGCGACCGTCAGCGCCACATTACCGCCCGCGGTGCTTACGCCGCTCAAGAGCGTCAGCGCGCCCGATCCGTCGATCGTGATGTTGCCGCCGACGGTGGTGACGGCCTTGTTGATCGTGGTTGTGTAGCCGCCTGCATTCTCAAGAAAAACGTTACCGGCGCCCTGCTGCTGAATGCCATAGCTGCTGGCGCCGCCTACCGACAGATTGCTGCCGCTATTGGCCAACCGTATCGGTCCCGCTCCCGTGTTTTTCGCCTGTACGGCATCGGTCACGATGTCGAGCGCAGCGGCGTTGGTGCTGCCGTAAATACCGTTGGCAGCCTTCATGTCGAGCGCGCCGGCCTTGATGACGCGGCCGGCCAGTATCTGGATCGCACCGGCGCTGCTGAGT
>NZ_AJHH01000524.1 GCF_000256565.1 Herbaspirillum lusitanum P6-12 | reverse complement strand
CAAATTGGTGTTGCCGCCGCCGACGGCAGCGGTCAGCAATGACGAGCCCAATGTGCCGATGGCGCCGCTGCTGGTGTTTTGCAGGTTTAGGGTGTTGGTCCTGATGACGCTCCCGCTGCCGACGCGGGTAATCGCCCCGCTGCCGCCTGCGTTGAGCGTGACCGAGCCAGTGCTGCCGGTGCTGATTGCTCCGGCCACTTCGATGCCGAAGGCGGCCCCGGCAGTGGTGGAGATATTGATCGCGGCATTGGCCGCGCCGGTGCTGACCGAGGCAATCGACAAGGCCTTGTTGTTGACCAGGGTGACGTCGCCGCTGCCGGTGACGCTGGCGTTCAGCGTGCCGATCTGGTTTTGCGCGCCGGCCAGGCTAATGCCGGTGGCAGAGTTGATCGTGACATTGCCGCCCTTGACGATGCCGCTGCCGAGCACCTGTCCGTTGCTCGCGTTCAACGACAACGCCGAGGTGCCGGAGGATCCCGCCATGACGCCGTAAGTCGTGTCCGCGATCGTCAGGTCGCCGGTCAGCGCCGTCAGGCTCACAGGCGCGGCGCCGAAACTGACCAAGCCATTCGAGCCGGCGACCGTGCCGGCCGTGAGGGCGCCGGCATTGACGAAACTGAAACCCGACGGCCCATTGCTGTAACCGGACAGTTCCGCCACCGAGTTGGACGTATTGTTGAGCGTGACCGCGCCCTGGTCGGCAATGATCACCGCCGCCGGCGCGCTCAGCCGGGCGCTCTGGGTGATATCGCCCATGTATTCACGCAAATTGAGGACACCCGACGGCGCCGACAGCGGCCCGTCAATGGCAAGGCCGCCGCTGACGCCGCCGACGCCGGTCGCGATGTTGATGTCGCCGCTGCTGGAGGTGATGCCGCTCTGGGTCGTGATCACGCCGCCCGACACCGTGCCGATCGTCAGCGCATCGGCATCGTGGTAGGAAAAGCCGGTAGCGCCGGCACCGGCCAGGGTGCCGACGGTGTTGCCGTTATGGGTCAAGGTCACGCTGCCGCTATTGGCGATCGCCGCCAGCGTCGGCACGGAGATCGACGCGGTCTGGGTAATGTCGCCGCCGATCGTATACAGCGCCAATTTGCCGCCGCCGTTGTTGCTCATCTGCGCATTGATCGCGATGCCGGTGGCGGCCGACAGCGTCAGCTCGCTGGAGTTGGCCCAATTGACCACGCTCATCACGGTGATCGATCCGGTATTGGTGAGGACGCTGACGTCCGACAAGGCCAGCTGGTTCGTTAGCGTCAGCGGCGTCAGCACCGCC
>NZ_AJHH01000523.1 GCF_000256565.1 Herbaspirillum lusitanum P6-12 | reverse complement strand
ATCTTGCCGCCGTCGCCGCGCGCGATTGCATCTGCACTGATGCTGGCATCGGGGCCAACTACGGTCTGCCGGGCGTTTTGCACCGCCGCGTTCTTGCCCTGGTAATCGCCGCCAACCAGTACGGTACCGCCGCCGGTTTGTCCGCTGGCGTCAATACGCGCGTCGCCGGTCAACGCCACGCGCTCCCCCAGCACCGATACTTCGCCGCCCTGCCCTGCGCCGGTGGCGCTGGTCACGCTGCCCGCCTCAAGCAGCGTATCGCCGCTGGCCTTGAGGATGATCTTGCCGGTCTCGCCAACCTGCGCACTGTTGGCATTCAGTATGCCGCGCTGATTGATCATCGCGCCGTAGATACCGATCTTGCCGCCTTCCGCGATGACCTGGCCGATGTTGATTGCACGATCGCTTGGCGACGATACAACCACCTGCATCGCCGGATTGGAGGAATCCGCCAGTTGCACGCTATGTCCCGCCGCCAACACGACTTCACCTTGCGGCGAAGTGATGAGGCCGCTATTTGTCACGTCCGGCGCAATCAGAAAAACCTTGCCGCCGGAGGGTGTCGTAATCTCGCCGGCGTTGACGACGCTGCCCGCCGTTGCACCGGCGAAGAACTTGTTTTTACCGGCGATAAAATCTGCATTCGCGATATCCAGCGTCGATGCGATCAGGCCGTTGACGTTCACTTGCGCGCCCGCACCGAACAGAATGCCGTTCGGATTGATCAGATAGACGCGGCCATTGGATTGCAATGCGCCCATGATGACGCTTGGATCTTGCCCCGTGACCCGATTCAACACGGCGCTATTGGCGTTCTGTTGAATAAAGCGAACGATCTCGCTCTGCGCAATGGAGAAACTGCCCCAATTGATAATCGCGTTCGGACTGTTGGTAATCGAAAAGATGTTGCCGTTCTGAGAAAACGTCACCTGCCCGTTCACTATCGTGGGAGTGCCAGGCGCGGCCGCAGCCGGGCCAATGCCCGCCGCAATCAGGAACGGCAAAAGTCTGAGCTGCGGGACGCGGATTCGCAGGAAAAAAGGCATCATGGATTTGCGGCGCATATTCATTGGGGTAGTTTTCATCATGTCCTCAGAAAGACAAGCCGAGACGTGCGTGCAAACGTCCATCGCCTCTTTGCGTTACCGTCGCTTCCGCACGCAAAACATGGCCGTAATCCATCTGCAAGCTGACGTTGTTGCGCAACTGCAGACGCACGCCGACACCGATGCTTCTGATCGCCATGCTGCGGAACTCTCCCGGCAACGCACGATTGCGCGTCAGATAGGCCGTGTCATAAAACGCCAGCACCCGGCATTGCCAATCGGTGTTGCGGCACAAAGGCGGTGAGTAGATTTCAACATTGGCTGTCACGCCGGAATCATTGGACACTTCGCGCTCTTGAAAACCGCGAACCGAACTCGCGCCACCGGCGCCATACTGTTCGCCCGCAATCAGCGCATCCCTTGTGTATTGACCATTGACGATCGCCCGGGCCAGCCATTCTTGCGGCAACCCCTGCGTGGTGCTCGCTGCAAAGCGCAGCGCGGTGTAATCGGCTTTTGCGCCCACGCGCGCGGCGTCGAAGTCCTGTTGGCGCCCCTTGGCGCCGCCCGCAACGTTATGCGACAAGGTCGCGCCCCAATTTGCAACGCCATTCTGCATTGACCAATTGCCGACATAGCCGACGCTGAGCGGGTGCACGGTGACATCATTACCCAGTTCAATCCCGAGCGTCTGCATGCTGTTGCGGACTTCCTTGTAATCGATGCCGTAGACCAGCTTTGACTCGTAGCTGCCGACGGTCGTCAGGTTCTGGTTATAGCGCGCGCCGTACATCGAACCCTTGCCACTGACGGCGATGTCGAGAATCCCTGCGGTTACCGTTCCCGCATTCACATCGGAGTGGCTTGCAAAAAAATCCAGCGAATCACCGAGCGCATACAAAGGCACGTGATAACCGAAGCCATAGACGGCAACATCGCCCGAATGCTCGAGCGTGGTGGTGTACTGCAACGTCATGACGTGATCACGACCGAACATATTGGCATTTTGCAAAACCACGCCGGCATAGGTTCTGCCAACCTGTTCCGTGCCTGAGTTGTCGAGATTGAGCGTCGTCAGCCAGACGGATTCTTCGGTCACGGCCAAGCTTGCATCGACTTCATCAGCTGCTGCTCCCGGCTTTATCTTCATGACCGTCTTTTTGGCGGGATTTTCATTCGCCAATTTCAGGCTTTTTGAAATCTTGTTCAGATCGGGAGCTTCACCTTCTTGCAGACCCGGCAAGCTGTTGCGAATATTCGTATCGGTGAAACTCTTGTTACCCTCGATCGCGACATTGCCGATTCTGGTTTGCACCACATTCAACACGACCACACCATTATTCAATTCTTGTTCGGGCAAGTCGATGCGCACCAGCACATAACCGTGTGCCTGATACACCGCTTTCAGCGCGACAAGTGCACCCTTCACATCGGAAAAATCGCGATCCTTGCCGGTGAACGGCGCAACCGCCGCATCGACGTCTGCCGCCGGCAGCAATGTATTGCCGGCGATGTCGAAACGGTTGATCTCGAAACGGAGCGAGCCCGGTGCCGGTTGGTCGACCGACCAGGCGGCGCCGGCGGCGGTGGCAAGCACGGAGCCCGCTACCAGACGTGCAAATCGAAATGTCATGTGATGTTTTTCTACAAGCTGTCGTTATATGTAATGCGCAAATGCCAACCTTATTGGCAGGAGCGCAGGCAGGCATCCACCTTGTGCGGAAGATGCCTGCTTAACTTGGAAAAGACGTGGATGACCAACGATTCCCTTCCCCCTTTTTTTGTTAAAACGGGCTTGGACTATTTCTTATGGCCCTATACGCGAAAACTGGATGGTTCTACCGGCCTTCCGCTCGCGGAAATATTCATTGCATAGGCGTCTGGCCTGCGTTAGCGGTCATGGTAGCATCCACTTTTCCGATGACTATACCGTGCATCTCACATTTTCAAGAAGCATTGCAGCGGATCGACGCACCACGATGAAAGCCATTCCGCCATTAGCATACGAACAACGCTTCAGCCTCACGGACGGCGCGATTAAATGAATCACCTGTCTCCAGAACTTTCACCGTCTGATGGTGGAGTGCCCCGATGAGTGCCATCGGGAAGATTTCCGTTTTACCGCATCAAATTGATCTGTGGTGCTGTTTTACCGACAGCATCAGCGACGACGATTTGCATTTGTACCGGCAATCTTTGCTCAGTCCCGAAGAACGCGAGCGTGAGTCGCGTTTCTATTTCGAGCGTGACCGCAAGAAATTTGTCATCACCCGTGCGCTGGTGCGCAGCGTGCTCTCGCGCTATGCCGCGCTGGCGCCGGCGGCGTGGGAATTTGTTGCCGGTAGCCACGGTCGCCCTCAAGTAGTGCAAGACGTCGCACAACATCTTTGTTTCAATCTGTCGCACACCGCCGGACTGGTGGTCATGGCCGTCAGTGCTGCCCAGGACATGGGGGTGGACACGGAAAACATTGCCATCCGCACGGCTCCGCTGGATGTGGCCAACAGTTTTTTTTCTCCTGACGAAGTGGGCGGGCTGAATGCCCAGCCATTTGCGCAGCGTCAACAGCGCTTTTTTGAATACTGGACCTTGAAAGAGTCGTGGATCAAGGCGCGTAGCATGGGGCTGTCAATTCCTCTGGACCAGTTCAGCATGGACCTGGGGACAGAGGGACGGGTAAGCTTGCAAACGCAGTTGGTGGCGCAACCATCTGCGTGGCAGTTTTTTCTGCTGTCGATGGGTAACGATCATTTGCTCAGCGTATGTGCACAGCAAGAGCAGCCCTTGCACTTGCGCGTACACCATTGCCGACCTCTGCTGGACGAAACCATGTTGCGTGCGACGCCGTTGCGGCAAACACGGATTGAAGCATCCATTTGCGCCGACAGCCCTTTCTCTTGATGCGATTTTTGTCCCGTGATATATGCTCCCCTGCCCGCCTCGGCCTGTCACGTCGGTGCCGGCAAAGTGACGATCAGTCTCCATGTCCGGCCCCGATAAGTCAATCCGCTTGCGCCGCTGCGCTGTAGCACGTTTGCGCTACAGACCAATCGGCATTTTTGATGGTGCAACGGCGGCAGTTCAGCTATACAGCCACTTTTGCGCCGGTTTGAAATAGCGACCCGACGACGATGGCAGCGACGATCGGGCGGCTGATCGACTGATGATGCAGCACCGGTGCATTTGTGCCTCCCGGGTTTATCGTTGCCGCAGGAAAAGTTTTTCCGATTGCTGCCGTTAACCCCCTCATGCGCTCTCATGCACCAACGCCTTGCCGCTGCAGATTCCATGCAGCGACTGATTTGCGATTAAAATTTCCGTGCCGGTCGACGACATGCATGTCGATCCGACAACACGCCAGAGCTCCCGGGGAACAATATGAAAAAACTCAATCTCAATCTCAAAGATGAAGTCTATGATTCGCTCGATCGCGACTACAAGAACTTCAATCGTCTCTCGCTGAAGTGCGACTCGGGATTCGTCTCGCCGAGCTTCGAAAGCTTCATGCTGGCGAAACTCTCCGACAACACCACCTTCCTGACCGAAGCCGCCGTTCAGCATCTGATGCTGTCGGGCCAGTACGCCTGGGCCAAACGCGCGCTCGACAAGGATTTTCCGGATGTTGTCGCGATCCTGATCTCGCAGGCGTCCAACTACGGTTTCCACATCGCCGTGCGGCATGACTGGTCGGTTGACGAGCTGACCGCGGCGTCGAAAGCCTGGGCGACCTCGATCGTCAAGCAAGCCAAGGGTGACGAATCGCAGATCGACGTCCTCGCCGCGCAAATCAAATCGGCTGCCATCAGCATCGCCAAAGCCGAAGAAGCATTGAAGACGCCTGCATGGCGCCTGTCGCGTTCGTGGGCGCAGCAACTGCACGACGCCAAGATCGCTGTCGAACATGCACGCGGTTCGGTCGCCAGGGAAAAGCTGGGCTCGCTGCGCACGCTGTTGACGCTCGGCATCGCCTACGGCACGGTCAAGGAAAAAGATGAGAAAGAAATCCTCGATCGCCTGCGCACCAGGAAGCCCTATCTGTTTGAAGAAGAAGCCGATGGCTTTCTCGGCCGCGCCCTCGCCTGGTATCGCAGCGTTTTTGCTTGATCCAGGTCCTGTTTATCTCGTCCGGTCTCCTCTTCAGAGCGGCAGAATCCAAAAAAACGACGAGACGGCTTGCTGACTATCCCATCTCTTGGCGCATACGGCGTCAAGCTCAAGTCCGTCACTGACGCCTGCAGATAACCTCCGAACCTTTTGGGTGGATCCGATCAAAAAGAATATCTGCTGCAGACATCTGATTGTGGCAGCGCTTTTCAACGGACAGGAGTTATCAATGCTGCAACTCAAGGATCCATCCCTGCTGCGCCAGCAGGCCTACATCAATGGCGCCTGGTGCAACGCCGACGGCGGCGGCACGCATGCCGTCAACAATCCGGCCACCGGCGACGAGCTCGGCACGGTGCCCGACATGGGCACGGACGAAACCCGGCGCGCGATTGAAGCAGCACAGGCGGCATGGCCGGCCTGGCGCAAGAAAACCGCCCGGGAACGCGCCGCCATCCTGCGCAAATGGAACGACCTGATGCTGGCCAACGCCGATGACCTGGCGCTGATCATGACGGCAGAACAAGGCAAACCGCTGGCCGAATCCAAAGGCGAAATCGCCTATGCGGCCTCGTTCATCGAATGGTTCGGCGAAGAAGCCAAGCGCACTTACGGCGATACCATTCCCTCGCCCGTACCCGGCAACCGCATCGTCGTGATCAAGGAACCGATCGGCGTCTGCGCGGCGATCACGCCGTGGAATTTTCCGGCGGCGATGATCACGCGCAAGGCCGGTCCGGCGCTGGCGGCAGGTTGTCCGATGGTGCTCAAGCCGGCGCAGGCGACACCGTTTTCCGCGCTGGCGCTGGCGGTCCTGGCTGAACGCGCAGGCGTGCCGGCCGGCGTGTTCAGCGTGGTGACCGGCTCGTCCAAGGTCATCGGCGCCGAGATGACCGGCAACCCGGTCGTGCGCAAGCTGAGCTTCACCGGTTCGACCGAGACCGGCAAGTTGCTCATGCAACAGTGCGCGGCGACCATCAAGAAAGTATCGCTGGAACTGGGTGGCAACGCGCCCTTCATCGTGTTCGACGACGCCGATCTCGATGCCGCAGTGGAAGGCGCAATCGCCTCCAAATTCCGCAATACCGGACAGACTTGCGTCTGCGCCAACCGCATTTACGTGCAGGACGGCGTCTACGACAAGTTCGCCGATAAGCTGGTTGCGGCGGTGGCGCAACTGAAAGTCGGCAATGGCGTCGACAGCGGCGTCACGCAAGGTCCGCTGATCGACGAGAAGGCGGTGCAGAAAGTCGAGCAGCACGTCGCCGATGCCCAGGCCAAGGGCGGCCGCGTGCTGCTGGGCGGCAAGCGCCATGCGCTCGGACACAGCTTCTTTGAACCCACCGTGATCGCCGACGTCACCGCCGACATGAACATCGCGCGCGAAGAAACCTTCGGCCCGATGGCGCCGCTGTTCCGCTTCAAGACCGATGATGAGGTGCTGGCCCTGGCCAACGATACCGAGTTCGG
>NZ_AJHH01000522.1 GCF_000256565.1 Herbaspirillum lusitanum P6-12 | reverse complement strand
TTGACGGGTGGCGCCGCCAACCGTGATGGCGATGCTGGGCATGCCGCTGGTGGTGTCGACGGTGACCGCCTCGTTGAAGTTGACCGTCAGGTCCAGCGCACCGCCGGTGTAGTAAGTGCCGTTGGTCGGCACGCCGACCGTATTGACGACCGGCGCGGCGGTATCGACCGTGATGACCAGCGCGGCGGAGGCGGCCGAGGTGTTGCCGGCGGTATCGGAGGCGACCGCCGTGATCGTATGGCTGGCGTTGCTCAGCGCGCCCGAGGTGAAGCTCCAGTTGCCGGCGGCGACGGTGGCGGTGCCCAGCAGCGTGACGCCGTCATAAATGGTGACGGTGCTGCCGTTCTCGCCGGTGCCGGTGAAAGTGGGCGTGTTGTCGCTGGTGATGCCGTCGCTGTTCGAGGCGCCGCTGTCGCTGGCGCTGGCCA
>NZ_AJHH01000521.1 GCF_000256565.1 Herbaspirillum lusitanum P6-12 | reverse complement strand
TGAAACTGGTGGTGGGCGCCGTGGTGTCGAGCGTGTAGGTGTGCGAGTAGGCGGTGCTGGTGGTGCTGCCGTTGGTGACGCGGGCAATAAAGGTGCTGCTGCCGGCAAGCGTGGTGGTGGTGCTCCAGGTGTTGCTGCCGACCGTGTAGGAGGTGGCGTCGCTCCAGGTGCTGCCGTTGTTATACGATACCTCGACCTTCTCGCCGCTGCCGAGGCTGGCCGACAGTGTGCCGCTGATGGTCTGCGCCGCCGTGTTGGTGATGAAGTCGCTGCTGGTGCCGGCGGCACCG
>NZ_AJHH01000520.1 GCF_000256565.1 Herbaspirillum lusitanum P6-12 | reverse complement strand
TGTCAAAGTTCTGGAACAAGCCGAACTCGCTGGAGCTGAACACAACCTGCTTGACGTCATTGATCGGCTTGCTCAGGCCTGCATTGGATAACGTTTGCCAGGCGCTGGCCAGCGAGTTGACCGTCAGGGTGTCCGTCGTACCGTCGGCATACGTAAAGTCTATCTTCAGGCTGTGGGACTCGACGCCGACATCAAATGAACTGAGGTCAAACGAGTAGCCGGCTGCGGCGGTAATGGTCAGCTTGACCTCGTTGACGGGGCCGTCATAGGCGTACACGCCGTCTGAACCATAAGAGCTATCTACGCCCAGGCCGCCGGCGGCGCCACCGCCTGAAAAGGTGATATTTTGGCCGTTGACCTGTTTTACGATAGTGGTCGAGGTGTAGTCGGCATCGGCGCCGGTGAGGCTGATCAGGGTGAGTACATCCTGATAGCCGGAAATGTCCAGGGTTTTGGTGTCGATCTTGCCTTCATGCACCTCCAGCGTCCAGTTGCCGCCTTTGGCCGCCGCGCCGGTCGCATCGCGGGACGCGGCAACATCGGCGC
>NZ_AJHH01000519.1 GCF_000256565.1 Herbaspirillum lusitanum P6-12 | reverse complement strand
GCACCTTCTGTTCGGCGATGCGTCCCGCAAACGGTTGCGCCAGTTCCGCTTGCACGGTGGTCGACGACAGCGACGCGTCGGTCAGGCGCGCGGTGCCGAGGTTGACGGTGCCCTGCGAGCCGTGCGACAAAATATGGATCGCGTCCAGCCCGCTTTGCGTCGCCGCCCATTGCGCAATCTGCGCCAGGCCGTCCTTGCTGCCGTCGAACTCGACGATGCCGACGCCGTCGCGCACACCGGCTTCCAGGGTCTTGTAATTGGCCACGGAGGTATCGACCAGCACCACTTCCTTCTTGCCCTCATCCTTGGCCGGATCGGCGGCTCGCACCGTGACTGCCGGCGGCACTGGCGGCGGCGCGCTGTCATGCGCCTGGGCGGCGTGTGCTGCGTCGGCGACAGCGCCGTCAAACATGAAGCGTTGTTCCAGCGACAGCAACTGCGACGCATGACGCAAGGGGCGACGGGTGGCGGCGGTGCCGGCGGCGCGACGCAGGGAAGAGATCACTGATTCCATGGCTTGCTCCTGAAAGAGGCGCATTGAAACTACTGAAAACGACGACTGAAAACCTAGACAATCAGCGCTGCGGCGGCGCCATCAGTACCTTGCCGCTCATGCCCGCGATCAGCTCGCTGAAGCGACCATCGATCACCGCCGTCAGTTTGACCGACTGGCTGACCGGATCGACGCGCGCGCCGCG
>NZ_AJHH01000518.1 GCF_000256565.1 Herbaspirillum lusitanum P6-12 | reverse complement strand
TCGGCGATGCGTCCCGCAAACGGCGCCGCGATCTGGCATTTTCCGATCAGCGTGCGGTTGGCGTTGACTTCGGCCTGCGCCTTGAGCATCTCGGCTTTGGAGATGTCGAGTTCCATTTTCCCGACCGAGTTGAGCTCGGCCAGTTTTTGATTGCCGTGCCACGCGGTATCGGCCGCCATCAGCGCGGCATTAGCCTTGGCAAGTTGCGCCTGCTGAAGCATGCAGTCGAACTGCACAAGTAGCTGCCCCTGTTTGAAGGCCGCGCCTTCGGTCAGCGGCAGGCGATTGATCTTGGCACCGACTTCCGCAGCCAAGGTGGTGTAACGGCGTGGAGACAACTGCGCGCGGATTTCCCGATTTTCCAGCGCGGTGCCGGTGGCGGCCTGCGGCGCAGCAGCAAACGCGGAGACCGAACATGCCGCCACGCAGGCCAACAGGCAGAGGGCACGCGGACTGGCTGAAGCCCGCATCATGGACGGCTTCCGGATTCAGGCAAGACGCCCTGATCCCAGGTTTGCAAGGACTTACCGATGGCGGCGGTCAGGGTGCTTAGGGGCATGTCGGCAGTCGCCTCTACGGTGGGTTCCATCCCCAGCGTGGCTTGCAGGCGAGATGCTGCCGCCTGCGCATTGGACAAGGCCTGGTAGCGGCGCAACTGCGACAGCACTGCGGTGCTTTGCTGCGAGATTCTGTCCAGCGCCGACTGCTTTTGCGCGCTGGCCTGATTCGCGACATGTTGCGCAAGACGCACGTCGACCTGGGCGATGGCGTCCGATCGTTCATACTGGCGCGCGGTGTTGGCATATTGCAGCCGCGCGATGTGCAGCTGGCTTAACACCGCCATCTGTATCGCCATGCGACGCCGATCGGCCAGCGCCACGCCGGCATCGGCCAGGCGCATCTGCGCCGGCGCCGACAGCAGCCCCAGCAGATTGAACGAGATCTGCGCGCCGGCCTCGGTCCAGTTCTGATGGATCAGGTAGTCGTCGTCGCTGCGCTTGTAGCCGTAGTTGAACGACAAGCCGGGGAAGAACTTGAGCAGCGTGCGCCGGGTTTCCTTTTGCGCGATGCGGGCGTTGTAGATCCCCTCGCGCAAATCGGGATTGCGCAGCAAGGCCACTTCTTCCATCTTGTCCATCGGTTGGCTCAGCCAGGCGGTGTTGATGTCCGTGGTTTCTTCCACCACGGTGTAGTCGGTGGCCAGCGGCAATGCGGTCAAGGTGGCGAGTTCAATACGCGCCGTCGACAGTTCCTGCTCGATGGTTTCCAGCAGACGCAGGTTTTCCAGCAACTGGCGCTGGTAGCGCAGCGGCTCCAGCGGCGAACGAATGCGGTCGTCTTCGGCTTTGCGCGCGTCCTTGAGCGCCTGCTCCGATTCGGTGATGGTGGCGCGCAAGGCCGGCATCAGTTTTTGTGCAGCGACCACGCGCCAATAGGCGGTGCGAACATCGAGGATCAGATTGTGCAGCGCCTTGCGCCGGCGCTCGCCGGCAATCAGCACGCGGTCGGCGTTCTGGCGGGCGGCGTAATAACTCTGGCCGAAGTCGAGCAGGCTCCAGGAAATCCCGACTTCGCTGGTGATCGCCGTGCGGCTGGAAGAAATATAGGGATTGGCCAGGGACGGACGGCCGGTGACGGAATCGGTGCTGCGGGTAATCAGATCATTGTTGCGGTTGCGGTAACCGGCCGAGGCGATCAGCTTGGGCAGCATGTCGAACTGGCCGGCTTCGAAGCTACCCATGGCGACTGCTTCCTCCATCGCCCGATAGCGACGATCAGCATTGTATTTGAGGGCGCGGGCAATCGCTTCGTTCAAGGTCAGCGGACCGGTCAGCGGCTCGACGTCGCGCGTCAGCACAGCCTTGTCCTCGGTCAACGTGGCCTGGATTTCCGCCGTCGACAGTCGCGCCGACTCGACATCGAACGTTGAACAACCGCTGAGGATCACCACGCTGATGGCGCCGGCTATTGTCGTTTTTAACAAAGACGCGCGATTGAATCTTGCGACGAAAACAGAGCGTCCACATACATGCTGCATACCATCTCCCAGTTTGGCATCATCAACAAACCATGTGCTGCTTGTGCCGATTTTTTGAATTTTACTGATCATCGCCCGCAGGTAATTTGCGGGGAAAACGCGAGGAGTATATGAATTTCAACCGTGTTTGTCTGTACTACAAACGTAGTACAGACGGAGGTCGTGTTTAAGAAAATGCAGAGTGAATTTCCCCTGTCGCCCGCTCCCCATACCGCTTATCGCCGCGATCCGTTCGACGCGCATTATCGCAGGAGGAACGGGCCGTAGTTGACCGCATGTCTCACTTTTTTAAAA
>NZ_AJHH01000517.1 GCF_000256565.1 Herbaspirillum lusitanum P6-12 | reverse complement strand
AATCAGGCAATGATTAACAAATCGTCATCATGCAGTCATCGCACGGACATGGAGAGGAAAGCGATGCCGGTATAGATCGTTGACCTGCATTAGTCAGCCATACTGGAAAGGCCGCTTTTGGCCGATTGCGGGCTTTCTTTTTCCGTTAGCTTGAGAGCCCAATCACTCAGTCTTGACCACGTTGGGAGTCTTTCACGCAGAACAAACGATGATGTTGTTTTGTTTCGAAATAGATCCAGTCGTTCTATTGAGCTCCATCGACATGCGCCCTCAAGAGAATAAATTATTCGTTCATCAAAAACAAATCATCGGATTTTTATTTCACATACTAAGTAGTATTAGAATTTATTTTCCAAATGTTGTGCCTCATGCATAAAGTTAGTGCTATTTCTGACGTTAAACTGACAGCTGTCTTTTGCAACTAGCCCCCTTATCGCTCGCAAATCTTCGATCAGAGATGGCGGAATTGCTCAATAGTTGGAGACTTGATGTCTATTCAAATTGCCTCAAAAAATACTGAATCTACGGCCACTATTAAGGTGACTGGCGATAAGAAAGCTTCGAGCAGTCTTGCTGCGGGTCAAAATACATCCGAGACTGTAGCGGTTCAATCGGCTAAGGTAACCCTCTCCAGTCAAGGTATCGAGCTGGCTACGTCTGCCGCCAATGAGGGAGTTGAGCTTTCAAAATCAGTTGACGAAACAGCCGCCAAGCAAAAGTCGGCCGGAGTTTTACCTCCACCTGACATGGCGGCATTTGAGGCCGATGCAGCGCTACCGCGAGGAGAACTGTATGCCAAGTATGAGAAAGCAGTAGCAAGTTTGACTTTCCACAACCAAGCGGAGTTGGATCGTGCGAATGCGGAAGTGCCAAAGAGTGATGATTCTGCGCGGCTTGCGCAAGCGAAGCAAGCGACCGCTTATGTCATTGGCAAGGGGCCCAGCCCGTTTCCCGCCCTATCTCATAACGAGCTTGCGGCCATTTACTATGATTACTCTGGCCGCTACACGTCAAATGAGCGCCTTGCGGCGGCAGGTCAAATGAATGAAATGGACAAGAAGTTTTGGGACCCACTCAGTGTTAGGGCCGCCCAAACTGGAGATTGGCGTGCTGTGATGGAGGCAGGGTTGGCAGTATATGATGCCGCGCTTCCTATTGAGCAAATGAAATATCCGGCTAACTTTAAACAGTTGGCGCAGGAGCAGTTAGATGCGGATAACAATAAAGCGCGGCATCCAATAGATGAAAAGAAAAAGGAAACGCTTCTGGAAATGCTTAACGCTCTATATCACAAGCAAGGCCAGACTAAGAACGAAGGGAAAGTGCCAGGGACAGAACAGACCAAAAATTGGTCCGAGAAGCTCGCCGAACTAGCGAATGCACAATAAAACCAATACCAGAGTGGATCATCACAGAATTAGAAGAAATAGCCGATGCTTGAGCGAGTTGTAAGGAGAAAGTCTGCTCCTGGCCGGAAGCTGCCATCCGCTAATTAACTTGTTGCCGATAATCTCTACTGGAAATAGCTACTGAGTTTCCATCTGGGTCTTTAGCGTTAGCGAATTGATAGCCATTTGCCTGATGGATGCTGCCAAACTCCAGACCTCTTTTCGCAGATTCGACCTTGAACGATTCAACGTCGGAAACACTGAACATCAGTTTGACTACCGCCTGCCCAAATTTCAGGGATTTGGCGGCCTGATGAACCAAGAGGTTGATGCCGACGGCGGGACTATTCAATTCAATGAGGCCATCGTGCATCTCACCAGTCGTCTTAAATCCAAAATGTTCTTTGTAGAAAGCACTGGTAACTGCAGGATTGCGGGCGTATATCAAAATCGTATTGAGCGATGCAGTCATGGGTTTTAGTAGAAGAGTCAAGCAGGTGAAAGTTCAGGGGGGCACTGTATCAAAAACCGCTATTTTTTTCAGTGAATCTTCGACTCGCCATGGAAGACTGCTTCTGGCCGATTGCGAACCTCGGCGCTTCGTTTGTGGCGCAACCCGATCAAGAACAGCTCCGTATTCGCTAGGACACCGCTCCGACAATCTGGGTAGCCCATCCGGCCTGACCAGCGACTTCCTCCCCTTAACCCACATTACTGAACAGCTTGGCTGTCCAATCAGCGAACGCTCGCATCGCCGGAGAGAGAAAGCGGTGATGAGGGTAGACCAGAGATACCGGCACAGGTGCCGGTCGCATGCCGGCCAGTACCTCGACTAATTCTCCGTTCCGCAAATGGTCCGCCACCAAAATCTCAGCCACCTGTAACAGGCCAAGTCCGTCGAGGCCCAGCTTGATGTACAACCCAGTCTCGTTAACGGCAACCGTGCCGGGAACCGGAACATTGACGCTGTCTCCGGCCTCCATGAAATGCAACTCGCCTCCCCGCCGCGTCGTGCTGGAAAAGTAGTGAACCGCCCGGTGACGTTGCAGATCCTTCAGATCCTCGGGAATACCCTTTTCGTCTAAGTAGGACGGTGATGCGCAGGTGATCCAGCGCAACTCGCCCAGGCGGCGTGCGACCAACGTCGAGTCATGGAGGCTGCCGGTACGAATCACGCAATCGACGCCGTCCTGGACCAAGTCCACCTGACGATCATTTACGCCGATCATTAGGTAGATATCGGGGTAACGTTGTTGGAATTTCTCCAACTGAGAAAGGATGACGACATGTGCAATGCCGCCAGGCATATCCACTCTCAGTCGCCCTTGCGGCCGCTCAGCAGACCCTTGCAGACTGGATTCCGTATCGTCAATCAGGTCAAGTATCTCGCGGCAGCGGTAAAAGTATCGCTCACCCTCTGGCGTCAAGCTGAGGTTTCTGGTGGAACGGTTGAGTAGGCGTGTTTGCAAATGTTTTTCTAGCCTCTTGATGATGCCGGTGACTGATGACGCCGGTAAGCCCAGGGTCTCTGCTGCGCGGACAAAACTCCTGCTCTCCACCACGCGAAGGAATACCTGCATTGCTTGTACGCGATCCATGCATTGCCCTAGTAGCGATAGATAAAACGGCACTATAACCCAAGATTGTTCGCGTTTTTTGCATGATGAAAACCTCCAGGGCTACTTTTCCCGCGTCATCAAAATAGCTACAGTTCAGGCACTCAAACTTACAGGAATAATCAACCATGTCTAATCAAAACCGCCAATTGCTTGTACCGCTAACGATGAACCAAGCAGATCCTAACGCCATGTCTCAAAACATTCTCGTGCTCGGTGCCGGTGAACTCGGCCTACCGGTGCTACGCAGTCTTGCGCACCGCGCGAAGGGCATCGACGGTGTGAAGATCAGTGTCCTGCTGCGCGCAAGTGCCGTTGAGTCCAGTGCACCAGGCAAGCAACGTGATATCGCGGAGATTCGATATCTTGGGATCGAGATTGTCGTAGGAGATCTTGTGAAGAGCTCCATTGATGAGCTCGCCGTAGTATTCGCACAATATGACACAGTACTCGGTTGCGCGGGTTATGCGGCGGGAATCGACACGCCAATGAAGTTAGCGCGCGCTGCCTTGCAGGCACGAATCCCAAGATATTTTCCATGGCAGTTCGGCGTGGATTTTGACGTGATCGGACGCGGCAGTCCGCAGGACATTTTCGACGCACAGTTAGACGTGCGAGAGCTTTTGCGTAGTCAGCATCAGACTGAGTGGGTGATTATTTCGACCGGCATGTTTATGAGCTACTTGTTTGAGCCCGAATTCGGCGTTGTTGATCTACAAAACCATGCAGTCCATGCACTGGGCAGCCTCGACACCGCTGTGACACTGACGACTCCCGATGATATCGGAGCGCTAACTGCCGAAGTCATGTTCGCAAAACCTCGAATCCAGAACGAGATTGTCTATCTAGCCGGCGATACCGTGACTTACGGAGAGGTCGCCGACAAGTTGGAAGTGTCCCTCGGCCGCCCCTTTACCCGTTCGGAATGGAGCGAGGAGTATTTGCTGGGCGAACTGGCCCGCGACCCGCACAATATGATGCGCAAGTACCGTGCAGCCTTTGCTCAAGGACGGGGTGTCGCTTGGGATAAGAGCGGCACGTTCAATAGTCAACGCGCCCTCGCAGTTACCGACGTGGCGTCGTGGATCAATGTAAACCTGATTTCCGGCCGCAGCAAGTAATCGTCATCCAGAGGGCTAGACTCCTGGCCCTTCCTTTTCTTAGAGTTTTCCCAATGTCAGCAACTGGCCGATTGCGGACTTTTCGAGTCCTTATCTTTTTTGCGGTGAAGTGACGGAATCCGGATTTAATTTTTTGAAGCGGATTGTATAGAAATACTCCGCCGTTCCTGTGGGTATTCCCAAAAGTGCGTTCATATGTACTTGGGATATTTGCTCACGGACTAAATTTCCATCTTCGTCTTTGTATATCTGATACATCCCGCTGGAATCGTTTTTCCCCCATTCTGAACTACCCGAATTTTGACTGCGTCCTCCGCCAATCAGACGATTGTTCATGCAAACAAATTTAGACTTGTCTGTCAGGTCAGTATGATATTCGCCAGCAAGGCCGTCGTCGTAGAACACACTCAATAAATAGACTCGCTCGCTTATTTGCGTAATTTTCCCATAGCGCGGACGTTCTTGAAAACGAGTACCTTCCTTCGTCCGATAGCCCCGAATCATTTTTGTCCACTCGGTCGCGTATCCAGAAATTGGGAGTACAGAGTCAAGTCCATGGGTTCTTCCATATATTTTTTCGTTCTGGTCGCCTTTTAGAAGCGAGGCAATGAACTCATACTCACCACTTAAATCCGGGCACGGAGAATTCGAATTAGCTAGCGGGTCAACTCCGGAGGCCGGAGAGCCAGGATAAATTTCCCGGTCGTGCACACAACCTGTCAATCCAACCGCCACCAATATTAGAAACAATAAATTCTTCATTTTGTATTTATGCGCTAAATGAATACTAAGGAAGGAACGAGTAATGTGGAATCAAATTAGGGTCGTCAACATCAGCTTCTGGCCGACTACGGACTTCCGTGCAAGTCAGTGGGAGCCATGCCGTGTGGATCATCGACTCAACAAGGTGACGCAATCGCTTGTGCATCGCTCTAAAAAAGAGCTGCGTGCTAATCTAACCACGCCTATGTAATCGGAACGTTTGGCATTGGTGTACATGATATGAATTTCTGAACCATAAGGAGGCCCACCAAAGTCCCAAGCCCAATATGTTCTGCCTTGATTTGCCTGAAATAAGAAAAATTCCCCTTGCTTTGGAAGCGTGATTGTTTGCTGTAGCTGGGAGCTCAGCGTGGCGCTTTGCTGATTCAGAACATTACTCAAACGCTCATGTTGATGCCCGGGCAACACGCGTCGACCGGAGCCCTTTTCCGCTTCAGCGTGCAATTTCTGATCAACTGGCGGCTTTTCCTCGCCTAGTCCTAGAAAATCCCAGTATATATTCTCGAATGCATAGTCTTCTCTGCCAATGCGCCATATCGTAGACGATTGCCCGGTGTTGTCGAAATCTCCATCTGCCTCTTCGAAGTAGGTCGCCAGACCGGCCGGCGCAAAGTATTTGTGCGGCCATTCCACGTCGATAAATCTCGCATTCGAACTCTTGTTGGCCATTTGGTGTTGCAACTCCTTGCAGGCCGGATGTCGGCACTGCGCATCCGGCGTCACAACAGTGGTCATATTGCAAAGCGTTCGCAGCTGATACTCGCCGTTTTCAAGTTTCTCTATCTGACTCACGCGCAGGCCTTCCTGGTCGCCGGTGTCTGTCGACACCAGGTAATTCACGCCTTTGAAGCGTATGAAATGCGGTGTCACAAGAACGCCGGAAGAGATGCTGCCCTTGGAAACGAGGTGATCGATATGGCCATTTTTCTCCGACGTCATCTCGAAGATCTCTATTGTTGCAAATCGCCCCGTTCCATCGACATTCCATACAAAAATCTCGTTCTTTCCATCGTTATCGGTATCGACGACAGAAGCGCCCATGTCATAGTCAGTACGGGAAAGCAACTCGATATCCGATTTTTTAATGAGTTGCTGTTCTAGCGGGTTTGGCGTGCGAGCGGGATCCGGCAATGCCAATTTGCCCGGATTTGCCAGGTATTCTGAAAGCCCCGAGCAAATTCCATTTGCGGAAGCAGCCAACGCAGGAGCCGCACAGAGGGTCGAGAAAAATATCACAATGATTTTTTTAATTGTGTTATTCATTTTGATGAAAGATGTGCGTTATGCGGTTGCAACAAATGTTGATGTCTGGCCGTTCACAGTCAAGCAATTTACGTTGCTGAAATTCGCGTTCGCACAAATTTTCCGAATCATCGCTAAAGCCAGGTGATGCCCATCATTTTCGATGTCGGCTTCTGGCCGAAAGCGGACCGTAGGAAGAAAGTAGCTTCTCTCGCCCTAAACTTATCAAAGTTGAGATCTCGGAGAGTTGAACTTTAAACTCATCAAGAACACATGGAATCGACCTTAGCCATCAAGACATCAAATTGAAACGGCTTGCGAAGTACAGAATAGGTTCCCACAGAACTGATCCGTTCCGGCATTGCGCTCATAAAAAGGAATGGCACATTTTTACCTTGGCTGGAATTTCTAACCAAGTCGAATAGTTCGCACCCATTCATTCTCGGCATCGAATGATCGGACAAAATGATACTCGGTGTCTGATTCTCGAGGATTTCCCAAGCATGCTTGCCATCGTTCGCCCGCATGACCTGGTAGCCGCCCAGGATAAGTGCCACTTCGATGACATCCAAAAAGTCCGGCTCGTCATCCACGATCAAAATGCTTTTGTTCATATTTTCTCCATAGTCCTACCATGACACCTTCTTTCATTGTTCGCCATAGGCGCAACACTTTTAATGCGTAAGACAAAGGGTCAATAGCTAGGCCTTAATTTGGGAATAACGACAGTGAATGTCGTTCCGGTGGAATCGCGGGACTCCACACCAATCGAGCCATCGTGCGCTTCGGCAATCTTTTTTGCGATATATAAGCCCAATCCCAGGCTCGTCGTTGCCCGTTCCCTTTGCTCGGGAACAATGGCTAACTGCACCATAGGATCGAAAATTGCGTCGATGGCTTCCTTCGGGATCAAGGCTCCGGAGTTCTGGATGGAGATCGTTGCACTGTCGGCATCTGACGACAGCGTCATGGTGACGGGCATTTCATCGCCTCGGTATTGGGCGGCGTTGTTAAGAAGATTGGTAAATACCTGTTGCAGCCTTATCTGGTCAAAGCAGCCCAAGACTGGCTCTTTCGCATTCACTACGAACGAACAATGAGCATGGACTGCGGAAGCGTCAACCACGGCGGCGTGGCAGATATCCAACATATCTACATCGGCAAACGACATGGGCATTTCACCTCCCAGTTCAGCCCGCGCGTACTCCAGCAAGTCATTGATCATCGAATTCATCATTGACGCGCTTCGCTTTATGCGCGGAGCCAGTAGCGCAATCCCTTCTTTTGTCATTCCGGGCTGCCCCAGAAGGCTGCTAGACAGGGCGATGGTCGCAAGGGGATTGCGCAAATCATGGCCGAGGATGGCTAGAAAGGTATCTTTGGCTCGTGACGCCTGTGCCGCATAGGTCCCGACAGACTCCGCCAGCGCCTGATCGATGGCCTCGTTGAATCGGATTAGATCAGCGCTGTGCGCCGGCGTCAGCGCATTTCCGAGGGAAAACCAGAGACGCTGTACCGTTGCGCGCAGCGCGCGGAACTCGGCGGTCAGTTGTAACAGGGTGAAGCCATCGTGTTGCCTTGCGGTGCCGTAAATCGATGCTCCGCTGGCAATGACACTGCTGTGCGACAGGCCTTGTGATTTCCTTTGCTGTTGCTCGGAGCTCTGCTCAGTGTCTATATCTCGAGCAATTGCGCGCAAAATCTGTTCCGCATGATTGCGTACTTCCGTCCTCGACGATAACTCTTCCAGTTCCAGCGTCCTTGCGAATCGATCCCATTCCGCAAGAACTTTTTCCATGTTGCTGATGATGAATGTCGAGAGCTTCATATGATCCAGGATGACGGCGAAGTGCCTTAACCGGACAGGGTGGGGCAAATACCTTCAAAATGCAAACGATGGTTTAGACACTATTGCACCGACGTGCTGATCCATAGCGACCACGTTTTAGTGTCTTTTTTAGTCCAGCCTTTCCATGTTCATTTACACCATGAACCTGGATAACGGATTTTGCCAAATCAAGTCCGATTGTTGTAATCTTCATTTTGGTCGCCTCTCTCGGTTAATGGAACATCGCAATTTCCACTGTGGCATGTCAATGCCGTTTCGGGAAGGGGCGACCATTCCATTAGCCTCGGCCAGAAGCAGCCGTTGAACGATTCAAAGGCCAGCGAAAATACGCTATGGCTGATTATCGATAATGGTGCGTTTTTGATAGCTAACGGCGACTGGCGTAGATTACGGTTTAACTTTATTATTCGATGTGTGTGGTCCGCCGCCACAAGCAGACATAATGTGGCGGTTATCAAGAACAGGCAGCAAAAGCTGTTGGACGCATGTAAGACAATTCGGTCATAGTAGTGCGAGGCGTCGTTTCCCACTTGCAGCGGTCGTCACGTGCGTGCTGCTGACGAGCCACGGCCATCACCAGTCCCTCGCCGCGCCACCACGCCTATAGAGAATCAAGGTTGCCGCAAGCCCACACAGTGCGGCAAAACTCATCCAGAGGCCAGGCGCCGCTTTATTGGCAGTAAGGTCGATGAGATAGGTTGATATGGCCGGCGTAAATCCACCGAAGACCGCAGTAGAAAGACTGAATGCCAGTGAGAAGCCGACAACTCGGACATTGATAGGCATCACTTCTGTCAGCGCGACCACCATGGCTCCGTTGTACATACCGAAATAGAACGAGAACACCAGCAACACTGTCAGCAAGTGTCCGAAACTGGGATTGGCGACCAGCCACGACATTGCCGGATACGCGGTCAGCAGCGCCAGCAGGGAGATGCCGACCAGAATAGGTTTGCGGCCGATGCGGTCGGATAGCGCACCGCCGATCGGCAGCCACGCGAAATTCGACAGTCCCACCAACAACGTGACCAGCAGGCTGTCGGCTGCACTCAAGTGCAGCACAGTACGCCCAAAGGTCGGTGTGTAGACGGTGATCAGATAGAAAGTCGTCGTCGTCATCGCGACAAAGAGCATCCCGGTCAGCACCGTGCGCCAGTTCTTAAGCATCGAGTCGAAGACTTCGCGAATATCGGGATGGTGTCGGCGCGCCTGAAACTCCTCGGTCTCCTGGAGGCTGCGCCGCAGAATGAAGATGAACGGTACGATCACGCAGCCGATCAGGAAGGGAATCCGCCAGCCCCACGCCGCCAGTTCTGCGGGTAGCAGCAACTGATTCAAGCCGTATCCCAGGGCTGCGGCCATCACGATGGCGACTTGCTGGCTGGCCGATTGCCAGGCAGTGTAGAAGCCTTTGTGTCCCGGTGTTGCGATTTCCGCCAGATAGACGGAAACGCCGCCGAGCTCGGCCCCCGCCGAGAAGCCTTGCAGCAAACGACCGATCAGAACAAGCGCAGGCGCGAGCAGCCCGATCGATGTATATCCTGGAACACACGCAATGAGAACTGTACCGCTGGCCATGATGGAGAGCGTGACAATCAGTCCTTTGCGCCGGCCAACTTTATCGATGTAAGCACCCAGGATGATCGCGCCCAGCGGCCGCATCAGAAAGCCCGCACCGAACACCGCGAAGGTCAGCATCAGTGACGCGAATTCGCTATCGACAGGGAAGAAAACCTTGGAAATATAGTGTGCGTAGAAGCCGAACAGGAAGAAGTCGAACTGTTCAAGAAAGTTACCGCTGGTCACACGCAACACGGCGCCAATCTTCGACGGGGGGGAAGAAACCGTGTCGCCCACGGTAGTGGTCTTGGCAGTCATTGCATTTGTCTCCGAATATTTTTGTGGTTTATATCGTTTGTCCTGGTTTTGGCAAACGGGGATAAGGCGTCATATGAAGTGACCGCGCCTGGCGTTCAGTCGTCACCTAGTTGTAGCGAGTTCGGTTGGCGCTTCTCGATCGCCCACTTGAGAAGTGCAGCGCTTCTGAAGATACCGTGGGCAAATTTTCCATACGGTAATGTGGCGAATAGCGCCATGACCGCGCCCAGATGCACGCATAGCGTCAGGCCCAATATCGGGGTCCCGCGTGACAGCATCAGTGTCAGGCCGCTCGCGGCCGTCAGGAACAGTAGGGAGATGAACCCGCGGTCCATCGGCTTCTGTGCAGCATCACCTTGCAACGGGTGGCGACTCAGGTTCAGCACAAACAGACCCACCGTGCCGATTAGCAGCGAAACGCCGCCTGCGATGCCCAACAGCTTCGGCAGGCTGGTCAAGCCGTAGGGCGCTTCCCAGCCGAACAGGTAGTGGTATAGCGTGGCCACGCTGGTGGCCGCGAAACACAGCATGAAGCCGTAAAACGTAAAATGGTGGTAACGGCGCCGCGCTAGCGTGAAACTATCGTTCGCGTTGTTGCAACCTTCACCGTGTCCTCCATCCAGGAATTTCAGTCTTAACACCTTGTCAGCGGCATCACCCATGGCGGCGGCCGTGGCAGTTCCGGGGGACACGTCCATCCAGAAACGCCGCACACCCAGACTCAGGCTCAGCACCGCGAACAGGAAGATGGGTGCGAACAGACCCACCATCAGGTTATGCGGGAAAATTGAATAGAAGTTGCCGCCCGCCGACGCGTGGAACAATGAGCCCTGTAGTCCGGC
Source organism: Herbaspirillum lusitanum P6-12 (assembly GCF_000256565.1). Taxonomy (GTDB): domain Bacteria; phylum Pseudomonadota; class Gammaproteobacteria; order Burkholderiales; family Burkholderiaceae_D; genus Herbaspirillum; species Herbaspirillum lusitanum. The sequence continues at coordinate 3,745 of NZ_AJHH01000517.1, read as the reverse complement.
GGCAAGCATCAGGAATAGCGCTAATCCTGCGACCAATGCCAGCGATAGAGTCAAGCCGTTGCGCTTGTATAGTGCACCGAGAGCCGCCGGCCAAGCATAGTCGGCATAAGTCTCAACGCGTACCTTGGCCATCGCCTGCGGTACATTGACAGCAAATTCGTGCGGCGGTGCATATTGACACGCGTGCAGGCAGGCACCGCAGTTATGGCATAGATTGGCGAGATAATTGATGTCGGCCTTGCCGAATTCCAGTCGCCGCGTCATGGCAGGAAAAACAGCGCAGAAACCTTCGCAGTAGCGACAGGAATTGCAGATCGTCATCTGGCGGCCGACCTCGGTCTCATTCACGCTCAGGATCGGGATCACGGGGTAACTACCAGAAGCCAGCGCGCGGGCCTCTCGGGTCAGGGCTTCAAGCTGTTGCATGTTCGACTTTCTTTGCGGCAGCGGCCGCCTGCGTACCTGCGATGCGTCCGAAGGCGGTGCCGATGGCCATGCCGACGCCGGCAGTGTAGCCCTTGCCGAGCACGTTGCCCGCCATCATCTCCCCGGCAACGAAGAGATTGGGACTAGGCCTGCCGCCGAAGTGCACGGCGGCACGCTCATTGACCTTCAGACCAAGGTAAGTGAAGGTGACGCCCGGCTTGAGGGCGTAGCCATAGAACGGTGCCGTGTTGATTGGTCGCGCCCAATGCGTTTTAGCGGGCATGAGACCTTCCGTGCGACAGTCGTCGAGCGCAGTGTGATCGAAGTTGCCAAGACGGCAGGCGGCATTGTAGTCGTCCATCGTCTTGATGAAGACTTGCTCGGGCAACCCGAGTTTCTGAGCCAACTCGAGCAGCGTGTTGGCTGTGGTTCCAGGAAACACCGGTGGCATGAAGCGGCCAATCGCTTTCTGGTCAATGATGGAGTAGCTGATCTGGCCTGGCTGCTGGGCCACCAAGCGGCCCCAGATTGCGTAGCGCTTGGGCCAGAAGTCCTCGCCTTCGTCATAGAAGCGTTCGCCTTCACGATTGACCACCACGCCGAGCGAGACGCAATCGATGCGGGTGCAAATGCCACCGTCATAGAGCGGTGCGCGTGCATCGATCGCCACCATATGCGCTTGTGTCGGATCGCCGATTGCATCAGCCCCGGCATTGATCATGTATTTGAGCAGCACACCTTCGTTAAAGCGTGTGCCTCGGATCAGAAAATTGTCGGACGGCCATTCGCCGCGCGCGTTCTGGCCCCAGGCTTCGCGCAACCATTCACGGTTAGACTCGAAGCCACCGGCTGCTAGCACACAGCTTTTTGCGGTGACGCGTTCGCCCTTGGCAGTGTGCACAGCAACAAAGCGCTCGCCGTCGAGTTCGACCGACACCACTGGCGTGTCGTAGCGAACCTGCACGCCGAGCTTTTCAGCGCTACGGAAGTAAGCATTCACCAAGGCCTTGCCGCCGCCCATGAAAAAGGCGTTGGTGCGTGCCACATGCAGCGCACCCGATAGCGGGGGTTGAAAATGTACGCCGTGCCGGCGCATCCAATTACGGCAGGTGGACGATGCACGAATCGCGAGGCGCGCCAGTTTTTCATCGGTGACACCACCGGTGACTTTGAGCAGATCCTGCCAGTATTCTTCTTCGGGGTAGGCATCGATCAGCACATCCTGCGGCCCGTCGTGCATGCAACGCAGGTTGCGCGTGTGTTGCGAATTCCCGCCGCGCCATTCACGCGGCGATGCTTCAAGCAGCAGCACGGAAGCCCCCGCTTCGCGGGCCATCAGAGCCGCACACAGTGCCGCATTGCCGCCACCAATAACCAATACGTCTACCATCGCTCGCCTCCTTTTATGGGGGCAATTCTAGGTGGACTGCATCAACTCCGGTAGTGGCCGGCCAGACAAGCCGTGTTCATGATTCGTGAAGGCTTGCACCCATCCAATGGGATTCGGACAATAATTCTCGCACAACGTCCTTGAGCACAATCCGTGTGGCCAGTGCCGCTGGGGATAGCTCATCTTCCGGCAGACTGGCCAGCAGATTGCGCCGGCGAACACCTTTATCCGCCACCTGTACAAGCCGAACCACGGATGCGGGAAGACGTGAGGCGGCCGCACCGGGCTGAATCGTCGCCGCCAACCCTGCCCGGACAACATCCATGAGGATGGCCAGACCGTCGATCTCGGCGACGATGTTGGGCTCGCGCTTGGCCTGCGCGAATGCCGTCGCCACGATCGCCCGCAACCCATGGGTTCCACTCGGCATGACCAGCGGCAACGCACCGATATCCTTGAGGCGAACCTGTTTTCCCTTGGGCATGCCAATGAGCTGGTGGGAGCCGACGACAAACAGGCGTTCATCCAGAAGAGGCGTCGCGCTCAGGCGCTTGGCCACGTCTGTCTCGAATAGAATGGCGAGATCAAGTTGTCGTGCATTGAGCATGGTCGCTAAGTTGCCTGACAAGCTTTCGACAAGATGCAAACGGATGTCGGGGTAGCGGGCACGCAAGCCGTTCATGAAGGTCAGCGCCAGAACCGACGCTGTCGATGGTGCAAATCCGACACTGACATGCCCGGACATGCGTGCGTGCTGTGCAGCACGCGCGGCCTCGTCAACATGCCGCAGGGCCAGTTGCGCTTGGTGCCAAAATGCCAAACCGGCGTCGGTGGGGACAACGCCGGTCGTCGTGCGTTGCAACAAGCGGGTAGAGAGTTCGCCCTCGAGTCGACTGATTTGTTGACTGAGCGCAGAAGTGACCACGCCCAAGTCAATGGCAGCTCGTCCCATACTTCCCAACTCAACGACCCGTATGAAATAGCGAAGTTGTCTTAATTCCATGTCGTCGTTCACTGGTGTGATCAAGCGGGGATACTAGCATGAGGATTTCCTCAAAGCGGCCTTTCGCCAATGGCAAGAACCGGCCAGTCAGAAAGTAACGCCAATATCCTCTACATCAATAATCACGTCATAGAAAACGAATGAGCGCAATCGCGGCGGACTCAACCGGTCGACCCGAGAGTCCCACTAGGCAACCTGGGGGCGCTAGGAGAGAGCTCGATATCGGCCGACCTCAATCGACTTCAATCAAGCCGTCGCCTGGAACGTGAAGCGCAACGTAATGTTGAACTGATGTGGCTGACCGGTCATTTGACGCCAGACTTCAAGACCGGGCCAGAAACGGACAACCGGTGATGACAACAGCCGCAAACGCTCAAACCGCGCTATGCGTGACGCATGTTGCGATATTGTCCTTTGAAATACAACAATGGCTGCGTCGCCGCAGCTTCTTGCAGATCTAACGCTTTCACTTCACCAATCACGATCAGGTGATCACCTGCGGCGTGTTCGGCGTAAATTTCACAATCAAGCCAGTGCAGGCTGCCCACAATGATGGGATTACCCAGTGGCGACTCTTGCCATTCAATGCCGTGCCACTTGTCTGTGCCGCGCCGAGCAAATTGCTGGGAGATCTCGACTTGCTCATCCGAGAGGATATTGACTGCGAATCGACCTGCCTGGCGAATCCTGGGATAGCTGGCCGAACCGGACATGACGCTGAATGACACCAGCGGCGGGCTCATCGACACACTATGGAACGACTGGCAAGTGAAGCCAATTTGCTCGCCATCGATGTGCGATGTAATCACCGTGATACCGGATGCGTAGTGCCCGAGCGCTTCGCGAAAGCGCAACGGCTCGATAGCAGTATTGAGGAGTGGCATAGTAGGCTCTAAATACTGGTGCAGCTCAAAAAGTGTTAAGGA
>NZ_AJHH01000516.1 GCF_000256565.1 Herbaspirillum lusitanum P6-12 | reverse complement strand
TTTTTGACGTCAGCCTTTGCCAATGTTGAAAGGACCCATCGATCAGAACCGACCGAATCGTCCATCCAATTTTTTGCATCTGGTCGTCGCGAGCAGCGCACGACGACCATTTTCCACCTCAGGATTAGTTCGAGAGTTCTCTGCGGATGATTTCTGCACCGGCACTTAAGGCGTTCAGCTTGCCTCTTGCGACTCCTCGGGGCAAGGGCGCCATGCCGCAGTTGGTGCAAGGATAGAGCTTGTCGGCATCGACAAACTGAAGTGCTTTGCGTAATGTATTGGCGACTTCTTCTGGCGTTTCAATCGTATGGTTTGCCACGTCAATGGCGCCAACCATCACTTTTTTTCCGCGAATGAGCTCGATCAGATCCATTGGAACATGAGAGTTGTGGCATTCCAGCGAGACGATATCGATGCTGGCCTTTTGCAACTTGGGAAAAGCTTCTTCATATTGTCGCCACTCGGAGCCCAGCGTCTTTTTCCAATCTGTATTGGCCTTGATGCCATAGCCATAGCAAATATGGACAGCAGTTTCACACTTCAGTCCTTCAATGGCCCGTTCCAGCGTAGCGACGCCCCATTCATTCACCTCATCAAAGAAGACATTGAATGCAGGCTCATCAAACTGGATGATGTCAACACCGGCGGCTTCCAGCTCCCGGGCTTCCTGATTGAGGATTTTGGCAAATTCCCAAGCCAGCTTTTCACGGCTTTTGTAATGGTCGTCATAAAGCGTGTCGATCATCGTCATGGGGCCTGGCAGAGCCCATTTGATCGGCTGCGTGGTCTGCTGACGCAAGAACCTGGCGTCTTCGACAAACACCGGCTTCCGGCGAGCCACGGCGCCCACGACCGTCGGCACGCTCGCATCATAGCGATCGCGAATTCTGACGGTCTTGCGGTTCTCAAAATCAACGCCGTCCAGGTGCTCGATAAACGTCGTCACGAAATGTTGACGCGTCTGTTCGCCATCACTGACGATGTCGATGCCTGCATGTTGCTGTTCCTGCAGCGACAGACGCAAGGCGTCTTGCTTGCCCTCGCTCAATCCCTCATCTTGCAGTTTCCAGGGCGACCAGAGCTTCTCGGGTTCTGCAAGCCAGGAAGGTTTAGGCAGGCTGCCGGCAGTTGAAGTGGGTAACAATTGTTTCATGATAGGTGACCTGATATTTTTGATTAATCAAAGAGGGTTATTGGCGGACCATTGCTCAAGAATCGCGTGGTACGGTTTGATGAAATTTTCTTCGACAAACCTGCCCTGCTCTATCGCCAGCCGGCTACGTTCTTCTCGATCGTAAACAATCCTGGTTAATGAATAATCCTGGTGCTTCAGGCTTGGCTGATAGGATTTTCCCGCCGCAGAATTCGCGTTGTAGATCTCAGGGCGGTAAATCTTCTGGAAGGTGTCCATCGTACTGATGGTGCCGATCAGCTCAAGATTGGTGTAGTCACCCAGCAGATCGCCCGAAAAATAAAAAGCCAAAGGCGCGGCGCTGTTCGGCGGCATGAAGTAGCGAACCTTCATGCCCATTTTTTTGAAATATTCATCGGTCGGAGAATATTCATTTTGCTGATATTCAACACCCAATACAGGGTGCTGATTTTCAGTCCGATGATAAGTCTTGCTGCTCGACACACTCAGACAGATGACGGGTGGTTTCTTGAAATGATCTTTGTACGTGTCTGAATTCACGAAGCACTTGAACAGCTTTCCATGCAGCTCGCCAAAATTATCCGGAGCGCTGAATTCGGGCCGATTTTTATTGTGCTCCAGCAGTAGCACGCTGAAATCGTAGTCGCGCACGTAAGACGAGAAATTATTACCTGCGATGCCCTCAATGCGTTCGCCGGTTTTTCGGTCGAGAATGTTGGTCTTCAATATTTCAATCAAAGGAAGAGCATTGCCGCTGCTCTCGCCATCGATATTCATCTCGACGGAAATGATTTCAAGTGCGACGGTATAACGGTCGCCTTTGGGATTGTCCCAATGCGCCAAGGCATTGAAACGATTGTCGATCATGCTGAAGGTGTTGCGCAGGTTCTCCTGGCGACTCTGCCCTCGCGCCAGATTGGCAAAGTTGGTAGTAATGCGCGTAGTGTCCGAGGGACGATAGTCTTCATCAAAGCTGATGCTCTTGATGGCAAATGTGAATTCTTTACTCATGGTGATCTTGCGCCTTAATTTCTGAGATAAAACCTGCGTTTATTTCTTCATCAAGACGAATCTTATGTTGAGCTATCCATGAATAAAAGTGAATTTATCTCATAAAACCATTATTAATACTCATATATTGATTCCAAGGGCTTGTGTCATGGCGATCTGGGACATGCCTCGGACGGCAGGCCGCGCGTACACCGCAATCGTTGCATTGATCCCGCTGCCGCGAAGCATCAAGCCGTCGCAGGTCCTTTGGCTTGTTCGATAAATGCACGCAGGTAATCGATGCTCACGTCGGTCTCGCGTGCACCCAGAAAGATGTGTTTGGCAATGCCGTTCTTGCCCAGCCGGACCGGCACTACATCCATTTTGTCCGCGTATTCGAGCACCAGCCAGCGCGGCAGCGCAGCCACGCCGCGGCCGCTGGCGACCATCTGCAGCATGATGTCGGTGGTCTCGATCGGCTTATGACGTTTGGGCGTGATTCCGGCCGGCGTCAAGAACATGCTGTAGATATCCAGGCGGTCGACCGGCACCGGGTAGGTCACCAGAACTTCATTGCTCAGTTGCTTGGGCTTGACGTATTCCTCTTTGGCCAGTTTGTGGCCGCCGGCAACGACGAGGACTTGTTCGTAGTCGAACACCGGCTCGAATACGAGACCCGGCTTGTCCAGCGGATCGGGCGTGACCAGCAGGTCGATCTCGTAGCCGAACAGCGCGCCGATGCCGCCGAACTGGAATTTCTGTTTGACGTCCACATCCACATCCGGCCACGCGGCCAGATAGGGCGACACGACTTTCAATAACCATTGGTAACAAGGATGGCATTCCATGCCGATGCGCAGCGCGCCTCGCTCACCCTGGGCAAACTGCTGCAAACGTTCTTCCGCCAGATTGAGCTGCGGCAGCACCCGGTTGGCCACCGCCAGCAGATACTGCCCGGCCTGGGTCAGGCGCAGGCTGCGGCCTTCGCGCAGCCAGATGTCGGTGCCCAGCTGCTGTTCCAGCTTTTTCATGCTGTGGCTTAAAGCCGACTGCGTCACGTGCAGCACGCCAGCGGCTGCGGTCAGCGAACCTTGCTTTTCCACCTCTTGTACGATGGATGTTGATTTGCTCGCGGAA
>NZ_AJHH01000515.1 GCF_000256565.1 Herbaspirillum lusitanum P6-12 | reverse complement strand
TTTCCACCTCTTGTACGATGGATGTTGATGCAAGACCTGCGACATCAAGGATCCGACGCAAAACATCGTGTGGGTGACACCGGAAGGTGGCGGCGGACCGAATTACTCAAACATGTAGCTTCTTCTTCTTGCATCGATCTATTGGCTACAAACCGATACTTATCCCCAGATTCTGTGGAAAGGCTTATGGATAAGTATCCTTAAAAAGGCATAAGACTTTGATTTTCAATAGATTTTTTGGTCTGCTCTATTTTCTCGTAGTCTTCATTACTCACTTTCCCCTCTATAGAATAAATTTTCTAGACTGAAAACAACATTCGAATCTGTTCAAGATTGCCTTTCGACGACCTGCTTCGCGGCCTTGAAAATTTTTCCCCGTTTTCTGAAACTGTAGATTTGCTCGCGGAATTGACCCTCTCCAATTGATCCACCTTCCAGCGCCTTGCGAAGGCAGCGCCCCGATCGTACGACCCCTCATAGCCCAATGATCGCAGCTCCAAGTGGAGCTGTTTTAAGGTACGGCGCTGCTTGCGTGATTTGACCGCCTCAGTCTTTAACCACGCTGAGAGTTTTAGTGTGTATTTATCTAGAGAGCTCCGGGGACGCCTATCTGCATA
>NZ_AJHH01000514.1 GCF_000256565.1 Herbaspirillum lusitanum P6-12 | reverse complement strand
GTGAACCCCTCGGGCTGGACCAAGGTTGATGGAGAAACTAAGCCGCTTGCCGAGCGAGTTGTGCTTCGAAATGGTTAGGTGATTGATAGCCCAGCGCTGAGTGCATACGCCGTTCGTTGTAAATCTCTTCGATGAAGTATGGCAGCCTGCCGGCCACATCGTCGAATTTCTCATAACCAGCCAGATAGACCTCTTCGACCTTAAGCGTCTTCATGAAGCTCTCCGCTTGCGCGTTGTGATACGGGTTGGCTGGTGCGCTCATCGAACCAATCAAGCCGAATTCTTCCAGCGCCTCTCGGTACAAAGCACTTCCGTATTGGCACCCGCGGTCGGTGTGATGAATGCATGTGTTGGGCGCCGGCTTGCGACTTCTATAAGCCGCCGTCAGCGCGGCCAGGGCCAAGGGTGTGTCGATACGCTTGGATAAGGCGTAACCAATCACCTTACGACTGCAAGCATCCAGGACAACGGCCAGGTAGATAAAGCCGGATGCAATTCGGATATAGGTAATATCGGCGACCCAAACACGATCTGGCTCCGTTGGAATGACGTTGCGGTAGCGATTGGGAAAGACTGCGCCATCAGCCTCAGAGCCAGCCACCGGCTTGAATCTGCGTCGGTGGTGGCCGTACACTTCGTGCTCACGCATGATTGTAGATTTGCATCGAAAAC
>NZ_AJHH01000513.1 GCF_000256565.1 Herbaspirillum lusitanum P6-12 | reverse complement strand
CAGGGTCAATGCTGCGAGCAAAGGAACACCAATTGATTCAACTACGCGCGGATGGGAATAAAGCAAGATTTTGCCGTGACTTGGGTTGGGATTCGTGGGCAGCAAATTGCTGGCTTAGGAAAGGTCAACGGCCTACGTTGCAGCGCCTGGTCGTTATCAGTGCTCGTCACGACGTTCCCATTACTTCGTTGTTTGTCGAGAACAATATTATTGGCCTGGCTGATGAGTCGCAGACTAGGGAGCGACTGAAGCGAGTAGAAAGGAAGACTCGGCCGCAGCTTTTGCCTGTCCAACGAAGTGAGATCTCTGTCAGGTTGATTGCGGAGCTGAGTAAGCCTTCCCCTAGTTCAGTGAGCGCGATTGGACGAGAGTTGAAAATAAGTCGCTCTGCCTTGAAATATTGGTTTCCTGAACTGTGTCAGGCAATTGGCGAGCGCTATCGTGAATTTTTGGGGGAGGCTGCGGTGCGTGCGAGAGCAGATCGGCTGAAAGTCTTGAACGAAATTCTTGAGAAATTCGTCGCCGAGGGCTGTTGGCCGAGCAAGCGTGCAGTAGACCGAGAATTAAGCCGGCACGGGTTGGCGTTGGTCCGGACAGAATTGGCCAGTACCTACCAGCAGTTTATGAGTCAGTTGGGTAAAGATTAATATCGGCAAGACAAGCCATCGCAGCAATTCTGTGCGATTGAGATCTGGGTGGATATGAGCTGCCGTGTATTCACAGTCGGCCGGAATTTCGGGAGTTTTCGCAGGAATTGGGCTAACCCCGTGGCCCTATAGGAAAGAAGCTACAGCAAGCCACAGTGAGCCCAACCAGTATGGATGTTCGTTTAGCCAAGATTAGCTAAATTACGCATCAGGTAGTCATTGAACATCGGAACAGTAAAGGCAATGTCGCCGTGTGATGGACTGTAAATCATGCCCTTGCTGATGATTTGCGCTCGGCGAGGCCCAAGGCTCTGCGCTGACTCGTTAAGCGCATCGGCGACATCTGAAGAACGATAGGGCCCATTACCTAATCTCGCCATGGCGATGACGTACTCACGCTCTTTAGGCGTCAGTCGATCGAAACGCACCTTAAAAAATCCTTCGTCAAGACGTTTTAGCGTGATCGCCTCTGCCTGCTTCGCATCTTCGACAGTAATGATATTGCCGATCGCCAGATTCCAGGACTGATGCCCCCATTCTTGCAAAAAATAGGGATAGCCCTTCGTCTTGCGAAAAATTTCAATTAAAGCATCTTCATTAATAACGGCACCTTCTTCGTTGACGGGTTGCTGGATTGCATCCTTGGCATCTGCTTCAGACAGAGCGCCGACCTCGGGATAATGGAATAATCTCTCCGCATACGACTTAGCCTCTCCCGACAGTGCTGCGACTTGCGGTAATCCCGCTCCGAAAAATAGAACGGGTAGTTGGCTTTGGTTGATCTTGTGTAGAGAAACGATGAGCGCAGCCAAGTCCTTCTGGCTGAGATATTGGACCTCATCAATCAGCAGAGTCCATGCCTTCCCTGCTGCCTTGGCTGCCTCGCCGATCCTCACGAATAGCTCCGGAAGATCATTCTCCAAGTCGCCACTGTCCGCGACACCCACTTCGGCGTCCACGGCAATTGCCACGTCCCCATATTCAAACTTGAATACCGAAGCAAACGATCTTAGTGCCCGTAATGCGTCGTAGGCTTTAGCCTTGGCATTGTCGGTAAGAGAGAGCTTGCGAAGCACCTGATGCACGCGTGGTAACAGTAGCTCCCCGAGGGACTTGTTTTCTGGTGCTTCGATACTAGAGGTTAGGTGGCCGCGCTCGTTGGCCATGGTTTCGACTGCATTAAGAAGAACGGTCTTTCCCACTCCACGTAGGCCCAAGAACATTTGGGAACGACTGGGCTTGCCGAGTAAGGCGCGATCAATGGCTATTCGTGCGTCTTCGATAATAACCTGCCGCCCAGCAAGTTCTGGCGGACGACTACCTGCTCCGGGGGCAAAAGGATTTCTAACAGGATCCATGACCGCTCCATTTCTATGAATATTGAACAAAGTATATCTCGTGGAAGATATACGTAGCTATACATAGCTATACTTTGTTAGATATTGGTAGAAATTGCGGCGGGGAGCTACGGAATTGAAGTAATCCTTCAGATCACCCGGCAAGCCGAGAAAGTCATTCTCATTAGAGGTTTCCGTCGCTCCTAAGGTTCGACGGCATTATCCGATGCACGAAAGAATATTGCCAATAATTAACTATCTTGAGTTGTTCGGGCGTAAGCTGCCTTGTTGAGGGATGTCTCTTTTGTGACACAGAAACAGTCGACGATTTCGGTGGTAGATAGCTACCCGAGCTAACGGTAACGTTAGTATCAAGCCGATGCGGCGCATGGCGCAAAACGTGCGACAGTAATCAGCGTTGCGGCAAATCTATTGTTCCAAAACCAAAAAACGGTAAATCAATGGTTCCAATACGTGCCGGAGAAGGTGGGGCAGGGATAGCAGCTTCGCGTTTGGAAGCCTTAAATGAGTCAATTCCAGGATGGACGGTGCTGACTGCGGCAAGGGTATGATTCAAATAGGCGGCAGAACTATGCTTCCAGCTACACCCAGTCCCGCCGTGGTTTTTGTGCATTTTTGCCCATCCGGATCGCGTTTTTGTCAGTCCGATGACAGCATTCCCGGAGTTTGTTTGGTAGTAGTTTGCATTACCTTGCAGGTAATCGTCGATCGCCCGATTTTGGCTCACAATGCAGCTGTATGTTAAAGCCGACAACTGACCGGCAACTTGACGATATATCACTGTAATCACGCGTTAAAAGTTTGACGGATTCGGACGCAAGCCTTTATAATCGCCGGGCTTCTAAACCGCCGTCTGCTCATAATGAGTGCGGCCTGCACGATATTGGATATATATGCTGCGCATCATCCTTTTGCAGCTTGTGGCCATGGTCGTCGCTGCATGTATTGCTGGTTTGCTGGGCGGGGTATCTGCGTTGTGGTCTGCATTGCTGGGAGGAATGTGTTGCTTCATTCCCAACGGCCTGTTCGCCCTCCGTCTCTATACAAGTACTCGCAAGCCTGGTGGGGCTGACCCGATGACGTTTTTGTTCGGGGAATTTATCAAGATTGCTACGACTCTTGCGCTCATGGGCGCAGTTGTTTGGTTGTATCGCGATGTGAACTGGCTCGCATTTGTGCTGAGCTTCATCGTGGTGCTTAAAAGTTACTTAATCTTACTGTTTAGACATCGACCATGACTGCTGCTGCGCACGCACCTACTGCTTCAGAATACATCGTCCACCATCTCGGACATTTTTCCTCGCAACACCAGGACAAGATCGTCGATTTCTCGATCATCAACATGGACACCATCTTCTGGTCGGTGTTCTGCGGCGTGGTCGGCTGCCTGTTCATGTACCTGGCAGCACGCAAGGCCACTTCCGGCGTGCCGGGCCGTTTCCAGGCATTCGTCGAAATGGTGGTCGAAATGGTCGAAGACCAATCCAAGGCCATCGTTCACGGCGACCGTACTTTCATCGCTCCGCTGGCGCTGACCGTGTTCGTCTGGGTCGCCCTGATGAACTCATTGGACTTCCTTCCTGTCGATCTGGTGTCGGGCATCATGCGTCTGGCCGGCCTGGAAGAAATCCATCATCGCATCGTTCCTACCGCCGACCTGAACGGCACCTTGGGCATCGCTCTGGGCGTGCTGGCGCTGATGCTGTACTACAGCTTCAAGATCAAGGGTGCGGGCGGCTTCATCCATGAACTGTTTGCGGCGCCGTTCGGCATCTGGCTGGCGCCTTTCAATCTGCTGTTGAATATCATTGAATTTGCTGCAAAGACCGTGTCGCTGGGCATGCGGTTGTTCGGCAACATGTATGCGGGCGAGCTGTTGTTCTTGCTGATCGCATTGCTGGGTTCGGCTGCTACGGCGTTCGGCTTTGTCGGCCACGTCATCGCAGGTTCGATCTGGGCAATTTTCCACATCCTGATCGTGCTGCTGCAAGCATTCATTTTCATGATGTTGACACTGGTTTACCTCGGCCAGGCGCATGAGGCGCACTAACAAGGCTGCTGTACGGTTTTAGCTTTTTTGGTTTGTTTTTTTGATTTTCGTATTAACTTTAACTTTCTAAGGAATTGTCATGACTGATGTCTCTTTCGTTGCTTTGGCTTGCGGTTTGATCATTGGCCTGGGTGCTATCGGTGCTTGTATCGGTATCGCAATCATGGGCGGTAAGTACCTCGAAGCATCTGCACGTCAGCCAGAACTGATGAACACGCTGCAAACCAAGATGTTCCTGCTGGCCGGTCTGATCGACGCTGCGTTCCTGATCGGTGTCGGTATCGCCATGTTGTTCGCATTTGCAAATCCGTTCATCGCGAAGTAATTCGGGCGGCATAGCCGATTCTCACTTTTGCCGGATTACTGATCCGGCACACGATATTCTGAGAAGGAAATTACCGTGAACTTAAATGCAACATTGTTTGCGCAGTTCGTGGTCTTCTTCATCCTCGCCGGCTTTACGATGAAATTCGTTTGGCCGCCGTTGATCAAGGCGCTCGACGAGCGTGCGAAGAAGATTGCGGACGGCTTGGCTGCGGCTGACCGCGGCAAGGCTGACCTGGCGGCTGCTGAAAAGCGCGTTCAGGCAGAACTGTCGACAGCACGCGACGAAGGCCAGAAACGTATTGGCGACGCTGAAAAGCGTGCTCAGCTGATCATCGAAGAAGCGAAGAAAACCGCTTCCGAGGAAGCCGCGCGCATCATCGCCAATGCAAAGGCCGATGCAGAGCAGCAAGTGACCAAAGCGCGTGAAGAATTGCGCGGCGAAGTTGCGACCCTCGCGGTCAAAGGCGCCGAACAGATTCTGAAGCGTGAAGTCAATGCTGCGGCGCATGCCGACTTGCTGACCCAACTGAAGACAGAGCTGTAATATGGCCGAACTCGCAACGATCGCTCGCCCTTACGCAGAAGCCCTGTTTCGTGTAGCCAAAGCCGGCAGTTTGTCGGCTTGGGCTGATCTTGTTTCCGAGATGGCGCAAGCTGCAGCGCACCATGACGTGAAAGACATGGCTCAAAATCCGGCACTGTCGGATGAGCAAGTCGTTTCCACGTTTTCGTCCGTTCTGAAAACACCATTGAGCGTCGAAGCGAAGAACTTCGTCAGCGCGCTGGTGCAGAACGGCCGTCTGACGCTGTTGCCTGAAATCGCCGCCCAATTCCATACGCTGAAAAACGCACAGGAAGGCGCCGCTGATGCAGAAATCACCAGCGCGTTCGAATTGTCCGATGCGCAGTTGAAGGATGTGGTCGTCACGCTGGAAAAGAAATTCGGTCGCAAGCTGACGCCAACCGTCAAGGTGGACAATGCTTTGATCGGCGGCGTGCGTGTGGTTGTCGGTGACGAAGTGTTCGATACCTCGGTGCGCGCGAAGCTGCAACAGTTACATGTTGCCTTGGCTGCATAAAACCTGGGCCTTGGCGTAAGAGCCTAAGCGATAGAAAAATTTTTAGGAGTTAGTATGCAACTCAACGCATCTGAAATCAGCGAGCTGATCAAGAGCCGGATTCAAGGCCTTGGCGATACCGCTGAGATTCGCAATCAAGGCACGGTTATTTCCGTGTCCGACGGTATCTGCCGTATCCATGGTCTGTCTGACGTGATGCAAGGTGAGATGCTGGAATTCCCAGGCAACACTTTCGGCCTGGCGCTGAACCTGGAGCGCGATTCGGTGGGCGCCGTTATTCTGGGCGACTTCGAACACATTTCCGAAGGCGATACAGTCAAATGTACCGGCCGTATCCTGGAAGTGCCTATTGGTCCGGAACTGCGCGGCCGTGTAGTGAATGCACTGGGCCAGCCTATCGACGGCAAGGGTCCGGTCAATACCAAGCTGACAGCCCCGATTGAAAAGATCGCCCCAGGCGTTATTGCCCGCCAATCCGTTTCGCAGCCAATGCAGACCGGCATCAAGTCGATCGACGCGATGGTGCCGATCGGCCGCGGTCAGCGCGAACTGATCATCGGCGACCGTCAAACCGGCAAGACTGCTGTTGCGATTGATGCGATCATCAATCAAAAGGGCCAGGACGTGACATGTATCTATGTCGCGATCGGTCAAAAAGCATCATCGATCAAGAACATCGTGCGCTCGCTGGAAGCACACGGCGCCATGGAGTACACCATCGTTGTTACCGCATCGGCTTCCGAGTCGGCTGCGATGCAATACCTGTCGGCCTACTCCGGCTGTGCAATGGGCGAATACTTCCGTGACCGTGGTCAAGATGCGCTGATCGTGTATGACGATCTGTCCAAGCAAGCTGTTGCATACCGTCAGGTATCCCTGCTGCTGCGCCGTCCACCAGGCCGTGAAGCTTATCCTGGCGACGTGTTCTACCTCCACAGCCGTTTGCTGGAACGCGCAGCACGCGTGAACGAAAAGTACGTCGAAGATTTCACCAAGGGTGAAGTCAAGGGCAAGACTGGTTCGTTGACTGCACTGCCTATCATCGAAACGCAAGCAGGCGACGTTTCCGCCTTCGTTCCGACCAACGTGATTTCGATCACCGACGGTCAGATCTTCCTGGAAACATCGTTGTTCAACGCTGGTATCCGTCCTGCGATCAACGCCGGTATTTCGGTGTCGCGCGTCGGTGGCGCTGCTCAAACCAAGGTCATCAAGAGCCTGTCCGGCGGTATCCGTACCGATCTGGCGCAGTATCGCGAGCTGGCAGCGTTTGCGCAATTTGCTTCCGATCTCGACGAAGCGACCCGCAAGCAGCTGGATCGTGGCGCCCGCGTCACCGAGCTGTTGAAGCAAGCGCAATACTCGCCGTTGTCGATCTCGCTGATGGCTGTGACTTTGTTCGCAGTCAACAAGGGTTTCCTGGACAGCATCGAAGTCAAGCAGGTACTGCCGTTCGAAAGCGGTCTGCATAATTTCATGAAGACCAGCCACGCGCCTTTGCTGCAAAAGATCGAAGAAACCAAGCAAATCGACAAAGATGGTGAAGCTGCATTGTCTGCTGCCGTTGCTGATTTCAAAAAATCGTTCGTAGCTTAATTTAACTGGAGCACGGAATGGCTACAGGTAAAGAGATACGCAGCAAGATCAAGAGCGTAGAAAATACGAAGAAGATCACCAAGGCGATGGAAATGGTTGCTGCCTCCAAAATGCGCAAAGCGCAGGACCGGATGCGTGCGGCACGTCCCTACAGTGAAAAGATCCGTAATATCGCGTCTAACTTGTCGCAAGCCAATCCAGAGTACACGCACCCGTTCATGGTTAAGCAGGACAACTCCAAGAACGTTGGTTTCATCGTCGTCACCACAGACAAAGGTCTGTGCGGCGGCATGAATACCAACTCCTTGCGTTTGCTGACCGCGAAACTGCGTGAGCTGGAAGGACAAGGAAACAAGGTTCAAGCAGTAGCGATCGGCAACAAGGGTCTGGGTTTCCTCAACCGGATCGGCGCCACCGTCGTTGCGCATGCCGTGCAAATGGGTGATACGCCACATCTGGACAAGCTGATCGGGCCAGTGAAAGTGCTGCTCGATGCTTACCAGGAAGGTCGCCTCGACGCGGTTTATCTGGTGTACACCAAGTTCATCAACACGATGAAGCAAGAGCCGATGCTGCAGCAATTGCTGCCGTTGTCAGTTGATCGTCTTGAGGCTGATAGTAAGGCTGGTGATGCAGGTTCGCATTCCTGGGACTACATTTACGAGCCGGATGTGCAAAGCGTCATCGATGAATTGCTGGTGCGTTATGTGGAAGCGTTGATTTATCAGGCTGTCGCAGAAAACATGGCGTCCGAGCAATCGGCGCGGATGGTGGCGATGAAGTCGGCTAGCGACAACGCGGGTAACGTGATCGGCGAATTGAAACTGGTTTACAACAAGACTCGTCAAGCTGCGATTACCAAAGAACTCTCGGAAATCGTTGCCGGTGCGGCTGCGGTGTAACGCGCAAACTGCGCTTAACAGAACTTAATTTTATATTATTGAAGGAACGAAAATGGCTGATGGCAAAATCGTTCAGTGTATCGGCGCTGTGGTGGACGTTGAATTCCCACGTGACGCGATGCCTAAGATTTACGACGCCTTGAAGATGGATGGCTCGGAACTGACGCTGGAAGTACAACAACAGCTGGGCGACGGCGTAGTCCGTACCATTGCGCTGGGTACATCCGACGGTTTGCGCCGCGGCATGGCAATCAAGAACACAGGCCAGCCAATCATGGTGCCGACCGGTAAAGCAACACTGGGTCGTATCATGGACGTGCTGGGCAACCCGATCGATGAATGCGGTCCGGTGAGCCACGCAACGACGGCCTCGATCCACCGCAAGGCTCCTGCGTACGACGAACTGTCGCCGTCGCAAGAACTGCTGGAAACCGGCATCAAGGTTATCGACCTGGTGTGTCCGTTTGCCAAGGGCGGTAAAGTCGGTCTGTTCGGCGGCGCGGGTGTGGGCAAGACCGTGAACATGATGGAACTGATCAACAACATCGCCAAGGCGCACAGCGGCTTGTCCGTGTTCGCCGGTGTTGGTGAGCGTACCCGTGAAGGTAACGACTTCTATCACGAAATGGCCGACGCCAAGGTTGTGGATCTGGAAACTCCGGAGAACTCCAAGGTCGCCATGGTCTACGGTCAGATGAACGAACCGCCGGGCAACCGTCTGCGCGTGGCGCTGACCGGCCTGACGATCGCCGAAGGCTTCCGCGACGAAGGTAAAGACGTGCTGTTCTTCGTCGACAATATCTACCGTTACACACTGGCCGGTACTGAAGTTTCCGCGCTGCTGGGCCGTATGCCTTCAGCCGTGGGTTACCAGCCTACGCTGGCTTCGGAAATGGGCCAGCTGCAAGAGCGTATTACTTCGACCAAGACTGGTTCGATCACATCGATCCAGGCCGTCTACGTTCCAGCGGATGACTTGACCGACCCATCGCCAGCCACCACGTTTGCCCACTTGGATTCGACCGTCGTTCTGTCGCGTGACATCGCTTCGCTGGGTATCTACCCTGCGGTCGATCCACTCGACTCGACATCGCGCCAGCTGGATCCGCAAGTCGTCGGCCAGGAGCACTACGAAACAGCCCGCGCTGTTCAAGGCATCCTGCAACGCTACAAGGAACTGCGTGACATCATCGCGATTCTGGGTATGGACGAACTGGCTCCGGAAGACAAGCTCCTCGTTGCTCGCGCACGTAAGATGCAGCGTTTCCTGTCGCAACCGTTCCACGTTGCTGAAGTGTTTACCGGTTCGCCAGGTAAATACGTTTCGCTGAAAGACACGATCAAGGGCTTCAAGATGATCGCTAGCGGCGAACTCGATCACCTGCCGGAACAAGCGTTCTACATGGTTGGCACGATCGAAGAAGCAATCGAAAAGGCCAAGAAGATCAACTAAGATCTCTTGATTCTCGCGAAGCCGTTATTGCCTGAAGTCCGGGCAAGACGGCTGACCGGATAGGAAACGATATGGCACATACTATTCACGTTGACGTAGTCTCCGCCGAAGAAGCAATCTTCTCCGGCGAGGCGGAATTCGTCGTGTTGCCGGGTGAATCGGGTGAGTTGGGGATTTATCCTCGCCACACTCCCTTGATCACGCGCATCAAGCCAGGTGCAGTACGCATCAAGATTCCTGGCCAGGCGCAAGAAGAGTTCGTATTCGTCGCCGGTGGTTTGCTGGAAGTGCAGCCTGACACCGTGACCGTTCTGGCCGACACCGCAATCCGCGGCTCGGACCTGGACGAAGCCAAGGCCAGCACCGCGAAGAAACTCGCGGAAGAAGCCCTGGCGAATCGCGACTCCAAAATCGATTACGCAGCTGCACAAGCCGAACTGGCGACCGCAGTGGCGCAATTGGCCGCGATCGCAAGATTGCGTCAGAAGCGTTAATTACCCGCGCTCTGCGGCAACGGCATTCAGCATCATTGAAAAAGGCAGCTTCGGCTGCCTTTTTTATTGGCTGCGAATTTACCGGTCCTGCCATCACCGCCGCTGCTACCGATACACGACGCGTGTACGCATGATCGGTTAAAGTGAATATTTCCGCACATTCGCTGATGTTGCTTTGAGCTGCCTCATGCAGGCGCCGGCAGCCTCTGCCTTTTTACACAGGAGTTGCTCCATGAGCGCCAAGCCAGTCATCGCCGTCGTCGGCCTGTCCAATCGTCCCGACCGTCCCAGCTACGACGTCACCGCCTACATGCAGCGTGAAGGTTATCGCATCGTCGCCGTCAATCCCATGTACGCCGGCCAGCAGATCCTCGGCGAGCACTGTTACGCCAGCCTGACCGAAGCCGCGCAGGCGCTGGCCGGCCAGGTTACGATTTCCATCGTCGACTGCTTCCGCAAATCCGCGGATATTCCGCCGGTGGTCGACGAAGCCATCGCCATTGGGGCGGCTTGCGTGTGGATGCAGCAGGGTATCGTCAACGACGCCGCCGCAGCCAAGGCCAAGGCCGCCGGTCTGACAGTCATCATGGACCGTTGCATCAAGGTTGATCACGCCATGGGAATTAGCCACGGCGTGTTGTAGTCCAATCGCTTTCATTGCGCCGGAAGGCACACAGGAGATCGTCACGATGGGTATACGCGAACAATTCCGCGCGACCAAAAGGCAGGAAATCAAGGACGAAAACGCCGGCGTCAAACCGCTCTCCAGCGGCGACAAGGCCGCCGACAAATTGCAGGTCCAGGCATTGGCGGCGCAGATCGCCGAGCAACAGGCGATGCTGTTCGCGCAGCATGAGCGCAAAGTGCTGGTGGTGCTGCAAGGCATGGATACCAGCGGCAAGGACGGCACCGTGTCCGGCGTATTCGGCGGCGTCAATCCGCAAGGCCTGCGCATCGTCAGCTACAAGGCCCCGAGCCAGCTTGAACTGCAGCACGACTACCTGTGGCGCATCCATCAGCAAGTGCCGGCCAAAGGCGAACTGATCATCTTCAATCGCAGCCACTACGAAGATGTGCTGATCACGCGCGTGCATAATTGGATCGATGCGGCCGAATGCAAGCGCCGCTACGCACAGATCAACGATTTTGAACGCCTGCTCAGCGAGACCGGCACCGTGGTGTTGAAGTTCTTCCTGCACATCTCGAAGGACCAGCAGCGCGCGCGGCTGCAGGAGCGCGTCGACGATCCCGCCAAGCATTGGAAATTCGAGCTGCAGGATCTGGAGGAGCGCAAGAGCTGGGACGACTACCAGAAGGTCTACAGCCAGGCGATCCAGGCCACCGATGCCGATCACGCGCCGTGGTACGTGATTCCGTCGGATTCCAAGACCCACCGCAACCTCGCCATCGCGGGCGTGGTGCTGGAAACCCTGCAGGCAATGAAGCTGGCTTTTCCGCCGGCCAAGAAAGAACTCGCCGGCCTCAAGGTGAAATAGGCGTGCGTCGCTGGCTGCCCGAATTGCTGGCCTTGCCGCTGCTGCCCTGGTTGTATGCGCAGGGCAAACGCACGCGTCGCATCACACCGCGTCTTCCCGAAGCGGACGGCGCGCGGGAAGGCTTGTGCACGCCGGCCGAGGCCGGTGACGCGGTCCCGGTGGTGCTCATCGCCATCGGTGAGTCGCCGGTAGCCGGAGTGGGTGTGGAGCGTCAGGAAGAAGCCATCACCGCGCAGTTTGCGCAGGAACTGGCCGTTGCGCTGCGACGGCCTGTGCAGTGGCGCGCCTTCGGCAAGAACGGCGCCACGGTGGCGGACGCCCACCGTGACGTCTTGCCGCAGCTCGCACAGTCCTCACTACCGAAAATGCCTCGCATGCAGGAACTCCGCATCGTGCTGATCGCCTTCGGCGTCAACGACAGCACTGCTTTCCATGGCAGCGGCCGTTACCGTCGCGACCTCGCCGCGTTGGCGCACGCATTGCAGCGGCAACTGTCGCCGAGCTTGCTGCTGATTTCCGGCGCGCCGCCGCTGCATCTGTTCCCCGCGCTGCCCCAACCTTTGCGCCATCTGCTTGGAATGAAAGCCGCAGTGCTCAGCCGGGCCGCGCAGCAACTCGCGGCGGAGTTGCCGCGAGCGATTTATGTGCCGGTGCGCAGCGACGCCCGCGAACGCAACCTGATGGCGCATGACGGCTATCACCCGTCGGCCGCGGGCGCGCGCATCTGGGCGCAACAGTTGGCGCAGGCAACTGTCGAAGGCTTGCGTACGCTGGGCGCGCTGAAATAAAAACGCCCGCGTCATCGGCGGGCGTTGCACTGCTCGGCATCAATCAATCCGTCAACGCATCAATACAGCCACTTGTTGAGCACGCGATCATAGTCGCCGGTGGCTTTCTGCAAATGCATCCAGGCATCCACGTATTCCTTGAAGGCGACATCGGCGCGCGGCAGCATGAAAGCTTTCTCCGAGAATTGCAAGGGCTGGTCCGGATGTACCGGGCACAGCTCGGGATGCTGTTTCGCCTGCCACAAGGTTTCGCTGGCGTCCGTGACCATGATGTCGGCCTTGCCGTCGATGATCTGCTGGAAGATCGTGACGTTGTCCGGATGCAGGATCAACTGCGCCTGCTTGTAATTGGCGCGCGCAAAGCGCTCGTTGGTGCCGCCCGGATTGAAGATGGCCCGCGTGGTTGGCTTGTCGATCATCTCCAGCGTCTGGAACTTGGCGACGTCGGCGCAGCGCACGATCGGCGACTTGCCGTCGACCATGTGCGAGACCGCAAACGCGGCTTTCTTCTGGCGGTCCAGCGTCACCGAAACACCGCCCATGGCGATGTCGCATTTGGCCAGGAAATCGGTCATCAGGTTGGTCCAGGTGGTTTTGACCAGTTGCACTTCGACGCCCAGCGACTTGGCCAGTGATTGCGCCAGGTCGACGTCCATGCCTTCAAACGTGTTGTCGGTCTTGAAATAGGTGAACGGCTTGTAGTCGCCCGTCATGCACACGCGCAACTTGCCGGACTTGATCACCTCGTCCAAGCGGCTGCTTTCGGCGGCGCCAGCGGTCTGCATCGCCATGCCGGCGCACAGCAGCGTGAGCGGCAACAGCCATTTCCTGAAATACTTTTTCATATCGTCTCCTCCATGTTTTTGTAAAGCAAAGACGATATCACCAGCGGCCCCGGGCATCAATCGGGCACGGCTGTTTTACGGTTTGAATGAGATAATAGAAGATTGCCGATGCGGCCAACATGAAGTCCCATTGCTCCAGATCGCTCCCATGTCTCAATTGTCCACATCTCAATTTGCTCCGCTCAAGAACGACACCTTCCTGCGCGCCTTGCTACGCCAGCCGACCAATTACACGCCGCTGTGGCTGATGCGCCAGGCTGGCCGCTACCTGCCCGAATACCGCGCCACGCGCGCCCGCGCCGGTTCCTTCCTGGGGCTGGCCAAGAATCCCGATTACGCCACTGAAGTCACGCTGCAGCCGCTCGAGCGCTATCCGCTGGATGCCGCGATCCTGTTCTCCGACATCCTGACCGTGCCGGATGCGATGGGCCTGGGCCTGTTCTTCGCTGACGGCGAGGGACCAAAGTTCGAGCGCCCGCTGCGCGACGAAAAGGCCGTGCTGGCGCTGCAGGCGCCTCAACTGGACAGCCTGCAGTACGTGTTCGACGCCGTCACCCAGATCCGCACCGAACTGGATGGCCGTGTGCCGCTGATCGGCTTCTCGGGCAGTCCGTGGACGCTGGCCTGTTACATGGTGGAAGGCGGCGGCTCCGACGACTTCCGCACCGTCAAGACCATGCTGTACGACCGTCCCGACCTGATGCACCACATCCTCCGGACCAATGCAGCCGCCGTCGCCGCCTACCTGAACGCGCAGATCGGTTAAAAAGGGGGGCGGGGCGCTGGCGGACGGCGTATACCAGGCGTTTTCGCTGCACTACATGCGCGAAGTCATGCGCCAGCTCAAGCGTGACAAGGACGGCGTCAAGATTCCGGCGATCGTCTTCACCAAGGGCGGCGGATTGTGGCTCGAGCAGATGCCGTGGGGCTGGACTGGACCGTCAATCTGGCCGATGCGCGTCGCCGCGTCGGAGACAAGGTGGCGCTGCAGGGCAATCTCGATCCTAACGTGCTGTTTGCCGGGCCGGCGCAGATCCAGGCCGAAGTTCGCAAGCTGCTGGAATCCTTCGGCAAGCCCGAAGCGGGCGTAGGGCACGTGTTCAACCTTGGTCACGGCATCTCCCAGTTCACCCCGCCGGAGTCGGTCACGATACTGGTGGAGGCGGTACACGGCATCAGCCGGGAACTGCGCGGCTGATCTCCACCGCCCAGAACGACGATAAATCGCTGAAAACAAAGTACATACTCACCAGCATGCGAAACGGTGCACATTGCACATGCGCGCAGGCTCACTTATGCACACGGACGGGGCTTCCCTTAGTGGGAATCATTCATATCCATATTTGTAATGCGGTGGAATTTCGAATTTTGCAAGTGATTGATTTTTAAGGAATTTGTTTCTTGCGCGGGATTTGTGCAAACTATCGAGACCCGCATGAAACGTGGGGTTCGGGACTGTCAAGAGGTAGTTGCCCACAAAGTTATCCACAGGAATTGTGGATAGCTGAAAAAGCACTTATGAAACCGTGAGTTACATACCTTTTTAACGTTTTACTTTAAAACCGAGTCAGAATCCTACTCGGCTGTCAGTGCCTTCCCGAC
>NZ_AJHH01000512.1 GCF_000256565.1 Herbaspirillum lusitanum P6-12 | reverse complement strand
ACCGAGTCAGAATCCTACTCGGCTGTCAGTGCCTTCCCGAAATTTCATAGGCGGTGGCGTGTTTTGCAAGTCATTGATTTTTATAGGTTTAAATTTTGCTTTTGATTTGGGCAATTTATTGAAACCCGCATCCAGACTGGGAAAAAGGCTGTCAAGCCCGAGTTGTGCACAAAGTTATCCACAGGTTTTGTGGATAGCCTAAAAAGTAGTTATGAAACCGTTACTTAGGTCATCTTTTCAGGAATCACATTAAGTTCGTGGAACAACGCATCCTTCAGATCGTCCTCGATACTCCGC
>NZ_AJHH01000511.1 GCF_000256565.1 Herbaspirillum lusitanum P6-12 | reverse complement strand
CCGCAGCTCGAATCGAATATCCGCGCGCGCTTTCCGGGCGTCCACGTGGTCAGCCTGCACAGCGGCCTGGCCGAAGGCGAGCGTACGCTCAGCTGGCTGGCGGCGCACCAGGGCCAGGCGCGCATCGTGCTCGGCACACGGCTGGCGATCCTGTCGTCGTTGCCGCATCTCAAACTGATCGTGATCGACGAAGAGCACGATCCGTCTTACAAGCAGCAGGAAGGCCTGCGTTATTCGGCGCGCGATCTGGCGGTCTGGCGTGCGCATCAACTGGCGATTCCGGTGGTGTTGGGCTCGGCCACGCCATCGCTG
This sequence comes from Herbaspirillum lusitanum P6-12, assembly GCF_000256565.1. GTDB lineage: Bacteria > Pseudomonadota > Gammaproteobacteria > Burkholderiales > Burkholderiaceae_D > Herbaspirillum > Herbaspirillum lusitanum. The sequence goes on along the minus strand of NZ_AJHH01000511.1, from coordinate 1,849 downwards.
GAAACCTGGCAGCATGCCCAGGCCGGGCGGTACCGCAAGCTGCAACTGCGCGAGCGCGCGGTGCGCGACGCCGTGTTGCCCAAGGTCAAGATGATCGACATGGAACGCGACCGTCCCAACGACGGCCTGACCTCGACGCTGGTGGCGGCGCTCAAGCTGCGCCTGGAGCGCGGCGAGCAGTCGCTGCTGTTCCTCAACCGGCGCGGCTATGCGCCGGTGCTCAATTGCGATGCCTGCGGCTGGATCAGCAACTGCATGCGCTGCACTTCGTTCATGGTGCTGCACAAGCCTGAGCGGCGCTTACGCTGCCACCATTGCAGCCTGGAACTGTACATCCCCAAAGCCTGCCCGACCTGCGGCAACGTCGACCTGCAACCGCTGGGACGCGGCACCCAGCGCGTCGAAGAAGGCTTGCAGGCGATGTTTCCGGAGGCGCGCATCCTGCGCATCGACGCCGATTCCACGCGCCTCAAGGGTTCGGCCCAGAATGCCTTCGACAGCGTGCACCGCGGCGACGTCGATATCCTGATCGGCACGCAGATGGTCGCCAAGGGACACGACTTCAAGCGCCTGACGCTGGTGGGTGTGATGAATCCCGACACCGCGCTGTTTTCGCACGACTACCGCGCCAGCGAGCGCCTGTTCGCGCAACTGATGCAGGTCGCCGGCCGGCTGCAACTGCGCGAGCGCGCGGTGCGCGACGCCGTGTTGCCCAAGGTCAAGATGATCGACATGGAACGCGACCGTCCCAACGACGGCCTGACCTCGACGCTGGTGGCGGCGCTCAAGCTGCGCCTGGAGCGCGGCGAGCAGTCGCTGCTGTTCCTCAACCGGCGCGGCTATGCGCCGGTGCTCAATTGCGATGCCTGCGGCTGGATCAGCAACTGCATGCGCTGCACTTCGTTCATGGTGCTGCACAAGCCTGAGCGGCGCTTACGCTGCCACCATTGCAGCCTGGAACTGTACATCCCCAAAGCCTGCCCGACCTGCGGCAACGTCGACCTGCAACCGCTGGGACGCGGCACCCAGCGCGTCGAAGAAGGCTTGCAGGCGATGTTTCCGGAGGCGCGCATCCTGCGCATCGACGCCGATTCCACGCGCCTCAAGGGTTCGGCCCAGAATGCCTTCGACAGCGTGCACCGCGGCGACGTCGATATCCTGATCGGCACGCAGATGGTCGCCAAGGGACACGACTTCAAGCGCCTGACGCTGGTGGGTGTGATGAATCCCGACACCGCGCTGTTTTCGCACGACTACCGCGCCAGCGAGCGCCTGTTCGCGCAACTGATGCAGGTCGCCGGCGCGGGCCGGGCCGGTCAGAAGGAGGGCGGTTCGCCCAGCGAAGTATTGATCCAGAGTCGTTATCCGCATCATCCGCTGTACAGCGCGGTAGCCGCGCACGACTACGACGGCTTTGCCACGCAGTTGCTCGAAGAGCGCCGGCAGGCGGCCCTGCCGCCGTTCCTCTACCAGGCGCTGCTGCGCGCCGAAGCGGCCGAACTCGATGTCGCGCTGGCTTTCCTGCAGGATGCGGCGGCCTGCCTGGAGCACCCGGGCATCACCATCAACGATCCCATCCCGATGACCATGACGCGCGTGGCCAACGTCGAGCGTGCCCAGTTGCTGGTCGAATGCCCGTCGCGGCCGGCCTTGCAGGCCTTCCTGCGCGACTGGATGGAGGTCTTGCGCCAGACGAAGACCCGCGCCAAATGGTCGCTGGAAGTCGATCCGGTCGATATCTGAGCCGGTACGCCCCATCCGGCGCATCCACTCATCGCATCAAATCCCCCGCAGCCCGCCGTCCTCGCGCCGTTCATCGCATAGCGCTGGGACGCGCGCGCGGCGCGCG
>NZ_AJHH01000510.1 GCF_000256565.1 Herbaspirillum lusitanum P6-12 | reverse complement strand
CGGCAAGTAGCGTATCGCGACCCTGCGCGCTTCGTGCCCTTTGCTTCAGTGCATATTCCAGTGAATATGGTCACATCGTTCAACAACATGGACATCGACCGTTCAGCAACGCGGACAGTCGACCAGCGAATAGATGTGCTCGATAGACAGATACTGGAATTCGTTTCAAAGTCTGGAATCGGCCAGGAGCCGACATCGATAGTCGCAAGAGCAACTTGAAAAATATGTAGTCCCGAACGTTGCTATTCTAGGAAATAGGCGAAATACCCCGCGATATTCACATGGGTTTTTCGTCCACGACGTCTCGCGCTCGGCTATAGGCGGAACCTCCTGCTTGGGTGATTAGTGAGTGACTCGTCAGCTGTTCAGCAATGAAATCGACAAATGCGCGTATGCGGTTGGACATTTGATGACGTTGCGAATAGACGGCATAAATGTCGGCATTGGGTGTATGCCAACCCGGGAGGACTTGGACAAGCCGTCCATCTTGCAAATAAGTTCGTATGTCCCATTCTGCACGCATGAGGATGCCATGTCCCTCCAGTGCCCAATTGACCGCAATTTCCCCGTCGTTGGTAGTGAGATTTCCGCGGATTTTTACCGTTTCCGTCTTTGGCGTTAACCCGCTACTGGCGGTCAATCGCCATACGCCATAAGCCTCATCCCCTTGGCGAATTCCTAGACAATTGTGTTTGGTGAGGTCGTGAGGGGTAGCAGGTATTCCGCGGCGCGCAAGATACCCAGGGGTTGCGCATAGCAGTCTGTCATTCGGAGCCAGACGTCTTGCTATGACTCGCGTATCTGGTGGTTCTCCAAATCTTATACAGACATCAAAGCTGTCATCGGTCAGAGGCGGAGGCATCACCGAAAGCTGCAGTTGTACTGAAACCTGAGGGTACTCGGTCACAAATTTAGAGATAACCGGTGCCACATGACTACGTCCAAATCCCAACGTTGCATTGACGCGCAGCAGGCCTTCTGGACGGCGCTTGGAGCTACCCAAGAGTTCTGAGAGCTCGTCGATTTCGTCAAGAATGCGGCGTGCGTGCTCGAGATATAACTCCCCCTCAGGTGTAAGCATCATTCGACGTGTCGTGCGATTTACCAAGGGCACGCCGGCGCGACTTTCCATTTGCGTCAGATGCTTACTGACAGCTGCAGTGGTTAAGCCCAGCTCGCGAGCAGCTGCGGACAAGCTGCCCGCCATAGCCAGCACTGAAAAAAAGCGCAAATCCGACGGAAGCACAGTGTCTTGCATAACAATACTTGAATATAAGTTAAGGATGCTTTGAGTTTAGCACCGATTTTTTCTGAAAAATTTGCGTACAGTGCGACAGCACCACATCATTTTTTGAAAGGTCGGAGACATGAAAACTTATCAAATTGCAACTATCCCTGGTGACGGCATTGGCAAGGAAGTTGTTCCTGCAGGTCAGCAAGTGCTGGAGGCGCTTGCCGCAACCAGCAGCAAATTCAAAATTTGAGAACTTCGACTGGGGCGGTGACTACTATCGTAAGACTGGCGCCATGATGCCGGCAGACGGCTTGGACGCATTGCGTAACAAGGACGCCATCCTGTTCGGTTCTGCAGGCGACCCGCATATCCCCGACCACATCACCTTGTGGGGGCTGCGCCTCAAAATTTGCCAAGGCTTTGACCAATACGCGAACGTACGCCCGACACGTATCCTGCCAGGCATCGATGCTCCGCTGAAGCGCTGTGCTCAAGAAGACCTGAACTGGGTCATCGTGCGCGAAAACTCGGAAGGCGAGTACGCCGGTGTTGGCGGCCGTGTGCACCAAGGTCATCCGATTGAAGCAGCGACTGATGTGTCGATGATGACCCGCGCTGGCGTCGAGCGCATCATGCGTTTCGCCTTCAAGCTGGCACAATCTCGTCCGCGTAAATTGCTGACGGTTATTACTAAGAGCAATGCTCAGCGCCACGCGATGGTGATGTGGGACGAAATTGCTGTGCAGATTTCCAAGGAATTCCCTGACGTGAAATGGGATAAGGAACTGGTCGATGCTGCAACTGCACGCATGGTCAATCGTCCTGCCACCCTGGATACCATCGTTGCCACCAATTTGCACGCAGACATTCTGTCCGACCTGGCCGCAGCGTTGGCCGGCAGCCTGGGCATTGCACCGACCGGCAACATTGACCCCGAGCGCCGCTACCCATCGATGTTTGAACCCATCCATGGTTCGGCGTTCGACATCATGGGTAAGGGGCTGGCTAACCCGGTCGGTACGTTCTGGTCCGTGGTGATGATGCTGGAACATCTGGGTGAACATGAAGCAGCGAATCAGGTAATGGACGCCGTCGAAGCGGTCACAGCCGACCCGGCGTTGCATACCGGAGACTTGGGTGGAAAGGCCACCACTGCTCAAGTCACTGACGCGGTGTGTGCGTTCGTCTCCAACGCAGCCAGCAGCAAGAAGGCAGCTTAAGCAATCATTCAGCGGCCCATTCGGGCTGCTTCTCGCACAACTTATTTTGCATCGGCGCCGCAAGGCACGGGCGGGTGATTCTGTGCGCTGAATCAAAAAATCCAAGACAGGGCAATCAGCCTTGCTTGCGCAGGAGACGCAATGACAATTGCAAAAACACAGGACGGCGAGCTGTCCGAGCAGGCTGCTATTGACCGCCTGTTGAAAGGTATGTTCGATGCAGCTATCGCGATAGCGCAGCCTGCCGTCCGTATTCCCAAGTTTCTGCCAAAAGTGCCTGCCGGACGGGTTATCGTTATCGGTGCTGGCAAGGCGTCTGCAGCGATGGCCCGGGCTTTTGAGAATAACTGGCCAGGTAAGCTCGAAGGTCTCGTGGTGACTCGTTATGGCTATGGCATCTCATGTGAACGCATTGAGATTGTGGAAGCCGCACACCCGGTCCCTGACCAGAATGGCCTGCTTGCGGCCGCACGCATGATGCAGCTTGTCAACGGGCTTACCCCCGATGACCTTGTCGTATGCGTGATTTCAGGCGGTGGTTCGGCCTTGTTGCCCTTACCTATCGAAGGGATGACCCTTACCGACAAGCAGCGCATTAACCAAGCTCTTCTTGATAGCGGTGCATCAATTTCCGAGATGAACTGCGTACGCCGCCATCTCTCCGCCATCAAAGGCGGCCGTCTGGCTGCTGCCTGCCATCCTGCACGCGTTCTGAATCTGTTGATTTCTGACGTCCCTGCGGACGGGCTGCACGACATCGCGTCCGGACCCACGGTCGCGGACCCGACGACTTGCAATGATGCTCTGGCCATCGTTGACCGTTACCGTATTGTGCTGCCACCGCACGCGCGAGCCATGTTGGTTGACGGTACCGCCGAATCGCCCAAAGCCGGCGACCCGCGCTTGGCGCGTGTTGAGACACACCTGATTGCCACTCCGCAAATGGCTCTCGAAGCCGCCGCGGCGTTTGCTGCACAACATCATGTGGCTGCTCATATTCTGTCGGATGCAATAGAAGGTGAAGCGCGCGACGTAGGCAAAGTCATGGCGGCAATTGCGCGCCAGGTTGCGCGTGGTGATAAGCCGTTCTCGGCACCTTGCGTGATTCTTTCAGGTGGCGAGACCACTGTCACGGTGCGTGGAAACGGTAAAGGAGGACGCAATGTTGAATTCCTGCTCTCGATGGGTATCGCACTAAACGGTGAAGCGCGAGTGCATGTGCTCGCAGGCGACACCGATGGCGTGGATGGCCGAGAAGAAATTGCGGGTGCCTTATTACGTCCAGACACGTTGGCCCGCGCACGTGAGTTCAATCGGTCACCAATGACCAGTCTCGAGAATAACGACGCACATAGCTTCTTCCAGGCACTCGGTGACTCTGTCATTACCGGCCCAACCATGACCAATGTGAATGATTTTCGAGCCATCTTCATTGATGCACCTGGCAACACACAACAAACCAACAAGGGAATCAGCCATGCGCCGTCAGCGTAACGCAAAGATTGTCGCCACTCTCGGCCCAGCTAGCAGTGACCGCGCGACGATTGCGGCTCTTTTCGACGCCGGCC
>NZ_AJHH01000509.1 GCF_000256565.1 Herbaspirillum lusitanum P6-12 | reverse complement strand
CAAGCCTTAGAGGGGCCGGCGTCGATGTCTTTCGTCTGAACTTCAGTCATGGTAGTCATGAGGACCATCGCCAGCGTCTTCAACTGATTCGCGATATCGAATCGGAGAAGCAGCGCCCAATCGGCGTGTTGCTGGACCTTCAGGGACCGAAGCTGCGGATTGCCACCTTCCTGGCAGGCCCTGTGCTGTTGGAAACTGGCGCCGCGTTCCATTTGGACCTCGACGTCGCGACGCCTGGGACAGTGAGCCGCGTGGCACTGCCTCATCCTGAAATCTTTGCTGCATTGAAGGTCGGTACCCGGCTTCTGCTCGATGATGGCCGTATTCGTCTGAAGGTGCTGCGTTGCGGCCTCGATTTTGCCGAGACATTGGTCGAAGTGGGCGGCTTGCTCTCCGAGCGCAAAGGTGTAAATGTTCCAGACGTCGTTCTGCCCGTGTCAGCGATGACGGCAAAGGACCGTCGTGACCTGGAATTCGGTTTGGAGCTTGGTGTGGACTGGGTCGCGCTTTCGTTCGTCCAACGCCCTGAAGATATCCAAGAGGTACGAGCCATTGCCGGTGAGCGCGCGGCGATTGTTGCAAAGCTGGAAAAGCCGGCTGCCATCACATTCTTAGATGAAATCGTCAGTGAGGCGGACGCTGTCATGGTTGCCCGTGGTGACTTAGGCGTCGAACTCCCGGCAGAACAAGTTCCGGCCCTGCAGAAACGAATTGTTCGAGCTTGCCGCCGCGCGGGTAAGCCGGTGATTGTTGCGACCCAGATGCTTGAGTCGATGGTCAGCGCGCCGGTGCCTACGCGAGCAGAAGCATCAGACGTTGCTACTGCTATCTATGATGGCGCGGATGCGGTGATGTTATCGGCCGAATCTGCCAGCGGTGCATGGCCGGTAGAGGCCGTTCGCACAATGGACCTCATTATCGGTCGCACCGAACAAGACCCTTATTACCGCGAAGCCATCGCCGCTTCCCACTCAGCTCCAAAGGCCGAATTCTCTGACGCCATCGGTTACGCCATGCGGCACGTCGCAGGCCTGCTAGATGCCGCAGCAACCGTCGCCTACACAACCTCGGGTTATTCGGCCCTTCGCATGGCCCGCGAAAGACCAAGTACGCCAATTCTCGGCATGACGCCCAATCGCACTACAGCTCGCCGCTTGGCCCTGGTTTGGGGCATTCACCCGGTCTTATGTCACGAAGTCGTGGATGCCGGAGAGGTAAGCGAACTTGCATGTCGTACGGTCAGCGCAGAAGGATTCGGCGGCCCTGGCCAAACCGTTGTGATTTCTGCGGGAATGCCGTTCGGTACAACCGGGACAACGAACTTGTTGCGTCTCGCACAAATTGCATGAGGAGGGGATGAAGTAGCAGTGGGCAGCGCCGGGACAAAAGAAGCTATCAAACATAACTCAATTAACAGATAGCAAGAGAACCAATTTCTTAAACGGACTTAACCTCCAAGGAGGAGACAATGAAAACTGAAATCGAAGAGCGCGTTTCGCGAAAACTCATGTTGCGCATCATTCCTTTTGTGATGCTGCTCTATTTCATCAGCTTCCTTGACCGCGTCAACGTCGGATTCGCGGCCATCACAATGAATAAAGACTTGGGGTTGTCACCGACGGCTTTCGGGCTGGGAGGCGGCTTATTCTTCATCGGCTACTTCCTTTTCGAAGTACCTTCCAATCTGATTCTGCACAAAGTCGGCGCGCGTATCTGGATTGCGCGGGTCATGATTACTTGGGGCATCATCTCCGCAATTTCCGCATTTGTGGTTGGCCCCAACAGCTTCTACTTGCTGCGCTTCCTATTGGGAGTAGCTGAAGCCGGCTTTTTCCCCGGCATCATTCTCTACCTGTCACTGTGGTTTCCTGCTAAGCAGCGGGCTGTCGCCGCAGCATGGTTTATGGCCGCAGCCCCAATTTCGGTAGCACTGGGGTCGCCATTGTCTGGCGCCATCATGCAACTGCCTGGCTTATTCGGCTTGAAGGACTGGCAGATGCTCTACATCATTGAAGCTGCACCAGCCGTCATTCTGGGTTTCGTAGTGTTGAAATACATGACAGACAAGCCGGAACAAGCTCATTGGTTGGCACAGGACGAGCGTGAATGGCTGGTGGCTCGGTTAAAGTCGGAAGCGGATGCCAAGAAGGGCGGCCATGGCCACACTGCCAGCGCTTGGAGCGCACTGAAGGACCCGCGTGTCCTAGCTCTTGCTTTGATTTACTTCGGCACTTCCGCAGGCCTCTACACCTTGGGGCTCTGGGTGCCACTCATGATTCGTGAGTTTGGCTTCACTCCGTTTGAGACTGGGCTGCTGACAGGTGTTCCAAGTGTTGTGGCTGTAGTGGCAATGGTGCTGTGGGCACGCCATTCTGACCGTAGCGGCGAGCGCACTTGGCACGTCGTGATTCCCTGCGTCGTGGCATGCGTTGGATTTCTGCTGGCAGGCAATGCCACAACCGCATTATTCGTCGTGTTGTCCTTGATTGTTGTGAATGTCGGCATTAGCTCGGCCAAGGCTCCGCTGTGGGCGATGCCTAGTACCTTCCTCTCCGGGGCAGGCGCAGCAGCTGGCATTGCGATGATTAACTCCCTTGGTAACTTGGGCGGATTCGTCGGGCCGTTTGCTATAGGTTGGCTTAAGAACGTTACGGGCGGCTACGCGGCAGGCTTGTATGTCGTAGCTGCCTCGTTGGCGCTGTCAGCGGTTGTTACATTGATGCTGAGCCGCCAGACTGCCCAACCTGACAGGGTTGCGAAGGCTAGTCACGGACACTGAGGGGATGTCATGTTTAAAAGAAAAAGCTTGCGTGGAATAATGGGTCTTCTGACCCTGATGGCGGCTAAGGCTGCCGATGCACAAGCCACGCTTCTCTTCTGAGACTGTTGTGCTCAAGAATAGTGCGCCAAGTTAACTGTGATGACCTGCCGATGCTGTTTCGCTCTGTTGATAACATTTATGAGAATGTTGAAGACAGTCTCGTTGTCCAAGTTTTCTTCAGGCTGGTCTAGGAAGATGGGGAAGCGGTTACGGTCAACAAGATGATGCTTAACGAAGAGTTGCTTAAGACATAGTTTTCACCCAAACTATGTCCAGCGTTGCTGCAATTTTGCTGCACTGGACGCAGCAAATAGCGGTAACTGGCAGGAAGTAGCGGTAAGCTAAGTTTTTGATTTTTATAGGACTACCTGAAAAACTCGTTGTAATACAAGGAGTTTGGAACCGACTCATAATCCGTTGGTGCCGTGTTCGACTCACGGGGGGCCACCAGCATTGAAGCGGCTTAGCGCCTTATCGCGCTAAGCCGCTTTTTCTTTTGCTGGGGGATTTTTGCCCATTATCTCCATGTTTTCTCTCACGATCTGGTAAATTGCCGTTTGGACATATCGGTTTTGAGAGTCCGCAATCGGCCAGAACCGGACTTTGAGCACACAAGCAAACGCCCACATCTGCGGGCGTTTTTACTAGCTATCAAGATAACTTAAAAAATGATCGCTCATCTAAGGCAGTGCTCAAGTCATCGGCACCGATGATAAGATACGCACCTCGAGGGGGATCGATAACATGAATGAAACTAATGAAAACGAGGCAGTTATAGCTCAGACAATCTATGTGTTCGCCACAGCAGGAGTTGCAAGAGGATTTGAGGCGTGCCTAAATACTGGAACGCTCGCCAGTTGCAAACTTGACTATCCGCCAATTGCAATCTACCCGCCTTCAGAAATTGCCTCGCTCGACGAACATAGCCTCCGATCAATTCCCCAGCATTAGCCTCTTTATCATACTTCACCACGACGTCAGGATTCCCGAGGTTCGCAGTCGCTGTTTCAAACCAAAACTAACGATTGCCACTGCGGAATTCACTGCGGAATCAGGGAAAACAGGGGGTACTAAGGGGAGCTAAGTCATTGAAAAATGACCTCTCACTCCCCTCAGTTACCCCCATCCAAGGGTTCGAATCCCTCCGTCTCCGCCAGAATTGAGTAGTACAACGTTCAAAGACGTTCAAAAAGCCGCGCAAAACATAGTGTTTGCGCGGCTTTTTTGTTTGTTGGTGTTTTTTCGGTGTTCATTACATCCGAAACACTTGTTGGTAGATTTGTTGGTACATCTATCAGACAAAACAACCGATACCTGTTGATTTCACGCATGCACCGTCGGACGTTAAAGCAACTCCAACAGGACGGTGATCAACACCGGCGTAAAGGCCGTCGCGCGGCGCTTCTGCGCGACCGCTGCATGAATATTCAAGCCGCTCTTCCTCCTCCGGGCCGCCCGAACAGTTCACGCCTGAAATATTTTCCCCCGGCTTTCCTAACTGTTTTTCAGGAATCTCCTGACGATGCCGGCGATCTCATCCGGCGCATCCTCAAAGCAATAATGCCCTGCTTCAGGCAGGCGACGCACGTCCGCAACGGGGAACAGCGAAGTGAATAGCGGCAGGAAAATCGGCGGGTGCAGCGTCTTGTCGGCATCGCCCCAGATTGCCAGCGCCGGCTGGCTCCGGATCGTCGCGATCGCCGCTGCGTCAGGTACTTCGAACTGATGGGCGCCGGTCGCGAAACCCTTTGCCCAACCTATGGCCCCCAGGCAATCGCCTGGCGTCGCGAAGTGCGCACCATAGGCGGAAATCCACGTGTCGCTGATCACACCGTGGTTTTCGAAGCCGTTGATTTTCATGGTGCTGAGGATATTGAAGCCGAGCTGCCCCAATACCTGCTCCAGGCTACCGTCTTCATTGGCCTTCACGATCCATTGGAACCAGGGAGCGATGGCGGCATTCTCCATCAGCCGTTCCATGCCGTCGGGATGCCCGAACGGCGTCGGCCCGTTGGTTGAAATGATGCGCTTGATGCGCCCGGGATGCCGCGCGGCCAGGCCCATGCCGACGGGACCGCCGAAATCATGCATGACCAGGGTAATCTCTTTCAGGTCCAGCTGAAGAACCAACTTCTCGAGATTGTCGATGTGATCCTGCAGCCAATAGCTGCGGTCTTGCGGCGTCTCGCTCTTGCCGAAGCCCATGTGATCGGGAACGACAACCCGGTAATCGCTACGAAGGGCCGTAATCAATGAGCGGAACAAATAGCCCCAGGTCGGCTCGCCGTGAAGACACAACACGACTTCCCGCGAGCGGTCTCCTTCGTCCACGTAATGCATCTGAAACCCATTGACCTCCTGGAAGTGCGGAGCGAATGGAAAAGTTTTATCAAAATCTGCGTATGCCGAAATCAAGATTTTCTCCTGAAAATTGAAGACGAGGATCAAGAACAAGAATGAAAAAAGAAGGCCGATGCCATCGCCGCCTGCTCAACCGGGCGCCAATGAACTTCCGCCAATCTAGTTTCAAATAGAAACTAGTTAGCTTTATACGCTTAAGGATTTCATAATGCAAGTTACAGTTTCTCGCCATCGACAAAGGAAACTGTTGCGTTGCCGCTGCGCCATTGATCCCGTACGATGCAGTGATTCACTCAGGCCTTGCTCTCTTCCGTTGAGAAGAAATCGATCACCGGACTTGCTGCAATTTTTACCTTCCATGCAAATTTGACACCCTATGAATTCAGAACTTCGCGTCGCATTGGTCACGGGATCCACGTCGGGAATCGGCCTGGCGCTTGCACACGGTTTCGCGGAGGCAGGCTACACCGTCGTCGTCCACTCCAGATCGTCTGTTGAGACAGGTGAAAAACTGGCGGCCGCTTTGCCTGCGGCGCTCTACATCCAGGCCGATCTCGCCGTTGAAGCAGACCGTGCCCGTCTGATTGCACAAATCCTTGCGCATTACGGACGATTGGATGTCCTCGTCAACAACGCCGGAATCAGTCGCGTGATTCCTCACGGCGATCTGTCGGCGGCGTCGCCCGAGATCTGGCATGAACTCTATGAAGTCAATGTGGTTGCGCCATTTCGCCTCATCGCGCTGGCGCAAGAGGCGCTGAAAAATTCTGCGAAGTCCGGCACGCCGGGATGCGTCATCAACATCAGCTCACACGCCGGTGTTCGCCCCAAAGGCGCGTCGATCCCTTATGCGGCGACCAAGGCGGCGCTGAATCACATGACAAAATTGCTCGCCCTATCCCTGGCTCCCGACATCAGGGTCAACGCCATCGCGCCCGGCCTGGTCGACACGCCGCTGACCGCCGACTGGGCGGATGCGCACACGCTTTGGCAGACCCGCTCTCCCATGCGCCGCGCCGCCAAGCCGGCGGATATCGCGCAACTGGCGACCATGCTGGCAGCCAATCAATACGTGACCGGGGAAATCTTGACGGCGGATGGCGGCTTGAATCTGACCTAGATTCTCGCTGTGGATCTGTCGAAGAAAAGATCAGCCGCTGACGCAAAGATGCCGCCCTTCTTGCGAAAGGCGGCGTTCCAGGATTGCCGGAAATGACTGAACGGCGGTCGCCGACTTAAAAACCCAGACGACGCAAATCTTCTTCGACAAAGGCTTGCCCGCTGCGATTTTTCACCGCCGGCAACTCTGCCACTTTCACACGCCATGACTGCAATGCGCTCAACTCGGCAGCGATCGGAATCCCCGCTGCGTCCGCAAACGCCAGGCCGGCAAACACCGTGATATCGGCCATCGAGAATTGCTCACCCGCGACGTAGCTGTTATTGCGCAAGATGCCGTCGAAATACACCATGCCCTGCAGCGCCTTGGCACGTTCGCGTTCACCCCACTCCTTGCGATGCGCCCATTCCGGGCTCTTGTACTTTTGCAGATCGTCGCCCAAGCCAGGCGTCGCATGGTGGAAATAAATGCCGACCGCGTCAATCAAACCACTTTCGGCGCGGCGTTGCATCATGTGGATGATCGCCTTTTCCTTCGGTGTGCGGCCTGTCAGCACGGGATTGCCGTCGAGGTTGTCGAGGTACTCGGTGATCGCGGTGCTTTCCGAGATCAGCGTGCCGTCGTCGAGCTCCAGCAGCGGCAGCACGCCTGAGGGATTCTTCGAGAGGAACGCCGCCTGCTTGTGCTCGGCGCCGATCAGGTCGACCGATTCGAACGTCACTTGTGAATCGAGATTCTTCTGCGCCAGCACGATGCGGATGCGGGCTGGATTGGGGAAACCGGGGCGGTCATAAATCTTCATTGTTACTTTCCTTTTTGACTGTTTGTCGTTGTATCAATCTGCGCTCCAGTTGCTGAACGAGATAATTCGGATATTGCCGATCAATTAATCTATCTATCGGTAGATAGACAATAAGATAGTATAATCGCGCTGTCAATAACTATCTACCGATAGAGAGGTTTGTTTCATCATGAGCGCAATCGATACTCGCGAAAAAATCATGGCCGCCGCCCGCAAGACCGTGCAGGCGCACGGCTATAACGCGCTGAGTTTTCGCGACCTGGCGGCGGAAGTCGGGATCAAGAGCGCCAGCGTGCACTATCACTTCCCGACCAAGGGCGATCTCGGTGCAGCGCTCGCCCGCCGCTATACCGAAGACGGTATCGCCTATCTGGGCAATCTGATGGAAGTCCACAAGGATGCGCGCACCCGCATAAAGAAATATGCGGAGATCTTCCGGGCAGCGCTGGCCGATGATAATCGCATGTGCCTGTGCGGCATCATGTCGGCGGAGCACAACGACTTGCCGCCGGAAGTACGCGCCGAGGTCAATCGTTTCAACGACGTCAACGTCGACTGGCTGACCGAAGTACTCATGCAAGGCACGGCGGAAACCAAACCGAAGAAAGCCCTGCGGCGCCAGGCGATGAGCATTTTCGCCGCGATCGGCGGCGCGCAACTGATGGCGCGCGGGCATGGCGACATCGCCGTCTACGATGAAATCGTCGACAGCTATCGCAACGCGGGCTTCATTCCATGATCACCTGATTATCCTGCCGAATTGCATACCGTCCGGAAGGATAATCTCTTCCGGGCTTTTTTATTGATCGCGTGAAACATCACGAACCCGCCCCACCGCCCCTCCGCACGCCACGCTTTCCGCCTGCATTTTTCGGCACACATACTCCTTTCGACATCACTGAAATTCACCATCTTCGGCCGCCACTACGCCGTTTCCTTGCTTCATCCTTCGTTGCAACGCATCAAATCCACAGATGAAAAATCACCACTTGCATTGAATCGGATTGCTGATATTATTCTACGAAGCTATTCGTGATATATCACGATTAACTTATGAAACATCACAAAAATGATTACAACGGAGACAGATATGAAGCAATTTGCACCATGGCGCAGCCGGCGGCTGTTGCCTGCTGTTGGCTTGTTCACGGCATTGATGGGCGCTAGCGCTGCCCATGCAGCAGATCCGGACGTGTTTAAAATCGGCGGCGTGGTATCGCTGTCGGGCACCTACGGCATCTTTGGCGAAGACATGCGCAAAGGTGTGGAAGTCGCCATCGCCGAACGCGGCGGCAAGGTCTTGGGAAAGCCCATCCAAGTCACTTGGGAAGATGACGAAACCAAGCCGCAACCAGCCGTGCAAAAAGCCACGCGCCTGATCGCCGACGGTTCGCAAATGATTTTCGGCGCGGTCAGCTCGGCCTCGACCATCGCCATCATGAACATCACCAAGCAGCGCAAGATCCCGCATCTGGTCACCATGTCGGCCGACGACAAGATCACCACGCCGGGCGCATCGCGCTACACCTTCCGCACCTCCAACACGCTTGGCATGGAACAGCGCATGGCGCTCGGCTACAGCAAGGAGCAAAAACTCAAGCGCGTCTACGGCGTCACCGCCGACTACCAGGCCACGCGCGACAGCTGGGAGTGGTATCGCAAGGAAGCCGAAAAGGCCGGCATT
>NZ_AJHH01000508.1 GCF_000256565.1 Herbaspirillum lusitanum P6-12 | reverse complement strand
AACCGGCTGGGCGTGGCGCTGTTCATGACCGGCTCCGACGCCGTCACCATGGTCAAGCAGGCCGGCCAGGTCAACCTCGGCAAGACGCGCAAGATCTTCGGTCCTGTCATCGCCGATGAAACCATGGCCACCGGCGTCGGCCCGACCGCACTCGGTGTCAACTCCGGCGTGCGCTACCACTTCACGGTCGAGAACGCACCCAACAAGAAATTTGTCGAAGCCTTCCGCAAGAAGTACAACGAATTTCCGTCGAGCGCCGCCGGCGAAGCCTATGACGGCATGAGCTGGTGGCTGGACGTGGTCGAGAAGACCGGCTCCTGGGACAAGGAAAAATGGGTCGACGCGTTCGCCAACAGCGTGCGCGACAACTCCGTGGAAGGCCGCAAGGAAATGAAGGCCTGTGATCACCAGGCGCGCCAGGACGGCTTGTGGGGCGAAGTGGTGGCCGGCAAGCCGCCGTATCCCGCCTACATCATGAAGATCGCCAAGGTATATCCACCCAAGGACGTCTTCGAAGACTGCCCGAAGTAATTCCGTAGTCGTCAGCCGCGGCGCTCCACAAGAACGCCGCGGCCCCGTCTCGTCCTCACCAAAGATTCAAGCAATCGACAAGTATTCGGGAACATCCATGTCCACTATCATCATCGGCCTCAGCCTGGGAATGCTGCTGTTCCTGCTGGCGTCGGGTCTCACCCTGATCTTCGGCATGCTCGGCGTCATCAATTTCGCCCACGGCGCCCTGTACATGCTGGGTACTTACCTGGCCTACGACATCACACTGCGCACCGGCTCGTTCGTGCTGGGCGTCATCGGCGCCACGCTGATCGTCGCCATCGCCGGCATCGCCATGGAGCGCTATGCACTGCGCAAACTGTACGGCCGGCCGCATTTCTATCAACTGATTCTGACCTTCGGCTTCATCCTGGTCATCAGCGAAGCCGCCAAATTCTTCTGGGGCATGGGCTACAAGGAAGCGCCCATGCCGACCTTGCTGGCAGGTGCCGTCGGCCTGTTCGGCAGCACCATCCCGGTGTATCGCCTGTTCGTGATCGGCTTCGGCATGCTGGTCTCGTTCGGCCTGTTCGCCGCGCTGGAGAAAAGCACCTTCGGCATGCTGGTGCGCGCCGCTAGCAGCGACTCTGAAATGGTGCGCACGCTCGGCTTGCCGGCATCGCTGATCCGTACCGCCGTGTTCGGCCTGGGTGCGGG
>NZ_AJHH01000507.1 GCF_000256565.1 Herbaspirillum lusitanum P6-12 | reverse complement strand
TTGTTCCCGATCGAACCGGGCATGGCCGGCAACACCATCATCGACTGCTTCGTGGTGGTGATCCTCGGCGGACTCGGCAACATCCGCGGAGTGGTCGCCGCCGCCGTGCTGATCGGCATGGTGCGCGCAGTCGGCTATACCTTCATGCCGAGCTGGGTCGACGTCATGACCTTCGCCCTACTCATCCTCACCCTGCTGACACGTCCGCAAGGCCTGTTCTCCCGTCCTTCGAGGTCCGCATGAATCTGTCGCGTTTCGACCTTGTCCTCGGCTGCCTGCTGATCCCCGTGGTCATCGCGCTGCCCTTCGTCACCCATGACGATTTCTATCTCAACCTCGCTACCCTGATCATGATCTGGGGCATCTTCGCGGTCGGCTTCGACTTCGTGTTCGGCTCGCTCGGCATGGTGTCGTTCGGTCACGCCAGTTTCCTCGGCATCGGCGGTTATGCCGTGGCGCTCGCCACCCAGCGCCTGGGTCTGCCGTTCGAAGCCGGCGTCGTGCTGGCGATGGCGGCTGCGGCGGCCTGCGCCTGGCTGTACAGCTTCTTCGCGCTACGCGTGTCGGGGATTTTCTTTGCTCTGGTCACGCTGTCGCTGTCGCAATTGCTGTACATCCTGGCCGACAGCAAGCTGCGCGAATGGACTGGCGGCGCCGACGGCCTGCCCGGCGTGGCGCGGCCGGCGACCTTCGGCATCGATTTCTTCGATCCGGTGAATTTCTACTGGTATGCCGCGGTGGTGTTTGCGCTGGTCATGATCGCCATTGCCGTGCTGCGCAGCTCGCCGTTCGGCCGCGTCGTCATGGCCATCCAGCAGAACGAAATCCGCACCGATCATCTCGGCTACAACACCCATCGCATCAAGCAGATCACCTTCCTCATTTCAGGTGCCATCAGCGGCCTGGCGGGCGCGCTGCTGGGGTCGCTGATGATGTACGTCAACCCGCAGATGCTGCATTGGGGTACTTCCGGCGACGTCATCATCATGACCCTGTTGGGCGGTGCAGGTACGCTGTGGGGACCAGTCGCGGGCGTGGCCATCTTCGAGATCCTGAAAGAATCGCTGAGCGGCTGGACGCAATACTGGTACGGCATCCTCGGCGTGGTCTTTATCCTTGCCACGCTGTATTTCCCGCGCGGCGTTCTCGGTGAAATCCAGGCTCGCCTTGTACGTACCCGTCCTGGCCGCAGCGGAGAATCCTCATGACCGACAACAACATCGTCCTACGCTGCCAGAACGTCACCGTCAGCTTCGGCGCGCTCAAGGCCATTGACGACGTCAATTATGACTTCGCCACCGGCAAGGTCTACGGCCTGATCGGTCCGAACGGCGCCGGCAAGACCACGCTGCTCAACGTGCTGGCCGGACGCCAGTTGCAACACCAGGGCGCGGTGCTGTGCGACGGCGCCGACATCTCGCGGCTCGGCGCCAACCAGCGCGCCCGTCGCGGCATTGGCCGCAGCTTCCAGATCACCAAGATCTATCCGGAGATGACCGTCGCCGAAAACCTGCGCATCGCGGCGCAGATCAAGCATTCGCGCTTCATGCCGTTCTGGATCGCGCCGCGCTACGACCGCAAGCTGGCCGACGACGTCGACGACATGCTGGAAATGACCGGCCTGACGGCGCATCGCAATGACCTTGCCGGAGCCATGTCCTACGGCCTGCAACGCGCTCTGGAACTGGGCCTGACGATCCTGCCGCAGCCACGCATCCTGCTGCTCGATGAACCGCTGGCCGGTATCGGCCATCATGAAATCGAACAGGCCACGCGACTGATACGCAAGGCCTCCGAAGGACGCACGGTGCTGCTGATCGAACACAACATGGACGTCATCATGGCGCTGTCGGAACAGATCGTCGTCATGAGCAACGGCCGCGTCATCGCCGCCGGCACACCGCAACAAGTCCGGACCGATCCGCTAGTGCGTTCGGTCTACCTCGGGGAGGAATGAAACCATGATTGCATTGGAAAACGCACACGTCCGCTACGGCCAGGCCACCGTCCTGAGCGAAGTCTCGATCACCGCCTCGCAGGACGAGATCATCGCCATCATCGGCCGCAATGGCGCCGGCAAGTCAACCACGCTGAAAACCCTGATCGGCTTGCTGCCGCTGCATCATGGCAAGCGCGCCTACTTCGGCCGCGACATCAGCCGCCTGCCAGTGGAGCAGATCAGCCGTCTCGGCGTGGCGCTGGTGCCGGACAGCCGCCGCATCTTCCCCAATCTGTCGGTGATGGAAAACCTGCGCATGGGCGGCCTCGGCCATGCACCGGGTTACTGGAGCATTCCGCGCGTACTGGAGATTTTCCCGCGCCTGCAGGAACGCATCGGCTTCGGTGGCGACCAGTTGTCCGGCGGCGAACAGCAGATGCTGGCGATTGCACGCGCCCTGCTCGGCAATCCCAAGATCTTGCTGCTGGACGAACCGACCGAAGGCCTGGCGCCGCTGATCGTCAACAACCTCATCGACATCTTCGCCCTTGTGCACCGGCAAGGCACCGGCATCGTACTAGTGGAACAGAATCTCAAAGTGCCAATGCGGCTGGCGCAGCGCCAGTACGTGCTGGACCACGGCTCGGTGGCCTGGTCCGGAACCTCGGCCGAACTGGCGCAACAGCGCGAGCACGTGGAAGCGATCATCACTACAGGAGTCGAACATGTCGCATAGCAAAACCTATATCGTCGGCGTCGGCATCACCGCCTTCGCCAAACAACTCGACACCAGCGTCAAGGAGTTGGTGCGCCAGGCCGTCAGTGCAGCGCTGAAGGACGCCGGTTGCGAATCCGACGTCCTGCAAGGCGCCTACTTCGCCACTGCCGGCCAGGGCGCCATCGAGGGCCAGTACATGGTGTCCGGTCAGATCGCTCTGCGCGCCATGGGCATCACCGGCATCCCGGTCACCAACGTCGAGAACGCCTGCGCCAGTTCCAGCACGGCGCTCAATGCAGCGCACATGTTCGTCTCGTCCGGCGCCGGCGACATCTGCCTGGCGGTCGGGGTCGACAAGCTGTTTTCCACCGACAAGGAAAAGAGCTTCGCCGTGTTCGATGGCGCCTGGGACGTACACACCGCCGCCGAGCAGATGAAGAACCTCATGCAATTGTCGGCCGACATCCTGCCGCCGCCCGACTATGTCGAGCCCGGCAAGCGCAGCGTCTTCATGGACATCTACGCCAGCCTGGCGCGGCTGCACATGAAGGCTTTCGGCACCACCCAACGCCAGATCGCCGCCGTCGCCGCAAAAAATCACACGCACTCGACGCGCAATCCGCAAGCGCAGTTTCAGTATCCGCTGACCATCGAAGAAGTGCTGGCCGCGCGCGCCGTGTCGTGGCCGCTGACGCTCCCGATGTGTGCGCCGATCAGCGACGGAGCCGCTGCCGCCATCGTGTGCAACGAAGCCGGCCTGCGCAAGTTGCAAGCCAACCGCGCCATCCGCATCCACGCGACGGTATTGCGCAGCGCCACTGAACGTCCGGCCGGCGCCTTCGACCGCCACCTGTGCCATCTCGCCGCCAACCAGGCGTATGAGATCGCCGGCGTCGGACCACAGGACATGTCGCTGGCCGAGGTCCACGACGCTACTGCATTTGCTGAAATCACGCAAACCGAAGCGCTGGGCTTCTGCGCCTTCGGCGAAGGTGGTCCGATGGCCGAGTCCGGCGCCACCACGCTGGGCGGCAAGATTCCGATCAATGTCTCCGGCGGCCTGTTGTCGCGCGGCCATCCCATCGGCGCCACCGGCCTGGCGCAGGTCTATGAGATGGTCACGCAACTGCGCGGCGAGGCGGGATCGCGCCAGGTCGACAAGGCGCGCTTCGCCATCGCCGAAAAT
>NZ_AJHH01000506.1 GCF_000256565.1 Herbaspirillum lusitanum P6-12 | reverse complement strand
GCAGGGTGCGCTGTACCAGTCGTTGCGGCCACTCGGTGAGACCAACCCAGCGCTGAAGATCGTCGACGTCGGCACGGATCACTACCTTGACGCCGCATCCGGCCCGTTGCTCGACGCCTTCCCCATCGCAGCCGATGCGCTGGCCTGGCTGTTCTACACCAGCGGCACCACCGGCCGTCCCAAGGGCGTGATGCTGACGCACGCCAACATGGTCAGCATGGCGATGCATTTCCTGATCGACGTGCAGCCGCTGGCCAGCGATGACGTGCTGATCCACGTTGCACCGATGTCGCACGGCAGCGGTCTGTACAGCGTGCCGTACTTCATCCGCGGCGGCCTGCAGGTGATTCCGGAATCGGGCGGACTGGATGAAGCCGAACTGTTCGGGCTACTCAATCACTACGACAAAGCCAGCCTGTTCGCTGCGCCCACCATCGTCATGCGATTGATCCAGCACGTCCGCAACCACACCGGCGTAACATGGCCCGGCCTGCGCTGCCTGCTGGTCGGCGGTGCACCGTTCTATGCGGAAGACATCAAGAGCGCGGTACAGTGCTTCGGCGCGCGCGTGGCGCAACTGTACGGCCAGGGCGAAACACCGATGACCATCTCGGCGCTGTCGGCCGACTTGCTGGCGCGCGCCGTCGCCGCCGACGACACCGCCATGTTGGTTTCGGTTGGTTTCGCCCAGACCGCGATCGGCATCACGATCGTCGACGCCGACGGCAATCCAGTGACGGCCGGTACGCCCGGCGAAGTCATCGTACGTGGCCCCACCGTCATGACTGGCTACTGGGGCAACCCGGAAGCCACGCGCCAGACCATCGGCGGCGGCGCGCTGCGCACCGGCGACATCGGCCTGATCGACGAAAGAGGCTTGCTGCACCTCAAAGACCGCTCGAAAGACGTTATCATTAGCGGCGGCACAAATATCTACCCGCGCGAAGTCGAGGAAGCGCTGCTGACGCACCCCGCGGTCGAAGAAGTGTCGGTGGTCGGGGCGCCTGATCCGGAATGGGGAGAATCGGTGGTGGCCTTCATCGTCTGTCATGCAGGCGCGAGCGCCGGCGAGCAGGAACTGGACGAACTCTGCATCCGCACCATCGCCCGCTTCAAGCGACCCAAGCGCTATGTATTCGTGGAAAAACTACCCAAAAACGGAACCGGCAAGGTATTGAAGCGTGAGCTTCAGCAAACACTGGCAAACACTGCATGACATCAACAGACAAATTGTTCGACCGGGAAGCCGTCAGCCAGACTGAGAAGGCTTACGTTCTCCTCGAAGAACTGGTCGTGACCGGCGGCCTGCCGCCAGGCACCCAATGGTCGGAAATCGTCCTGAGCGAACGCATCGGCATCGGCCGCTCGCCGACCCGCGACGCCTTGCAAAAACTGGCCTTCCAGCGCCTCGTGCACATCGTGCCGCGGCAGGGAATTTTCATCTCTGAAATCGATTATCAGGGGCAGTTGCAGGTGATTCAGAGCCGCCGCGAAATCGAGCGCCTGATCGTGTCGCAGGCGACGCTGTGCGCCAATGAAGAAGAACGCGAAGCCATGGCCGTGCTGGTCGCGCAACTGGAAAAACTC
>NZ_AJHH01000505.1 GCF_000256565.1 Herbaspirillum lusitanum P6-12 | reverse complement strand
CCCGTCACGCCGCCGGCGTCGCCGCCAAGGCGGGATTAATCGCCAGCAATAGCCACGGCTTGATTTCAGACCGTACGAACACGCCGGCCAGAGCATATGGGTCTTGGTCGCGCAGGGATTCGGCCTCTTCTTTTGATGCGACTTCATACACCAGCAGACCTCCGCTGCCGTCCGGGAACGGCCCGCCGAACGCCAGCTTGCCGGCGTCGAGCAGGCTCTTGACGTAGTGCTTGTGGGCCGGTGCATGTTCGTCCAGCAATTGCCGGTTGTCGGTGTAGGCGAGGTAGTTGACGAATTTCATGGCATCTCTTTCTTGACAAGTAATGGGTGGGCTTTCATGTTTTATATTTCATATCTTATGCGGCTGTCGAGCGACCAGGCGCCGCCGCCGCGCAACATCATGTACAACGCCGCCAGTCCCAGCAGTACCGGATACTCAATGCCGCGATCGATCCACGGCCAGGTCGGCCCCATCGCATAACTGATGGCGATCATTTCAACAAACATCAACAAGGCCAGCGGCCGCGTCAGCAGGCCCAGCGCCAGCATGGCTGCGCCCACCGTCTCCAGCAGCATCACCAGGAAAGCCAGTTGCGGCGCGAACGGCAACCCCATGACTTCGCCTATCAGACGTATCGAACCGGCCATCGGATCGGCCATCGAGCCATGCGACACGCCCAGCGCTTTGGGCAGGCCGTGCGTGAAAATAATGGCGCCGTAGCCGAAGCGCAGCAGCGCATAAGTGAGCCCCTCGCCGCGCGCATACCAGCGCATCAGCGCGGGAAAGATGAAGCGGCCGGCACCCGGCGCGATTGTGATCGGGGGAGTTTTTTGCACGAAGCACCTGTATCCGGTTGATGAGAGCAAGACGCCATCATCGCGGCGACGGTGTCGGAGATAAATGGCCTGCGGACGAATTG
>NZ_AJHH01000504.1 GCF_000256565.1 Herbaspirillum lusitanum P6-12 | reverse complement strand
CGTGCCCGCGCCGTTCGGCGACGGCGCGACTGCGGTGCAGTTGGCCGCGGAGCATCTCGGCTATGTTCAGATCGACACCATCAACGTGATCGAGCGCAGCCACCACCACATCCTGTATACGCGTATCCCTGGATACAAACTGAGCGACCTGGAGCGGGCGCAGTCGGTGGACAAGTCAGTGTTCGAATACTGGACGCATGCGCTGGCCTATGTGCCGACTGTCGAGTTCCGTCATTTCCTGCCGGAGATGGAACGGCGCCGCCTCAATCCACACGCCTCTTTTGCCGGCGTCGACAAAGCCGACTACGCCGCGCTGCTCAAACGCATCCGCAAGGAAGGCGGTCTCTCGATCCGCGACATTGACGACGACGTGCTGGAAGAAAAGACCCATCCCTGGGGCAGCCGCAAACCATCGAAACGCGCACTGCGCTGGGGCTTCTTCATCGGCGACCTGGTGATCAGCAAGCGTACCGGCATGCTCAAGACCTACGACCTCGCCGCTCGTCATTTCGACTGGCCGCGACGTCCCGCCCCAGTGAAGGAAAAACAGTTCGCGCAATACCTGCTGCGCCGCGCGCTCAAGGCGCAGGGCATGGTCAGCCTCGATTCGATTTGTTACGGCAGCGTGCAGGCCAAGCCGATGGTGAAGGAACTGATCGCCGCCGCCGTCAAGCGCAAGCAGTTGGTGGCGGTGCATATTGAAGGTGCGCCGAAGCAGCCGCACTGGATAGCCCCGGCGCTGCTCGACGCCTTGTCCGACGGCATCATCAACCCGGCATCGAGCGAACGCGTGCACATCCTCTCGCCTTTCGATCCGCTGGTGATCCAGCGCAAGCGGCTGGCGTTGTTCTTCGATTACGAACACCGCTTCGAAGCCTATGTGCCGGCGGACAAGCGTGTGCTCGGCTACTTCGCTTTACCGGTGCTGATGGGCGACCGCATCGTCGCCGCGCTCGATCTCAAGATGGATCGCAAGAACGGCAAGCTGCTGGTGCAGCAATGGACGTGGATGGAGAAGAAATCGACGGCGCTCAAGAGCGCCATCGAACAGGAACTGCATCGCTTCGAGCAATTCCAGAAGCAGTCGATGCGCATCGTGCTACCGGTTGATGGAAATTAAACTCCCGTGAATGACCTGAGGCCATGTTGAGAGCCAGGCCATCGGCGGCGGCAGACCAACGCTGCCGGAGGATTGCCTGATCCTGCAAAGCACCGGATTTTCTTGCACAAAGGCAAGTCCACGCCCGATTGAGGATGCGGCCCAAAACGCCCGATGCACCGCACCATTTGCGAGCAGCCTGCACCGCGACACATCACAACATGACATATATCGTTGCATGCCGTGCTGCGGCAGGCCACGTTCCGGCACGTCCGAATCGCCTCCAAAGCCCTTCCCCATCAAGAATTCCGGTGCTCTGGCACAGCCTTTGCATATGTCCGTGCATGGATCAACGACGATCCAGCAGCTTTCACTATTTTTAATGCCGATCTAAAGACGGATCTGCAGGACAACGGCGTCCGCTTAGCTTGGCATTCATGCCTTGCCGAGCGGGCGCCTTTTTGTTTTTAACGGGATAAAAATGGCCGCAACTCCTGACAGCAGAGACCTCCATAGCAACAGCTCCAGCAAGGCGAGCAAGATCCGGCTCTTTTCCATCGATACGCCGCAGATGCGCGCCTTCCACCTGACCTGGATGGCCTTCTTCGTCTGCTTCTTCGCCTGGTTCGCCTGCGCGCCGCTGATGCCGGTGATCAAGGGCCAGCTCGGCCTGACCGTGGAACAGATCGCCAACATCAACATCGCCGCCGTCGCCGTGACCATCCTGGTGCGCCTGATCATCGGCCCGCTGTGCGACCGTTACGGCCCCCGCAAGGCATACACCGGCCTGCTGCTGATCGGTGCATTGCCGGTGATCGGCGTCGGCTTCGCCCAGACTTATGAAACATTCTTGTTCTTCCGCCTGTGCATCGGCGCGGTCGGCGCAAGTTTCGTGATCACGCAATATCACACCTCGGTGATGTTCGCGCCCAATGTAGTCGGCACCGCCAACGCGGCAACCGCCGGCTGGGGCAATGCCGGCGGCGGCGTGGCGCAGGGCCTGATGCCGCTGCTGCTGGCCGCGATGCTGATGCTGGGCGTGGGCGACAACCTCGGCTGGCGCGTCGCGCTGCTGGTGCCGGGCCTGATGATGCTGGCGATGGCGGCGCTCTACTGGCACTTCACGCAGGATTGCCCGCAAGGCAACTTCGACGAATTGCGCGCCGCCGGCATCGCCATCGAAAGCGGTAAAAAAGGCGGCTGGGCCAGCTTCCGCGCTGCCAGCGCCAACTACCGCGTGTGGATGCTGTTCATCACCTACGGCGCCTGCTTCGGCGTGGAAATTTTCATCCACAACATCGCCGCCATCTATTACGTCGATCACTTCGGCCTGTCGTTGAAGAGCGCCGGCATCGCCGCCGCCAGCTTCGGTTTGCTGGCGCTGTTTGCCCGCGCGCTGGGCGGCATCATCTCCGACAAGGTGGCATTGCGGGGCGGCCTCAATCGCCGCGCCACCCTGCTGTTCATCATGATGCTGGGTGAAGGTCTCGGACTGCTGTGGTTTGCCCATGCCGGCAGCGTCACGCTGGCGGTCACCGCGATGCTGTGCTTCGGCCTGTTCACCCACATGGCGTGCGGCGCGACCTATGCGCTGGTGCCGTTCATCGATCGCAAGGCGCTGGGCGGCGTGGCCGGCATCATCGGCGCGGGCGGCAACGTCGGCGCGGTGCTGGCCGGCTTCCTGATGAAGGGCCTGGGCGACACCCAACAGACACTGAGCATGCTCGGCGTGCTCGTGACGGTCTCGGCGCTGTGCGCGGTCGCCGTACGCTTCACTACCAGCGACAAGAACGACGAGCCGACACCGGCCGTTGCAGCCAATAACATCCCCGCCTGAGGAGAACCTGATCATGAACATCATCGTCATTGGCCACGGCATGGTCGGTCACAAATTCCTGGAGTCGCTGGCTGAAAGCGGCGCGTCCAACCTCAAGGTCACCGTGCTGTGCGAAGAGCCTCGTCCGGCCTACGATCGCGTGCACCTGTCCGAATTCTTCGCCGGCAAATCCGCCGACGACTTGTCGCTTGTGGCGCCGGGCTTCTTCGACGCCGGCAAGAGCCCGGTGGACTTCGACCTGAAGCTCAACGCCAAGGCGCAGAACATCGACATCACCGGCAAGACCGTCACGGTCAACATCAACGGCGCCGTGGAAACACTCGCCTATGACAAGCTGGTCATGGCCACGGGCTCTTACCCTTTTGTCCCGACCGTCGCGGGTAACCAGCGCAAGGATTGCTTCGTCTACCGCACCATCGAAGACCTCGAAGCCATGCTCGAGTGCGGCAAGCGTTCCAAGACCGGCGTGGTGATCGGCGGCGGTCTGCTCGGCCTGGAATGCGCCAAGGCGCTGCGCGACATGAACCTGGAAACCCACGTGGTCGAATTCGCCCCGCGCCTCATGGCGGTGCAAGTCGATGAGAGCGGCGGCCGCATCCTGCGCCAGAAGATCCAGGACCTCGGCGTCACCGCCCACACACAAAAGAACACACTGGAAATCGTCGACGGAAAAACCGGCACCCACCGCATGAACTTCGAGGACGGCACCCACCTCGACACCGACATGATCGTCTTCTCGGCCGGCATCCGTCCCCGCGACGAACTGGCGCGCGAGTCGGGCCTGAAGGTCGGCGACCGCGGCGGCATCGTGATCGACAACAGCTGCATCACCTCCGATCCCGACGTCTACGCCATCGGCGAATGCGCGCTGTGGAACGGCAAGATCTTCGGCCTGGTGGCGCCCGGCTACGACATGGCGCGCACCGCCGCCAAACACATGCTGGCGCACCTGAACGATGCCGCCGAAGTGCAGCAATTCAACGGCGCCGACATGAGCACCAAACTCAAGCTCATGGGCGTGGACGTCGCCAGCATCGGCGACCCGCACGGCAAGGAAGCCGGCGCACGCTCCTATCAATTCACCGACGAACGCAAGCAGATCTACAAGAAGATCGTGGTCTCCGAATCGGGCAAGCACCTGCTCGGTGCGGTCATGGTCGGCGACGCCGCCGAATACGGCACGCTGCTGCAGATGATGCTCAACCGCATCGAACTGCCGGAGTCGCCGGAGTTCCTGATCCTGCCGCAAGCCGACGGCAAGGCCAAGGTCGGCCTCGGCGTCGACGCCCTGCTAGACTCCGCGCAAATCTGCTCCTGCAATAACGTCTCGAAGGGCCAGCTGTGTGCGGCAGTGGCGTCCGGCGTGACCAACATCGGCGACCTCAAGAGCTGCACCAAAGCAGGCACCGCCTGCGGCGGCTGCGTGCCGCTGGTGACGCAGGTGATGAAGGCCGAGATGAAAAAGCAAGGTCTCGCCGTCAACAACCACGTCTGCGAACACTTCCCCTACTCTCGCCAGGAGCTGCATCACCTGGTGCGCGTGAACAAGATCAAGAGCTTCGGCGACCTGTTGGCGCAACACGGCAAGGGTCTCGGCTGCGACGTCTGCAAGCCGGTCGCGGCCAACATCCTGGCCTCGTGCTGGAATGACTTCGTGCTCAAGAAGGAACACGCCAGCCTGCAGGATTCGAATGACTACTTCCTCGGCAACATCCAGAAGGACGGCACCTATTCGGTCGTGCCGCGCATGGCCGGCGGCGAAGTCACGCCGGACGGCCTGATCGCGGTCGGCCAGGTCGCCAAGAAGTACGGCCTCTATACCAAGATCACCGGCGGTCAGCGCGTCGACCTGTTCGGCGCCCGTGTCGAGCAATTGCCGGACATCTGGGAAGAACTGATCGCCGCCGGTTTTGAAACCGGCCACGCCTACGGCAAGTCGCTGCGCACGGTCAAATCCTGCGTCGGTTCGACCTGGTGCCGCTACGGCGTGGACGATAGCGTCGGCCTGGCGATCGAACTGGAGAACCGCTACAAGGGCCTGCGCTCGCCGCACAAGATCAAGTTCGGCGTGTCCGGCTGCACCCGCGAATGCGCCGAAGCGCAAGGCAAGGACGTCGGCATCATCGCCACCGAAAAAGGCTGGAACCTGTACGTCTGCGGCAACGGCGGCATGAAGCCGCGCCATGCCGAACTGATCGCCTCCGATCTCGACAAGGCAACCATGATCCGCTACATCGACCGTTTCCTGATGTTCTACGTGCGCACCGCCGATCGCCTGCAACGCACCAGCACCTGGCGCGACAACCTCGAAGGCGGCCTCGACTATCTGAAGAGCGTGGTCATCGACGACAAGCTGGCCATCGCCGCCGAACTGGAAGCCGACATGCAGCACGTGGTCGACACCTATGAATGCGAATGGAAGAAGGCCGTCACCGATCCCGAGACGCGCAAGCGCTTCCGCCACTTCGTCAACAGCAAGGAAGCCGACGCGAACGTCAAGTTCGTTGACGAACGCGGCCAGATTCGCCCGGCCACGGTAGCCGAGCGCAAGCTGATCGATATTCCTGTGGTCGCCGAAGCGATCTGATTCCTGAGAGAGGAAATGAACATGCACAGCGACCGACAAATTGAACACTGGATTGAAGTCTGCGATATCGCCGACATCGTGCCGAACACCGGCGTCTGCGCCCTGATCGGCGGCGAACAGGTGGCGGTGTTCCACGTCATCGAAGGCGGCAATAGCGAGACCCGTGTCTTCGCCATCGGCAACTACGACCCGAATGCGGACGCCTCGGTGCTGTCGCGCGGCCTGGTCGGCAGCATCGGCGAACGCATCGTAGTGGCCTCGCCGATTTATAAACAACATTTTGACCTGCAGACCGGCGAATGCATCGAAGCGCCCGAACATTCGGTGAGCGCCTACCCTGCGCGCCTCGAACACGGCAAGGTGTGGGTGGGCGCATGACTATCGTTCCGGCACCTGTAGCTTCCGCAAAAAAACCGTCGCTGGTCGTGATCGGCAACGGCATGGCCGGCATGCGCACAGTCGAAGAATTGCTGAAGCTGGCGCCGGACCTGTACGACATCACCGTGTTCGGCGCCGAGCCGCACGGCAATTACAACCGTATCCTGCTGTCGCCGGTGCTGGCGGGAGACAAGAGCATCGACGACATCATGCTCAACACGCGCGACTGGTACGTGCAAAACAATATCACGCTGCACGCCGGCGATCCGGTCGAGAAAATCGACCGCCGCCGCCGCACCGTGCGCTCCCAGGCTGGCGTCGAGATCAAGTATGACCGCCTGCTGCTGGCGACCGGTTCCAAGCCATTCATCATCCCGGTGCCGGGCCATGAACTGCCGGGCGTGATCGCCTTTCGCGACATCCAGGACGTTCACATCATGCTCGACGTCGCGCGCAACCATCGTCACGCCGTGGTGATCGGCGGCGGCCTGCTCGGGCTGGAAGCGGCCAACGGCCTGCTGCGCCAAGGCATGGACGTGACCGTGGTGCATGTCACCGACAGCCTCATGAACCAGCAACTCGACAAGCCGGCCGCCGCGCTGCTCAAGAAGGCGCTGGAGATGAAGGGCCTGCGCTTCCTTCTCAATGCGCAGACCGAAGCCATCGTCGGGCCGGATCGCGTCACGGCGGTGCGCTTCAAGGACGGTTCGGAAATCCCGGCGGACCTCGTCGTGATGACCGCCGGCGTACGCCCCAACATCGGCCTGGCCAAGGAGGCCGGGCTGCATTGCGACCGCGCCATCGTGGTCGACGACACGCTGCAGACTTACGATCCGCGCATCTATGCCGTCGGCGAATGCGTGCAGCACCGCCAGGCCACCTTCGGCCTGGTCGCGCCGATCTGGGACCAGGCCCGCGTCTGCGGTGCGCACCTCGCAGGCGCAGGGCATCGCCGCTATGTCCAGCAGGCCACTGCGACCAAGCTCAAGGTCACCGGCGTCGACCTGTATTCGGCCGGCGACTTCATCGGCGCCGACGACACCGAAGACCTGGTGCTGCGCGATCCGCGCCGCGGCATCTACAAGCGGCTGGTGCTGCAAGGCAGCCGGCTGATCGGCGCAGTGCTGTACGGCGACGTCAAGGACGGTCCGTGGTACTTCGACCTGATCCGGGAAGGCGGCGACATTTCCGCCATCCGTCATCAACTGTTGTTCGGCCAGACCATCTCCAGCCAATCGCAAAGCCAGACCCCGAGCCCTCAGGCAGCCTGACCAGGAAACCATCGTGAACCTCTCCCAAGCTCCGCTCTCGACCGTCGGCACCAAGACCACCTGCCCGTATTGCGGCGTCGGCTGCGGCGTGCGCGCCGCCATGCAGG
>NZ_AJHH01000503.1 GCF_000256565.1 Herbaspirillum lusitanum P6-12 | reverse complement strand
CATACATAATACTAATCATAATACATATATTAGGCCGACGGCGTGATCGCCATCACGGGCGACGAGCTGCATCCGGCCAACAAGGGCCGCCTGTGCGTCAAGGGTTCGGCGCTGGGCGAGACGGTCGACCTCAGCGGCCGCCTGCTGCATCCGAAAGTGCGCGACGCCGACGGCACGTTGCAGCGCGTGAGCTGGGACGCTGCGCTCGACAAGGTCGCCGGCGGCCTGCGCGGCATCATCGACCGGCACGGTGCGGATGCGGTGGCGTTGTATGTCTCCGGCCAGTTGCTGACCGAAGACTATTACATCGCCAACAAACTCATGAAGGGCTACATCGGCAGCGCCAACATCGACACCAATTCGCGCCTGTGCATGTCGTCGGCCGTGGCCGGCCACAAGCGCGCGTTCGGCGAAGACCTGGTGCCGATCTGCTACGAGGATCTGGAATTGGCCGACATGGTAGTGCTGGTCGGCTCCAACACGGCGTGGTGCCATCCCATCCTGTTCCAGCGCATCGCCAAGGCCAAGGAAAACCGGCCGGAGATGAAACTGATCGTCATCGATCCGCGCCGCACCGCCACCTGCGAACTGGCCGACATGCATTTGCCGGTCAAGGCCGGCACCGACGTCTGGCTGTTCAACGGCCTGATGAGCTTCCTTGCGCATCGCGGCGCGCGCGACAACGCTTTCGTCGACGCCCACACCAGCGGCCTCGGCGAAGCGCTGGCAATCGCCGACGCCGACTGCGCCGACCCGAATGAAATCGCGCGGATCTGCAAGGTCGACGTCAACGACCTGCTGGCCTTCTATCAAATGTTCGCCGATACCGAGAAGGTCATCACCGCCTTCTCGATGGGCGTGAATCAATCCAGCGCCGGCACCGACAAGGTCAACAGCATCATCAACGTCCACCTGATCAGCGGGCGCATCGGCAAGCCCGGCATGGGCCCGTTCTCGATCACCGGCCAGCCCAACGCCATGGGCGGGCGCGAAGTCGGCGGCCTCGCCAACATGCTGGCGGCGCACATGGATCTCGACAATGCGCTGCATCGCGACACGGTGCAAACCTTCTGGGGCTCGCCGCACATGGCCGACAAGCCGGGCCTGAAAGCGGTCGACCTGTTCAATGCAATCGAAGCCGGCCGCATCAAGGCGGTCTGGATCATGGCGACCAATCCCATGGTCAGCATGCCCGACGCCAACGTGGTCCAGCGCGCGCTGTCGAAGTGCGAACTGGTGGTCGCCTCCGACATCATCGAAGGCACCGACACCAATGCCTTCGCGCATGTACTGCTGCCCGCGCTCGGCTGGGGCGAGAAGGACGGTACCGTCACCAATTCGGAGCGCCGCATCTCGCGCCAGCGCGCCTTCCTGACCGCGCCGGGCGAAGCCCGTCCGGACTGGAAGATCATCTGCGACGTCGCCATCCGCATGGGGTATCGCGGCTTCGACTTCGCCGGCGTGCATGCGATCTTCGACGAACACGCGCGCCTGAGCAGCTACCGCAACGGCCCGCCGCAAATCGCCGGCAACAGCATGCGCGTGTTCAATCTCGACGGCTTGATCGGCATGAACAAGCAACAGTTCGACCAGTTGCAGCCGATCCAGTGGCCCGTCACGCGCGACAAACACAACGGCGACGCGGTCGGCGCCGCGCGCCTGTTCGGCAACCGGCGCTATGCACATGCCGACGGCAAGGCGCGCTTCGTGCCGACGCCGCCGCGCGGTCCGGCGCATCTGCCGGATGAAGAATTCCCGCTGACGCTCAACACCGGCCGCGTGCGCGACCAATGGCACACCATGACGCGCACCGGCAAATCGGCGCGCCTGGCAGATCACGTGCCGGAGTCCTTCGTCGACATGCATCCGCAGGATGCGTTGCGTTACGGCGTGCGCGAAGGCAGCCTGGCGCGCATCAGCTCGCGCTGGGGCGCGATGGTGGCGCGCGTGCAGCACAGCGGCGGCATTGCGCGCGGCAGCGTGTTCGTACCGATCCACTGGAGCAACCAGACCGCCTCCGATGCGCGCGTGGGTGCGCTGGTCAATCCGGTGGTCGATCCGGTATCGGGCGAACCGGAGTTCAAACACACGCCCGTCAACATTGAAGAATTCGGCGTGTCCTGGCATGGCTTCATCCTGAGCCGCAAAGCATTGGCGCTGGATGAAATCACGCATTGGACGCGCATCCAGGGCCGCGATTTTGCGCGCTACGAACTGGCCGGCCGCAACGCCATCGGCGACCACAGCGCGTGGGCGCGCAAGCTGCTCGGCGTACACGACATCGACGCCGACTGGCTCGAATACGAAGACCGCACCGCCGGCGTCTATCGCGCGGTGCACGTCGACAACGACCGTATCGACATGTGCATCTTCCTGTCCAAACGCCCCGACCTGCCCTCGCGCGCCTGGCTGGCGAGTCTGTTCGACAAGGAGCAACTGGAGGAAGCCGACCGCGTCGGCCTGCTGATCGGCCAGCCGATCGAAAAAGGCGCCGACACCGGCCCGACGGTATGTTCATGCTTCGGCGTGGGCCGCAACACGATCTGCAATGCAGTGCGCGAGCAGGGATTGAAGACGGTGGCGGAAGTCACCGCCTGCCTCAAGGCCGGCGGCAACTGCGGCTCTTGCGTGCCGGAGATCAGGAAGCTGATGGTGGAGACGATGGCGGCGGAGACTGCCTGAGCTTGACGAAAGGAAGCGCTACGGCGTCAATCCTGATGAGGAAAATACGGTCGCTCAGTCCGCCGGCCGCGAAGTGATGATGATCGGCGCCGGGCTTTCACCGTCGGCCTGCTCCAGCGATTGCCGATAGCGTGCGGAACGTTCCATGTTGATCTGGTACTGCTCTTCGGCATGGCGATAAGCCAGCTGCTCGGCGGGCGAACGG
>NZ_AJHH01000502.1 GCF_000256565.1 Herbaspirillum lusitanum P6-12 | reverse complement strand
GAGCCGGTGATGGCGAGGGCGCACAGGGTCAAAAGCAGGAACTGCTGCATGGGTGTCTCCGAGGGGGATGATGTTATTTCTTTGCAGCAATCATATACTCAATATATCCGACGGGCAATTTTTGCACCTTCAATTACCGCTGAAAGCGCCGCTGGCATTGACGTTCCGACAACTGTGGCTAATTTCCGGATTCTTCGGCATCCTCTGGTCTGCCTGCATTTCTCGAAAACGTCGCCTTCCACCAAAGGAACATCCTTGTCCGCGCCCCTCTCCTCCCTGTTGAACAAGCTTTCCTGCGCGCTGCTGGCGCTTGCCGCCGTATTCATCTCAACCACCGCTCACGCCGAACAGAAACGCTGCCTGAGCGAGTGCAAACCGCGCATTGGCATCGTCTCCGCATTCGGCGCCGAGGCCGACATCCTGCTTGAGCAGACCCAAAGAAAACACGACTGGCGCATCAACGGCAATCGCTTCACGACCGGCGTATTGCGCGGTAATCCGGTGGTGATCGTACTCAGCGGCGTGAGCATGGTCAACGCCGCGATGGTCACGCAACTGATGCTGGATCATTTCCACATTGAACGCCTGCTGATGAGCGGCATCGCCGGCGGCGTCAATCCGGCCAATCATGTCGGCGACGTGGTTGTGCCGGAAAGCTGGGCGATGCCGATGGAAGTCTATTGGAATGGCGACGGCAGCCTGCCGGCCGCTTGCGGCGAAGCCGGCGATGTCAGTTGTCTGGGATTGAAGCTGGCGACGGAAAACGGCAAGGCGCGTTCCGACTTCCAGTTCGATGCGCCGGGCGGCAAGGTCAGCAGCGGTCTGTTCATGCGCGACAGTTTCGTGATGAATGCCGCCAACGCACCGCAGGGTGAGTTCCGCTTCGAGTTCCAAGCCGATGCGCAAATGCTTGCGGTAGCGCGCGACCTGAAACCTGTGCTGGCGACATGCGGCCCTAAAAACCCGGCGCTGTGCGTTGCCGTTCAACCGGCGTTGATAGTCGGTGGACGCGGCATTTCCGGCTCGGCTTTCCTGGCCAACGCCGGCTACCGCAGCTATCTGTACGATACGCTGCAAGCGCAGCTGGTGGATATGGAAACGGCTGCCTTCGCACAGGTTGCGTATGCCAACGGCGTGCCGTTCATCGCCTTTCGCAGCGTCTCTGATCTGGCGGGCGGCAACGACTTCAAGGATGTCGGCGCGTTCTTCGGCAGCGGCTTGGCGGAGACCAACGAGGCAAGCGTGACGCTGGCATTCCTGGAGGCATGGGGACGAGCGCACCCCAAGAAAAAATAGAAATTCTGCGAGATTTGTCGCGTAACAATTTCAACTCGCACCATTATTTTCATGCAGGTCCGCGATTGGCGAACTCGGCTTTTCATTGACGCGTCTCATGTCCGGCCCACCTTCAAGGAAACCGCACATGATCTCTGCATTCAAATTCATCAAACCTGCAATCCTCGCCACACCGATGCTGGCGGCCGCCTGCCTCACGTTGGCAGGACAGATCCCGGCGCAAGCGTCCACGGTCGTTCAGCGACTTGTTCAAGCCGATATCCCATCCGATATTCAAGCAAGGGATCACGCTCTTGCCGCTCCTCCGTATGTCCATGCCGTGCCGGCGGACATGATGCGCGGGTCGGGACAATGGATAGGCAATCTTTCTCTCAAAGACCTTGCCGCCGATACGGCTCCGGTCAAAAAAGCTGCAGGCCCTGCATCGCTTTACTTCAAGCCTGCCACGCCTGGATGGATAGATGCGCTCGATGCCGCAAGCTACATGATGACGCTGACTGTCCCGATCACGTTCGACATCCTTCCTTCCGCCAATCGACCTCCGCCACCGAATATCCAATCCCCCCTCAAGTAAGCGCAAGCGACCTCAAAAACGCGGCTTCACCGTTTTCCAGTCCGGCTTGTACTTGCGCATCTGGCGCACGTCGTCGCGCGAGCGGATGCCGCAGCCGAGATAGAGGTCGTGCAGCTTGGCCAATTGATCGCGATCGAGCTCCACACCCAGGCCGGGCGCCCGCGTGATGCTGACGCAACCGTTGCGGATGGGCAGCTTGCCGCCCTTGATGACTTCTTCGTCGGCTTCCTGCCACGGATAATGGGTGTCGCAGGCATAGGACAAGTTGGGCACCGCCGCCGCCACATGCGACATCGCCATCAGGCTGATGCCCAGATGCGAATTGGAGTGCATCGAGACACCGAGGCCGAAGGTATCGCACATCAGCGCGAGCATCTGCGTGTCGCGCAAGCCGCCCCAGTAGTGATGATCGGCCAGCACGATCTGCACGCTGTTCAAGGCGACGCTGCGGCGGAACTCATCGAAATCGGTCACCACCATGTTGGTCGCCAGCGGCAATCCGGTGCGGCGATGCAGCTCCGCCATGCCCTCCAGCCCCGGCGTGGGGTCTTCGTAATATTGCAGGTCGTCGCCCAGCAATTCGGCCATGCGCACGGCGGTGTCGAGCGACCAATTGGCGTTGGGATCGATGCGCAGCGGCGTGTCGGGGAAGGCCTTTTTCAGGGCCTTGATACAGGCGACTTCATGCTCCGGCTCCAGGGCGCCGGCCTTCAGCTTGATGCTCTGGAAACCGTTCTCATCGATCATCCTGCGCGCCTGGGCGACGATCTGTTCTTCGCTCAGCGCCTCGCCCCAGGCGTCTGGCTTGTACGGGCTGTCGATGTGCTCCGCATACTTGAAAAACAGATAGGCGCTGAACGGAATGTCGGTGCGCACGGCGCCGCCCAGCAAGTCCACCAGCGGCACGTTCAGATAGCGCGCCTGCACGTCGAGCAAGGCGACTTCGAACGCCGAATATGTATTGCTGACGGCTTTGCTGGCGTGCGAACCCGGGGCCAATTCGGCACCTGCATTATTGGCCGGCGACATGCCCGCCACCGCGGCCTTGACGATCGCGCGCAGGCGGTTGAGGTTGAACGGATCGAGGCCGATCAGTTGGGTTTTTACCTTGTCCAGCACGGCCAGCACGGCGGCGTCGCCGTAGCTTTCACCGAGGCCGAAGTGGCCGTTGTCGGTTTCCACCTCGATGATGGAACGCAAGGCGTATGGCTCGTGAATGCCGCTGGCGTTGAGCAGGGGCGCATCCTTGAATGCGATCGGTGTGACGGTGACGCGGGTGATCTTCATGTCTTTTTCCGGAATCAGTAATGAATTATTTGTTGCCTGCGATCGCCGTGGAGTACGCTGCGGTGCGGGCGAAAAACACCACGACCGCCGCCACCACGGAGGTCGTCGCCAGGGCATACAGGCCGCCCTGGATCGAACCGGTCCTTTGCTCAAGGAAGCCGAAAGTGGTCGGTGCGACGAAACCGCCGAGGTTGCCGATGGAATTGATCAGGGCGATGACGCCGGCGGCAATGCGCGCATCCAGATAGGCTTGCGGCAGCGGCCAGAACAGCGAAGACGCCGCCTTGAATCCCACCGCAGCGAAACAGATCGAGACGAACGCGAAAACCGGTCCGCCGAAGGTAGATACATACATGCCGATGGCGGCGATGATCAGTGCCGCCGCAGCCCAGGCCTGCTGGAACTTGAAGCGCGCCGCCAGGCTGGCGAACAGGTACATGGCGATGATGGAGATGATCCATGGGATCGAATTGAACAGGCCGACCTGGAAGTCGGAATATGCACCCATCTTGCGAATGATGCTAGGCAGCCAGAATGTGGCGCCGTAGATCGTCAGCGAGATCGAAAAATAGATGAAGCAGAAGATGACGATCTGGCTGTCGCGCAGCAGCGCCCAGGTCGAGATATGGGCCGGCTTGATCTTTTCACGCTCGGCCTGTTCGGCGGCGATGGTGTTGCCGATGAGATCGCGTTCGCTCTGTGTCAGCCACTTCGCGTCAGCCGGCCGCGAGTCGAGCCAGAACCAGACGAAACCGCACAGCACCACCGAGGCGAGGCCTTCGATGATGAACATCCATTGCCAGCCCTGCAGCCCGCCGCCGTCGATCTGCAACAGTCCCCCTGAGATCGGCCCGCTGAGGATGGACGCCAGCGCCGAGCCGGACAGGAAGATCGCCATGGCGCGCCCGCGTTCGCTGGCCGGCAGCCATTGCGTGAAGTAGTAGATCACGCCCGGGAAGAAACCGGCCTCGGCCGCTCCCAGCAGGAAGCGCAGCACGTAGAAGGTGGTCTCGCTGTTGACAAAGGCCATGGCCGTGGCCGCCAGGCCCCAGGTCGCCATGATGCGGGTCAGCCAGGCCTTGGCGCCGAAGCGTTGCAGCAGCAGGTTGGAGGGCACCTCGAAGAGGGCGTAGCCGACGAAGAACAGGCCTGCACCCAGGCCGTAGGCGGCCGTGCCGATGCCCACATCGGTGGCCAGGTGGCTGCGCACGAAGCCGATGTTGACGCGGTCGATGTAGTTGACGATGAACATGATCACGAACAGCGGCAAGACGCGCTGCTTGATCTTGGCCACCGCCTGTTGCAGGACGGTGGGCGCGGCCGCGCCGGTGGCGCTGGCTGCTGGCTGGGGTGTTTCCACGCAGGTCTCCTCGATGGACAGGGCGCAGCTGGCATGGCCTCTGTGGGCGAGATGTCGTCGTACAACTGCGCGATGTGGAGCATTAAAACACTAATATATTAGTGCGTCAATCACGGGAGGGCGGTTTATCATCGCGGGTCGGGAGGGAAGTGCTCGTGGTTGACGGGCGTGCTCCCGGGTTTCCAGCAAGGACGCAAGGACATCAGCATGACCAGCACCAGCACCGCCCCCATCGTCATCACCCCGCCGCCGCTGGACCGCTCGCGCCATGCCGCGCCGCAGGTATTCGAACGGCTGCGTGAAGCCATCATCACGATGCAGCTCACGCCCGGCACCGTCCTTTCGCGCGCCGAGCTGGCCTTGCAGTTCGGCCTGAGCCAGACGCCGATCCGCGACGCGCTGATGAAGCTGGGTGAAGAAGGCCTGGTGGATATTTTTCCGCAGCATGCGACTGTCGTGCGCGCGGTGGATATTGCAATGGCGCGGCAGGCGCATTTCCTGCGCCGTTCGATTGAACTGGAAATCGTCCACACGCTGGCGGCAGCCCCGAACCCGGCATTGATCGTGCGTCTGCAAGCCAGCATTGCCAAGCAAAAAATATTGGCCGACAGCGAGGATTACAGCGAGTTCGTCGAAGCCGACCAGGCCTTCCACCGCCAGATGTACGAAGCCGCAAACATCCCCGATCTGTGGGCCATGGTGCGTCGTCACAGCGGCCACCTGGACCGGCTGCGTGCGCTGCATGTGCCGATTCCCGGCAAGGCGCGCGCGGTGCTGCGCGACCATATCGCGATCGTTGATGCCATCGCGGCGGGCGATCCGATTGCCGCGCAGGACGCCTTGCGCACGCATCTGTCCAATACCTTGTCGCACCTGGACGATATCCGCGAGCGCTTTCCGCACTACCTTAAAGATTGAGACTGAAATTAAGATTGAGACTGAGGAGTTTTACTGCGGGGAAGGTTTGCCTTAATGCGTTGCTTTACAGCGCAGCGGAGAACTTGCGGCCTTCGGTCAGCATGAGATGGAAATCCGCGGCCGGGACCGGACGTGAGAACAGGTAGCCTTGCAATTCGTTGCAACCGGCTTCCTTGAGGAAATTGAACTGCTCCATGTTTTCCACCCCTTCGGCGATGACCTTGTGGCGCAGTTGCTTGGCGATGCCGATGATGGCGCTGGCGATGGCGCAATCGTTGGTGTCGTCGGGAATGCCGGTGGTGAACGAGCGATCGATCTTGAGCGTATTGATCGGGAAGCGCTTGAGGTAGGACAGGCTGGAATAGCCGGTGCCGAAATCGTCGAGCGAAATCGTCACGCCGAGCAGGCAGATTTTTTCCATGATCGAAATCACGCGATCGGTGCTGTGCATCAGCATGCTTTCGGTGATTTCCAGTTCCAGCCATTCGCCGGTCAATTGATGCCGGCTTAGCGCCGCCCTGACGCGGTCCGGCAGCGACCGTGTGAATTCGCGGGCCGTCACGTTGATGGCGATGCGGATCGGCTCCAGGCCAGCTTCTTTCCACTGGCGCGCCTGCGCGCACGCGGCTTCCAGCACCCAGTCGCTGAGCTGGACGATGAGGCCGGTCTCTTCCGCAATCGGGATGAAATCACCCGGCGCCAGCAGCCCGCGCTCCGGATGCTGCCAGCGCACCAGCGCTTCGGCGCCGGTGATGTGGCCTTGCGCGAAGTCGATCTTGGGCTGGTAGTACAGCAGCAGTTCGTTGTACTCGAAGGCGTGCAGCAAACCGGTTTCGATGCGCAGCAAGTCCAGCGTGTTGCGGTTCATTTCTTCGCTGTAGTACGCGTAGCCGCCTTCGTTATTTTCTCCGCCCTGCTTGGCGCGGTACATGGCGATGTCGGCCAGGCGCAGCAGGGTTTCGGTGTCGGTGGCGTCTTGCGGATACATGCTGATGCCGATGCTGGCGCCGACGCGCAGCTCATGCCCGTCGATGAAGAACGGCTCGTCGAACAGCGCGATCAGTTTTTGCGCAACGAAGCCGGCGTGGTAATCCTTGTCGATGTCGAACAGCGCGATGGCGAACTCATCGGCGCCCAGGCGCGCCACCACGTCTTCGTCGCGCAATGCTTTGCGCAAGCGGATGGCGACTTCGACCAGCAGCATGTCGCCGGCGACGTGACCCAGGGTATCGTTGATGGGCTTGAAGCGGTTGAGGTCGATGAACATGATGCAGCCGTAGATATTGTCCTGCTGCGCGGCCAGCAGCGCCTGGTCGACCGTGCGCGTGAGCAGTGTGCGGTTCGGCAAACCGGTCAGCGAGTCGTAATAGGCCAGATGATGAATCAGCTTTTCGGCGTTCTTGCGTTCGGTGATGTCGTTGATGTAGCCGATCATGCCGATCGGCTGGCCGTGCTGGTCGCGCATGACCGACAGCGACAGACTGGCCCAGAACGCCTCGCCCGACTTCTTGCGGCGGCGCACTTCCATCTCGCGCCCGCCCTGCGCCAGGAACACGTCGTTGAGCGAAGCGTCGTCCTCGTCTTCGTTCTCATACAGGAACAGCACGTTGCGGCCGATCGCTTCGATCGCGGTGTAGCCGAATAACTGTTCGGCGCCGCGGTTCCAGCTGGTGATGAAACCGGCCTGGTCCATCGTGATCACCGATTCGTGCATCTGGTTGAGGATTTGCGCCTGCTGCTCGAGCTTGGATTCGATCTGGTCGAGCACGCGGCTGCGCTTTTCGGTGTCGGCGCGGTTTTGCAGCAGGCGACCGGTCAATGCGGCGAATGAGGCCAGGCGTCCGGCTTCGGCTTCAGTGTAATTTTCGGGCGGATCGGGAAAGACGTAGTGACCGTAGCTCACGCCCTCGTGCTCCACCGGCTGCAACAGTTGCTGCGTGTCGAGTGCGTTGGGGACGTCGGAAAAATAACGGCCGCCCGAGCGGCCGAGGAAACTCGATACGATATTGCTCAAGGCCTCATGCAGCGCGATGCCTTCGAGGCCAAGCACTGCGTCAAGCAGTGCCGAGCAGCAGGCCAGATCGTTGCTGCTGAGGGTGGCGATCATCGGGTCAGGCCTCGTGACTGACTTTGGAAGCCCAGCGATAAGCCTGGATCAGCGCGCGGCAATAACCTTCGGGAGTGACGCCGGCCGCGGCCAGATCAGTGTGACGCAAGGGGATGCGGCCGTATTCGGCGCGTTCCACCACGTCCAGCAAACGACCGAGGCGGCCACGGCGCTGCATCAGCGCGTCGAGGATGTCCTGCGGCAGCTTGAGCGGCTCGATGATGAGTCGCAGCGGCATGGTCAGCAATACGTCCAGCAGCGAAAACATGCCGACGATGAAGGCACGGTCCTGCTCGTCGCGGTCGCCGTCGATCTGGTGGCACATCGCTTCCATCATGGCGGCGCGCGCAGCAGCACGCGGCAGCAGCGGATTGGCCGACTCGTCGCCGGGGAAGCGCGCATACAGCAGCAGTTGCAACCAGCGTTGCAGTTGGCGGCGGCCCAGCAGGTTGATGGCCTGGGTGAAATTGGTGATGTGCGCCGAGAAACCGAATGCCGCCGAGCTGACCAGTTTGAACAATTGGTACGACAAGGCCGGATCCTGCTTGAGCAGGCCTTCCAGCGCATGCACATCGGCGTCGTGCGAGACCAGTTCCAGCAACTTGACCAGGCGGCCGCGTGAAATCGCATCCTTCTGCGCGACGTTCGACGACGGCAATAGCGGGTATTCACCGCTGAACCAGCGGAAGCCTTCGGCGCGGCAAGCGTCGAAACTGACCGGGTCGGGGACGTTTTCAGCCAGGTGCGGGCCGCGCATGCGCGTCAACCACGGGCTTGCATCGGCCGGAATGCCGGCACTGCAATCGAGCGACAGCGATTCGATGAAATCCGGGAACAAGGCAGTACGCGGCGGAATACCGTCGGCGATCAGGCCGTAGCCCATTTTCGTGAGGCGCTCCAGCAACGGTTGTCGCGCCGGATCGGCGCAATATTCGACCGGTACGCGCAAGATCAGTTGGGTGTCCTTGGGCGGCGCGCCGAATTCACCTGCGAACTTGTCGGGATTCGGGACCGTGAGGATGCAGGAAAGCCGTCCGAGCGCTTCGCCCAGACCGAACTCGTTGAAAAGCCGGGAAAACAGGTCGCAACCGTTCTCATCGAACGGCGACACATGCAACGACAGCGCCGTCCACAAGTAATGGACGTCTGCAACGGGCTGTAAAAAAACTAAAGGAAAAGGAATGCTTTTATCCTGGACAGCCATTTTGTGTGGAATTGCGGTGAGCTACCGCAAAATTTTTAT
>NZ_AJHH01000501.1 GCF_000256565.1 Herbaspirillum lusitanum P6-12 | reverse complement strand
CGCCCCCAATATTTTTAATTGGTTATGAAAAATAAATAAGCAAGTTTCCGAAAAGAATTCTTATCTAAATCCAAATATTTACTAAATATACCTGAGAAAACTGCACTTGCCTAAATGTTCATTCAAACAGGAACATTTCCTGGAGATCGTTCAGGAAGCGGCGTCCCAGCTCGGTTGGCCGGATGATCGCGTGGTCGCGATACAGCAGGCCTTTTTTCTCGGCGTCATTGAGCGCGGCGTCGATGGCGTTGATGCTCATGCCGGTGCGCTCGTTAAACAAATTGACCGGAAAACCGTCTTCCAGGCGCAACGCATTGAGCATGAATTCGAAGCCCAGCGCGTCGCGGCCGATCTCGCCTTCTTCCTGGATGGCGTTGCCGGTGCGCATCTTTTCCATGTAGGTCTGCGGATGCTTGTGACGCGCCTGGCGCACGATGCGGTGCGGGAACGACAGCTTCGAATGGGCCCCGGCGCCGATGCCCAGGTAGTCGCCAAACTGCCAGTAATTGAGATTGTGGCGCGCCTGGCGCTTCGGTTTGGCGTAGGCCGACACTTCGTAGTGCTGGTAGCCGGCGGCGCCGGTCAGTTCGGTGATCATGTCCTGCATGTCGGCGCTGGTATCGTCGTCCGGCACCTGCGGCGGGTATTTGGCGAACAGCGTGTTCGGCTCCAGCGTGAGGTGGTACAGCGACAGGTGCGGCGGCGCGCAGTCGATTGCGGTCTGGATGTCGCGGCGTGCTTCTTCCACGCTCTGCGACGGCAAGGCGTACATCAGGTCGAGGTTGAAGTTGTCGAAATTCGCATGTGCGATCTCGACCGCCTTGCGCGCCTGGTCGCCGTCATGGATGCGGCCGAGCGCGGCCAGATGCGCCGAGTTGAAGCTCTGGATGCCAATCGACAGACGGTTGATGCCGCTGGCGCGATAGGACTTGAATTTCTCGGCTTCGAAAGTACCGGGATTGGCTTCCATCGTGATTTCGATGTCGATGTCCAGCGGCAGCAAGGTGCGGATATCGGACAGCAGGCGGTCGA
This sequence comes from Herbaspirillum lusitanum P6-12, assembly GCF_000256565.1. Classification (GTDB taxonomy): domain Bacteria; phylum Pseudomonadota; class Gammaproteobacteria; order Burkholderiales; family Burkholderiaceae_D; genus Herbaspirillum; species Herbaspirillum lusitanum. The sequence continues at coordinate 20,551 of NZ_AJHH01000501.1, read as the reverse complement.
GCCCGGCCGCCGACAACAGGCTGGGCGTGCCGCCGCCGATGAAGACGGAGTAGATCTTGCGGCCCCAGATCAGCGGCAGCGCCGACTCCAGATCGGCGCGCAAGGCGTCCAGATAGATGTCTTCAGGGAAGCTGCCCTTCACTTCATGCGAATTGAAATCGCAGTAGGGACACTTCTTCACGCACCACGGGAAATGCACGTACAGCGACAGCGGCGGCAAGGCCGACAGTTGCAGGCTGCCCGGTTTGAGGAACGCCAGCGCGGCCTGCGCCGGACCGTCCTGCTGCCCGGACTGGCCCGACTGCGATGGCAGCGACGACAGGCTCACGCCGACAGGCTTGATCGGAATGATCATCGCAGCTTCTCGACCAGCGCGCGCAGGGCCTGGCCGCGGTGCGAGTGGGCATTCTTTTCAGCAGCGCTCAACTCAGCCGCCGTGCGGTTCAGGGCCGGCAGCCAGAAATACGGGTCATAGCCGAAGCCGCCCGCGCCGCGCGCTTCTTCGACGATTTCACCATGCCACGAACCGTCGGCGATGACCGGTTGCGGATCGTCGGCGTGGCGGACATAGACCAGCACGCAGTAGTAATAGGCCGATTTGTCGTCGTGCCCGGCCAGGTCGGCGATCAGTTTGGCGTTGTTGGCGGCGTCCGATTTCGGCTCGCCGGCGTAGCGCGCCGACCATACGCCGGGCGCACCGCCCAGAGCGTTGACGCAGACGCCGGAATCGTCGGCCAGCGCAGGCAGGCCGGTCAGGCGTGAGGCGTGGCGTGCCTTGGCCAGGGCGTTTTCGACGAAGGTGGCGAAGGGCTCTTCGGCTTCCGGCACATCGAACTCGCCTTGCGGACGCACGTCCAGGCCGATTTCGCCGAGCAAGGCGCCGAATTCGCGGAGTTTTCCGGGGTTGTTGGAGGCGAGGACGATTTTTTGGGTCATGACGGATGAATAACGGATAACAGTCGATCAAGTAAAAACGCCATGTCCGTAGTGCACGGACATGGCATAGCGGGATTGTAGGGATTGTAAAAGGATTCGGGCGCGGCTGCCGGCCCGGCGTCCTTTTGGCGCGACGATCTCTCGTCGTTTAGTTTATCGAGCCAGACCGAGTGTTTCTTTCTGCAAGGCAAGCAGTTCCTTGATGCCCTTGTCGGCGATGTCGAGCAGGCTGTTGAGCGTGTTGCGGTCGAAGGCGGCGCCTTCAGCGGTGCCCTGCACTTCGACGAAATGGCCGGCATCGGTCATGACGACGTTCATATCGGTGTCGCAGTCGGAATCTTCCACGTAATCCAGGTCCAGCACCGGCACGCCGCGATAGACGCCGACCGAAATCGCCGCCACGAAATGCTTGACCGGAATGGCCGTGATCAAGCCGCGGCCCAGCAGCACCGAGAACGCGTCGTAAGCGGCGACCATGGCGCCGGTAATGGCGGCTGTACGCGTGCCGCCATCGGCTTGCAGGACGTCGCAGTCGAGATGCAGGGTGCGCTCGCCGAAGGCTTCCAGGTCAAACGCGGCGCGCAAGGCGCGGCCGATCAGGCGCTGGATTTCTTGCGTGCGGCCAGACTGCTTGCCCTTGGCGGCTTCGCGGTCCATACGGGTATGCGTCGAGCGCGGCAGCATGCCGTATTCAGCGGTCATCCAGCCTTGCCCTTTGCCCTTGAGGAAACCCGGCACTTTTTCTTCGATGCTGGCGGTGCACAGCACGCGGGTGTCGCCGAACTCGACCAGCACGGAGCCTTCGGCATGCTTGGTGTAGTGGCGGGTCAGGCGAACGGTGCGCAAATCGGTGGTGGCGCGTCCGCTGGGACGTTGGAATGCGGTCATGGTTTTTCCTATGGAATCGGTGACGGACGCCTTGGGGCCATGTAGGCCGGGCAGAACCGGAGAAGAGGTTTTGATGGCGCGCGGCGGCCAATCTTCTTTAAAATGCGGGCTCCGAGCGGGCATCGTTCGTTCCGGCCAGACCGCACAGGCGGCCGCCGCAACGTTCAAGTCCGGCATTGTAAAGGATGACCCGCCCGCCGTCGCGCCGCGTGATGCCTCATCCCGACCTGCCCGGCCACGCCCGCAAGCCCATCCAACCTGACAGCGCGGTTGCGCCATGCATGCCGCCCCGCGCTACGGAGCCTCGATTTGACCATCTACAGCATGACCGGCTACGCCGTCACCAAGCGCGACACCGCCGCCGGCGCCATCACCGTTGAACTCAAGAGCGTCAATTCGCGCTTCCTCGACCTGCAGTTCCGCGTCAACGACGACTTGCGCGCGGTCGAGCCCGCCATGCGCGAAGCCATCATCAGCAAGCTGGTGCGCGGCAAGGTCGAATGCCGCCTGAGTTTCGGCCGCAAACCGCCGAAGGCGCCAGCCAGGCCCTCAACCAGACGCTGCTGGCGACGATCTCGGAATTGCAAAGCCAGGTGCGCGCGCAATTCATCGACGCGCCGCCGCTGAGCGTAGCGGAACTGTTGCGCTGGCCAGGCGTGATTGAAGAAGCCGAAATTGGCCAGGACACGCTGCAAGCCGACGTGCTGGCGACGCTGCAGCAAACCCTGACCGCGTTCCTGGATAGCCGCGCACGCGAAGGCGCAGCGCTGCAGGCGGTGCTGGAAACCCGCATCGACGCCATGGAAGCGATCGTCGCGCGCATCACGCCGCTGGTGCCGCAACTGGTGACGCAGTTCCAGCAAAAGGCCACCGAACGCATGCAGGAAGCGCTGGGACTGACGAGCAAGGACGGCGCAGTCGCGTCGCTGCCGCGCGAAGAAGTTCTGGAGCGCATCCGCCAGGAAGTCACGCTGTACGGCATCCGCATCGACATCGCCGAAGAACTGGCGCGCCTCTCGGCGCATCTGGCCGAGACCCGCCATATCCTGAAAAAAGGCGGCCAGGTCGGCAAGCGCCTCGATTTCATGATGCAGGAACTCAACCGCGAAGCAAATACGGTCGGCTCGAAAGCCGCCATGAAAGAGCTCGCCGACGCGTCGATGGAATTGAAATTGCTGATCGACCAGATGCGCGAGCAGGTACAGAATCTGGAGTGACCTAAGGGCGAACTCCCGGCGGCGCAAGCACCGCCCTTTACTACCCGACAACATTAGCCAAAAGACATTTTTCAGCGAGGACATCATGCCCGTCCAAAAACCCACTTCCGGCAGCCTCTTCATGGTGGTCGCCCCCTCCGGCGCCGGCAAATCCACGCTGGTCAACGCCCTGCTGAAGCAGGAGCCCGAGATCAAGCTGTCGATTTCCTACACCACGCGCCCGCCGCGTCCGGGTGAAGAGCACGGCCGCGAATACTACTTCACGACCGCCGACGATTTCCTCAAGCGCCAGGCCGAGGGCGAATTCCTGGAATGGGCGGAAGTGCACGGCAATTACTATGGCACCTCGCGGCTGATGATCGCCGATCAGATTTCCAACGGCACCGACGTGCTGCTGGAAATCGACTGGCAAGGCGCACAGCAGGTCAAGAAACAGTTTTCCAACGCCATCGGCATCTTCATCCTGCCGCCCTCGATCGCGGCGCTGGAAGAGCGCCTCAAAAAACGCGGGCAGGACGAACCGCACGTCATTACGCGCCGCATCCTGGCCGCCGGCGGCGAAATCGCTCACTCGCCGGAGTTCGAATATGTTATTATTAATCAAGAGTTTGCAGTCGCTTTGTCGGAATTGACGGCAATTGTGAAAGCAGCGCGTTGCCGCTTCCCGCAACAGGCTGCACGCAACACCTTCCTGTTCACTCAGCTCGGCATTCATGCCATCACCTGAGTTGACGAGTAAATCGCTCCCAAGGCGCACCGCTCGAACCGGATCCGATGACAATGCGGATGCCGATTGAACCGGAACCACCAGAATCATTCAGAATCACCAAGCAACACGAAATCAGGAGTTTTTATGGCCCGTATCACCATCGAAGATTGCCTCAAGCAAATCCCTAATCGCTTCCAGCTGACCCTGGCCGCAACATATCGCGCACGCCAGCTGCTGCAAGGCCATACCCCGAAAGTGGACGCCAAGGACAAGCCGACCGTCACAGCCCTGCGCGAAATCGCAGCCGGCAAGGTCGGCATCGAGATGCTGAAAAAAGTGCCTGCCTGAGTTTCATCCTCGTCCATGCTGCCGATAACGCCAACGTATGAGCCTGACTCCCCCAGATTCAACCCTCGGTTCTCCGTTATCAGCAACTAGTACGACTGGCATGACTGGCAGCACCGGTACTCCCCGAGCGTCTTCCGGACGCTCGGCGTCAAAACAGAATTCCCAAAATCCTTCCGCAACACCCCCTGCTCCCGCGTTGCACAGCGGCGTGGCGACGTTTACCCATCTGACGCACAAGCTCGAGGAATACCTCACGCCTTCCGAACTGAAGAAGGTCAAGGAAGCCTATCGCTTCTCGGATGAGGCGCACCTGGGCCAGATGCGCAAGTCGGGCGAACCTTACATCTCGCATCCGCTCGCGGTCGCCGAAATCTGCGCCGACTGGAAGCTGGATGCGCAAGCCATGATGGCCGCACTGCTGCATGACGTGATGGAAGACCAGGGCGTACGCAAGGACGAACTGATCGAGCGTTTCGGCGCGCCGGTGGCCTCGCTGGTTGATGGCTTGTCCAAGCTCGACAAGATCGAATTCCAGAGCCAGATCGAAGCGCAGGCGGAAAACTTCCGCAAGATGCTGCTGGCGATGGCGCGCGACGTGCGCGTGATCCTGATCAAACTGGCCGATCGCCTGCACAACATGCGCACGCTCGGTGCGATGGTCCCCGAGAAAAAGCGCCGCATCGCCCGCGAGACGATGGAAGTCTACGTGCCGATCGCGCACCGTCTCGGCCTCAACAATATTTACCGCGAGCTGCAGGAACTGTCGTTCTCGCATCTCTACCCGCTGCGCCACAAGACATTGTCGAAGGCGGTCAAGGCCGCGCGCGGCAATCGCCGCGAAGTGGTCACCAAGATCCTCGAGTCCGTCACCAGCACGCTGATCGCAGCCGGCATCCCGGCCCAGGTCGACGGCCGCGAAAAGACGCTGTACGGCATCTACCGCAAGATGCGCAACAAGCACCTGACGTTTTCACAGGTGCTGGATGTCTACGGCTTCCGCGTGGTGGTCGACAGCTTCGCCAATTGCTACGTCGCGCTGGGCACCTTGCATTCGCTGTTCAAGCCGATGCCGGGCAAGTTCAAGGACTACATCGCGATTCCCAAGCTGAACGGCTACCAGTCGCTGCACACCACGCTGATCGGCCCCTACGGCACGCCGGTGGAGTTCCAGATCCGTACGCAGGACATGCATCGCGTGGCCGAATCGGGCGTCGCCGCGCACTGGCTGTACAAGGACGACGAAGGCAGCCTGACCGACCTGCAGCAACGCACTCATGCCTGGCTGCAATCGCTGCTGGACATCCAGAAGCAGACCGGCGACTCGGCCGAATTCCTCGAACACGTCAAGGTCGACCTGTTCCCGGATTCAGTCTACGTCTTCACGCCGAAGTCCAAGATCATCGCCCTGCCGCGCGGCGCCACGGCGCTCGACTTCGCCTACAACATCCATACCGACATCGGCGACCAGACCACCTCGGTCGTGATCAACCACGAACCGGCGCCGCTGCGCACCGAGCTGCACAACGGCGACATCGTCGAAATCATCACCTCGCCATCGTCGCGCCCGAGTCCGAACTGGCTCGGCTACGTCCGCACCGGCAAGGCGCGCTCGGCGATCCGCCATCGCCTGCGCACGGTCAACCTGGCCGAATCGCAAGCGCTGGGCAAACGCCTGCTGACCAATGCGCTCAATACGCTGGGACTTGACCCGGACCTGCCAACCACGCTGATCGAGCGCCTGCTCAACGAATCCAGCGCCAAGACCATGGACGAGCTGTACGCCGACATCGGCATCGGCACGCGCATGGCGCCGCTGGTGGCCCGTCATATCATGGGCATGACCGAGAACGGCGGCGCCGTGCCGCAGCTTGATGTCGAAGGACACATGCTGCCGAGCAAACCGGATCCGGTGGTCATCACCGGCAACGAAGGCTCGACCGTGCAGCTGGCAACCTGTTGCCTGCCGATCCCCGGCGACAAACTGATCGGCCATCTGAAACACGACCAGGCGCTGATTGTCCACGTCGAGGATTGCGAGACCGCCAAGCGGCATCGCGAGAAAGAACCGGATCGCTGGATCGAAGTCACCTGGGCCGGCGAACTCAACCGCCGCTTCGAATGCCGCATCACCATCCTGGCGCATAACCAGAAAGGTACGCTGGCGCGCATCGCCGCCGAAATCGGCGAAGCCGACGCGCATATCGTCTCGGTCAGCATGGACGACGACGGCGATCCGGCGATGAAGCACTTGCGCTTCACCATCCAGGTCGAAGACCGTGTCCACCTCGCCCGCACCATGCGCGGCATCCGCAGCATCGACAGCGTCGCCCGCATCCTGCGCGAGCGAAGCTGACCAAACCCCGCAACAAACCTCGCCTGATGCGTCAAGCGACCGCTTGCGCTTCCGGCACGGCAAATTCCATCCCCCCACCGGCATTGCATGCGCCGTGCTTGACTTTCTCAGCAACAAATTCAATCAGCGCGCTGACCGCCAGCGATAACTGGCGCCGATTCGGATACACCGCATACATGCCGCTGATGTCGCGCTGATACTGCGGCAAGATGCTCACCAACGTACCGCGCCGCAAGTCTTCCGCCGCGACCATCACCGGCAACAATGCAATGCCCAGTCCGGCACGCGCCGCCCGCAGCAAGCCCTGCGCGGTGTTGATGCACAGGCGCGGCGCCACGCGGATGCTCTCTGCGCCATTTGGTCCCTCCAGCTTCCACAGCGCCGCTTGTGGAGTATTGGAAGCGGCCAGGCAGTCGTGCCGGGCCAACTCTTCCAGCGATTCCGGCGCGCCGCGCCGGGCCAAATACGAAGGACTGGCCAGCAAGCCGCGATGGCTGGCGCCCAATTTGCGCGCCACCAGACTCGAATCGGGCAACTGCCCGGCGCGAAACGCCAGGTCGATGCCTTCGGCAATGAGATCGACGCGATCGTCGCTGAGCAGGAACTCGAGTTGCACGCGCGGATAGCGCTGCATGAATTCAGCCATCCATTCCATGGCGAAGTTGTCGAAAAAGTCCGCCGGCGCCGCCACACGCAAGATGCCGCCGGGTTCGCGATTGCCGTCCGACAAGCTGGCGCCGGCGTGCTGGATGTCCTCGATGCCGGGTGCACAGCGTTCGAAGAACTCGCGCCCCGCCGCCGTCATGTTCAATTGCCGCGTGGAGCGCTGCAGCAGCCGTACGCCGAGGCTCTCTTCCAGCAATTGCAAACGCCGGCTGATGGTGTTGGAAGGCATGCCGAGGCGACGGCCCGCAGCGGCAAAGCTGCCGGCGCGCACGACTTCGACAAAGACAGAGATATCGTTCAGGTCCAACATGGCATTCATCCTAAAAATGGACTGGTGAAATCAGATTCTCCCATCTATTGAAGTTATTGGAAAGCCTCTATATTCCTTTCATCGCAATCCAATGCGACCTGATAACCCAAGGCAACTTTCCAAGGAAACAATATGAGCACCCTTCTGCACATTGACTCCAGCGCCCGCTATGCCGGCTCCCTTACCCGTCAGCTGAGCGCTGCCTATGTCGAACAATGGCAAGCCAAGAACGCCGGCGGCAAGGTCGTCCAGCGCGACCTGGCAAGCCACATCCTGCCGCACATTACTGAAGCCATGATCGGCGCCTATTTCACACCTGCCGATCAACGCAGCGCGGAACAGCAAGCGATCCTCGCCGAATCCGACAAGCTGGTGGACGAACTGATCGCCGCAGACACACTGGTCATCGGCGTGCCGATGTACAACTTCGCGCCGCCATCCGCGTTCAAGGCATGGGTTGACCATATCAGCCGCGTCGGCCGCACCTTCTCCTACGGCGCCAACGGCCCTGCCGGCCTGCTCACCGGCAAGCGCGCCATCGTGATCCTGAGCAGCGGCGGCGTCTATTCCGAAGGTCCGGCGCAACCAATGGATTTCAACGGCACCTACATCCGCAGCGTACTGGGCTTCCTGGGCATCACCGACGTGGAACTGATCACCGCTGAAGGCGTGTCGATGGGCGAAGAAAAAGCCAGGCAAACCGTATCGCAAGCACAGGAAAAGATCAGCGCAATCGTCTGATCGGGTTTCCAAAAGCAAAAAAGCCGGATCAACCGATCCGGCTTTTTTACGTCTGCGTCATCTGCACCATCCGGCTCAGGACACGTGCACGCTCTTGTGCAAGCGCCGCAAGCCGAACCATACGCCCGCCGCAAACACCGGCACCATGAGCCCGGTGGCGATATCCGGATTGATCGGGATGCCGGACGCCTTGAGCGCCTTGCCGATATAGCCGAACAATCCCACCATGTAGTAGGAAATTGCAGCCACCGACAAGCCTTCGACCGCCTGCTGCAAGCGCAGTTGCTGGGCCGCACGGGCATTCATCGATTCGAGGATCTGGCGGTTCTGCTGCTCTTGCACGATGCCGATGCGCGTGCGCAGCAGATCGTTGGTATGCGCGATCCGTTCGGCCAATGCTTTCTGGCGATGCGCCACCGACGTGCAGGTGTCCATGGCGGGCGCGAGACGGCGTTCCATGAACTCGCCGATGGTGGGCACGCCCTCCACGCGGGTTTCGCGCAGCTCTTCGATACGGGCCTTGACCAGCCGGAAATACGCCTGCGATGCGGAAAAGCGATAGCTGTTTTCCAGCGACATCTTTTCGATGCGCGCCGCCAGGCCGGTGATCTTGCGCAGGATCCGCTCGTCTTCTGCGTGTCCTGCGCTGGTATTGCCGCCGCCATGCTCCGCATCGACCATCGCGGCCGTCAGCGTCGCCAGATCGCTTTCGATGGCGTTGAGCACCGGCCCGGCCTGCAGCGCGTGCGGCAAACCCAGCAAGGCCATCATGCGGTAGGTTTCGATTTCCAGGATGCGCTGCACCAGGCGTCCGCCCTGCAGGTCGCGCAAGTCGATGTCGCGCACCACGAAGCGGCTGAAACCATCGGCCTGGATCACGAAATCGGTCCAGATTTCCCCGCCCTGCAATACCTTGCTGGAAGACAGCAGCTTGCCTTCGAACAGGCGCGCCATGCCGGCGGCGGCGTCATGTGCCGGTGCGCGTTCCAGCACCACATGGGCCGCCACCATGATCTTGCCCTGCAACGCCAGCAGCCACTGCTGCGGCACGTGCCTGAGCGGCGCGGCGGCGAAGGCTTCATCGGTCGTCAGTGCGGCGTCGTGACTCTGCGCGAATGTATAGCTGGCGAATTCGGTATGGCATTCCCACTTGAGGCGGAAACGGCCGAAGTCGTGGAAGAAATGCTTGGCGTCCATGCCCGGCGCGGTCACGCCAAAATGCAGGCACAGGTCGGACAACAGGGCATGCTGGAACGCGACGTGATGGTTGGCGTCCGCGCCCGCCTGGTCGCGCAGGTAGACCGCGAGATGTGTCAGGCTTTCCGGCGCGCTCAAGTGCAGGAACGGCCGGGAATGCACTTCCGCGGCGAGAGCCACGCGTTGCGGATGATTCAGACTGGCGTAGACGATGGACATGGACAGGCCTTTGGCTTAATCGGGAAAAATCGTGATATCAGAAAATCGGAGTCAGGAAACCGGAACCAGGTCGTGCTGCGGGAACAGGGAGCAGAATCCGTTCCAAGCGCTGTGCGGCCGGACCGGCAACGCACCGGCTCAGGGACGGCTCAAGGACGGCTCACTTCCCCGGCGCCCCGGATAGCTGACGTCGAGGATGGTCAGCTGCTCGGCGTCTGCAGCGTCACTTCGTCGCCTTCGCGTGCCTTCGTCAGGGTGCGCGCCACCGGTGAGATCCAGCTGATCTTGCCGTTGAGCGGATCGAGCTCGTCGATGCCGACGATGGTGACGGTATGTGCGATGCCGTCCTGATTTTCATAGGTGACCGTGGCGCCGAAAAAGATCTGGTCGTTGCCGTGATGGATGGTCGGATCCACCACTTCGGCGATGTCGAGGCGCTTGGTCAGGAAACGGATGCGGCGATCGATCTCGCGCAGGCGGCGCTTGCCGTAGATGTAGTCGCCGTTTTCCGAACGGTCGCCGTTGGAGGCGGCCCAATGCACGATGCGCACCACTTCCGGACGGTCGACGTCGATCAGGTGCAGCAGCTCATCCTTGATGCGCTTGTGCCCCGCCGGCGTCATGTAATTCCTGGTGCCCGCGGGAATGGCCGGCAACGCCAGTTCGTCGTCATCGTCGCCGTCGGATTCTTTTACGAATGCTTTATTCATGTTCTCGCTTGCATATTCCATGTGGTCCAGGCCTTGAGCCTGTCCATCATTGTAGCGGTATGTTAAAGTCCCCGAGCGCGCAATTACACTGCGCCGACGCCAAAACAAAGCTTCCCGCACCGACTTCTTCCGCCTTTTCCATGACATCTTCTTCGACTCGCTACCGTATCGGCCTGGCTGCCAACCGTGCCCACCAGGACGCCCCCAACTCTGCGCTGGTGCAACTGCTCCAGGGTTCGCGCGCGCGCATCGAAGCGCTGCAACCGGAACTGGTCGTGGTCGGCCGCACGCTCGACGCGATCGGCCATCTCGGCCTGCTGCCTGGTTATCCGCACATCGAGCGCTTCCCTTACGGGCGCCAGGGCGGCCTGATGAAGCTGGTGTCGCGCGTGGTCGACAGCGATCCGGCACGCATGCTGGACGCCATCATTTACCTGATCGATCCTGTCGATCCGTCCTCGACCTTCCCGGAAGCGGTGGCCCTCAAGCGCCAATGCGTGATCCACGGCAAACCCTTCCTGTCGACGCTGGCCGGCGCCCAGGAATGGTTCGAATTGGAAGCGATTGCCGGCGGCGCTGCGCCTGATCCGGCGCGCGATGGCTCGTTCCGGCTGGCCGACGAAGGCATTGCCCTGATCGCCCATGATTCAATGAAAGCGCGCATGCTGGCACTGGCCGAACGCCATTTCGACGTGCTCGACAGTTTCGGTTTCCGCTGCGCCACCGGCACCACCGGCGGCCTGCTCAACGAACTCGCGGTCAAGATCAAGGGTGAAGCCGGCCGCAACTGGGTCAAGCCTTTCCTGAGCGGTCCGCTCGGCGGTGACGCCCAGATTGCCGAGTTGATCCTGGAACATGAATGCCGCCGCGTGCTATTCCTGGAAGATCCGCACGTCGCCCGCCAGCATGAAGCCGACATCCAGCTGCTGGAACGCGCCGCACGCACCGTAACCGACTATGCCTCCTGCATGAGCGATGAGAAATGGGGCGATCGCTGGCTCAGCCTGATCAAGCAGCGTCAGGTGCGCTGACCACTGCGGGCGACCAAGGAATTCCCTGAAGCAAGTCCGGCTTGTTTTTGGCGCGCCTGCCCAACATATGCCTGCAGCGGGCTTCGCGCATTCATGAGGACGTCCTTGTCGCACAACATCAGAAAATACCTGCTGGCGCCTTTCGTCTACACCGCGGCATTGCTTTTGCTGCTGGAAGAATGGCTGTGGGACGCCAGCAAACGCCTGTCCGCCCGGCTGCCGCTGATCCCGTTCATCGTGCGCCTGGAAGCCTGGGTCGCCGGCGTGCCGCCCTACGTGGCGCTGGTCATCTTCGTACTGCCCAGCCTGCTGCTGTTCCCTGTCAAAATCCTGGCCCTGATGTCGATTACCCACGGCCATCCGACACTGGGTCTGATCATCATCGTCAGCGCCAAAGTGCTCGGCACTGCACTGGTGGCGCGCGTGTACACGCTGACGCAGAAAGCCTTGCTGTCGCTGCCCTGGTTTGCTCGCTACCGGGACATCATATTGCGCTTCAAGGACCGCATGATTGCGCAACTGCGTGCGACGCATGCGTGGCAGCAGGTCGAAGCCGGACTGGCCGCCTTCAAGGAGGCGCGGCGGCGCTGGTGGGCAACGTTCAAGGAACATTGGAGCGGACGCAACAGACGTAATGGCCACGGCAATCGCCTGGCGCGCATGATAAAAAAATACGCCGCGAGGCGACGTGATCGGGAATGAGCGGTAAGGGCAGGAAATGAAAACCAAACCGAAAATGAAACCGCCGACATGGGCGGCGCTTTGAATCAGATGATCAACTGATCAACTGATCAGCTATCCTGCTCGGCGACGTTGCCGGCGCCGGCTTCCGCTTCGACTTTCTTCTCGGGCACATGGCCCATGTTGGTGGAAATGTTGTTGCCCCATTCGAATGCCTGGGTTTCCAGTTCGTAGAAATCTTCGGCGCTCAGTTGCAGCCCGTCGAGCAATTCCTTCATCTGCTCCGGCGTCTTGTCGGCCTTTTCGGTAGCCTCGGCCAGTTGCAGGATCTCGCCGTAGAAGCCGGTGCGGAACAGCAATGCGTCGCGGATTTCCGCACTCACCGTGATCTGGGTGAGGATGGTTTCCATCGGCATGCCGAACAAGGCATCGACCAGCGACATGATGCCGACGGTGAAGGCGATCTCGGACATCTTGCGACGACCGGGACGGATTCTTTCGGTGATCAGCTCCAGCATCTTGCCGCGCGTCGCCGCCAGAATCAGCAACGGCGACAGCGTATGCGCCTTGTCCTTCTCGGTATTGGCGAACAGCAGGATCTGCATCCAGCGCTTGAGTTGCCGGCGCCCCAGCACGATCAGAGCCTGCCCGAGCGAGTCGATATGCTTCATGAAACCGTACACCGGCGTATTCACCAGGCGCAGCAGTGTCAGGCTCAACGCGACGTCACGCTTGATATAGCGCACGATCTCGCCGTTGTCGACGTTGCGCACCAGCAGCGTCAGGATGTGCATGATGACGATCTTGGACGCTTCCAGCTTCTTGCCCTGCAGGATTACCGGCTTGGCGAAGTAATAGCCCTGGAAGTAGTCGAAGCCGAAGGTCACGCAATCGCGGAACTGCTCGACCGTCTCGACCTTTTCGGCCAACAGCATCTTTTGGGCGCGTTTGAAATGCACGCTCAGCTTGAGCAGCTTGCTTGCGTCCACTTCCATCACGTCGATCTTGATGATTTTGACCAGCGGTAGCAACTGGGCGATATCTTCCGATTCGGTGATGACATCGTCCAGCGCGAACACATAGCCGGCGCGCACCAGTTCATTGACGCGCTTGACCAGTTCGGGAGTGACTTTGACGGTTTCGAGGATTTCCAGCACCACCTTGTCGGCTGGCAGGAAATTGATGAAGTCGCTCATCAGCACGGTAGCATCAACGTTGATGAAGCCATGCAGGCTGCCGATGACGTTGTTGAGGCCGAGTTCGGACGCGTGCGCGATGACGGATGCCGTTGCCGAAACGTCGTCGTTGACGTTGGCCGGCCCAAACGCGGCGTTGCGGAACAACAGCTCGTAACCGATCAATTCCTGTTCGCGGTTCAGGATCGGTTGACGGGCCAGGAAAAAATCATGGGCGTGATGCGCCGGGGCGGCGTCGTGATCAGGAGACGGTTCGGTCATGATTTTTTGTTTTGGATAACCCCGGCACTTCCGGCAGGCAATGAAGCTTTGGCATGATCTTCTATTGTATGCCGTGATCCATTGCCGATACCAGAAAACATTTCACGGATGAGACGGCGGCAAAACCTGCCGCCGCAAGCCTCGTCGGAACGATACATTCAAGCCTCTCCCGATTCCAGCAGGAAACCGGCACCGCTGTCGCGACCCAGCACCTTCACCAGATACGGCATCACTTCCTTCAAGGTCGCCAACAGCGTCCATGGCGGATTCAGCACGAACATGCCGCTGGTGTGCAGGCCGAAGCCATCCGGCGACGGCGAACTGATCGACAGCGTGACGTTGATCCAGCTCTTGGCGGGCGCCAAGACGCTTGAGACGATCGGAAAACTGTTTGGACTCGATCCGTTGCAGCACAGGATACCAGACCGCATAGGTGCCGGTCGGGAAGCGCACCAGCGCATCCTGCAGGGCTTCCTTGACCTTCTGGTAGTCGCGCTTGTCTTCGTACGGCGGATCGATGAGCACCAGCGCGCGCCGCGACGGCGGCGGCAACAGCGCCTTGAGCGCGAGGAAACCGTCGCCGCGCTCAATCATCACGCGCTTGCCGCGCGAAGTCGGACGCTTGCCCTGCTCGGCGGCGTGCGCATCGAGTTTGCGGAAATTGTCGGCCAGTATCTTGCTTTCGGTCGTATGCAGCTCGAACAGGCGCAGACGATCCTGCTCGCGCATCACCTGGTTCGCGCAATACGGCGAGCCGGGGTAATAGCGCATCTTGCCGCTAGGATTGAGGTCTTTCACCACTTGCACGTAGTCGGCAACGGCTTCGGGCAGATCGGTGCGATCCCACAGCGGGCCGATGCCGGTTTCGTATTCGGCGTTCTTGCTGGCGTAATTCCCGTCCAGCGCATAGACGCCTCCGCCGGCATGGGTGTCGACCACCATGTAGGGAGTGTCTTTCTGGCCGAGATAACGCATCAACTGGATCGTCACCATGTGCTTGAGCACATCAGCGTGATTGCCAGCGTGGAAGGCATGGCGGTAACTCAGCATAAAATCGTTCGAATCCCTGAAATGTTGGTGGCCGTCGCCGGCTTTGACAATGCTTGTACCAAAATCACGCGAAACAGCGCCGTGTTTGGTAGTTTTTCACATTTAATGTCGCATTCTAACAAGGTTGCTTGCTGAATAGTCACCCCGCCCCCGAATGTTACAAAGCGATCAACAACTTTTTGAAGCAACCTACTCCCCCGAACGATCCAAGCGAAAATACGCATCCAGCAACGATGTCTTGAATACCACGCCCAGCAGACGCGGGTCTTCCGCGCTGGAAATCACCGGCAGACGCTCGCCCTGATGATCGAGGAACAACTGCAAAGCTTCCCCCAGCGACATGTCCGGCGTCACTTCATGCAAGAAGTGCGTGCGCATGAAATCCCCCGCGCACTTGGTCGCGATATCGTCCTTGTCGAGCAGCAACGAGGTCACGTCCTGCAAGGCCACCACGCCCAGATAACGATTTTCCTGGTCGGTGATGTAGATGTATTTGACCGGATATTGCAGGAAGATGCGGGTCACTTCGGAAAACGGCGCGTCCTTTTGCAGCACGGTTTCAGCCGGCTTGATCAGCTCGCTCATATGGGTGCCGCGCAGGCGAATGCGCTCGGCCGCGTCGCGATGGCGCTTGAGCGTGATTTCGTACATCGAATTGCCGTCCAGGCTGCGCGCGATGACATACGCCACGACGCAGGACAGCATCAGCGGCAGCACCACCTGGTAGCTCAGCGTCATCTCGAAGATCATCAGGATCGCCATCAGCGGCGCGTTGGTCGCCGCCGCCAGGAATGCGCCCATCCCCACCATCGCGTACGCGAATGGCTGCGAAATCGCATGCGGCCACAACGCATGCGCCATGTCGCCGAACAGGAAACCGATGGCCGCGCCGACAAACAGGGTCGGCGTGAAAATCCCGCCGACGGCGCCCGAACCGGTGGTCAGTGCCGTCGCGACGATCTTGTAGATCATCACGATCAGCACCGTCGACCACAGCCAGTCGGTGTGCAGCAGCGAATTGACCACGCTGTAGCCGTTTCCCCACACCTCCGGCACCCGCACCGACAGCAGCCCGACCAGCAATCCTCCCAGGCCGAGTCGCAGCGGCAACGGCAGGCGGGTCTTCCGGAACGCCGTCTTGCTCAGTTCAAGCAGGCGCAGGAATTGCGGCGCCAGCAGCCCGGCGATCACGCCCAACACCACGAACAGGATGATCTCGACGCCGGCCACTTCCGGGAAGTACGGCATCTCATAGGCAGGCTTGTAACCCGGCAGCTCGCGCATCGTGATATTGGCCACCACCGACGCCACCACCACCGGGCCGAAGCTTTCCATCACCAGCGCGCCAAGCACGATTTCGGTGACGAAGAAGGCGCCCGCGATCGGCGCGTTGTAGGCGGAAGTAATCCCTGCAGCGGCGCCGCAGGCCACCAGCAGGCGCATGCGCGACGACGGAAAATGGGCGAAACGGCCGACCAGCGAAGCGCACAAGGCCGCCAGTTGCACCATCGGCCCTTCCCGTCCGATCGAGCCGCCCGAGCCGACCGTGGCCAGCGACGACAGGCTGCGCAGCAAGGTATGACGAATCGGAATCCGGCCGTCGCCGATGGCCACGGCCTCCATGTAGTCCGAAGTGGCGCCGGCCGGCATGCGTTTGGCCCAGATCAGGATCAGCCCGGCCACCACGCCGCCGCACGTCGGCAACAGCACACGCATCTGCCAGGACAGGCCCTTGGCGATTTCGACGAAGCTGCCGCTATGCCCGGTCAGCAGGTATTGCACGGCATCGATGCATTCGCGGAAACCTATCGTCGCCAGCGCGCCGACGAAGCCGACCACGGCCGCCCACAGCAGCATCGCATGGCTTTCGGACATGCGCAGCCAGGTTTGCAGGCGGAAGCGATATTTGAGGAGAGCGTTGCGCATCGACGTCGTTCAGTCCTTGCCGACGATCAGAGATTGCAGGTGCTGCATGTCTTTTTCGATGGCGGCGTCGGCCTTCTTTTGCATGCGCTGGTAGCAAGCCACTACTTCGCGCGCCAGCTCGGTGATGCTGGCGCCGCCGCCCTTGGCGCCGCCGGTTGCGGTTGCCACCAGCGGCTGATTGAAGCAGCGATTCATTTCTTCGACCAGCAGCCAGGCGCGCCGGTACGACATTTCCATTTCCCGCGCCGCGCCGGAAATCGACCCGTTGCGATCAATCGCCAGCAGCAAGGCGGCTTTGCCGGGACCGAAGGCAATCGTGTCGCCCTGCATCACGCGCAATCGTACGGTTTTGGAATTTGTCATGACCGCGATTGTAGCAAGGGCTCCAGGCAAATTACATGTATATGCGACGACGAATTGACTATCGTTATATCCTTACGTATATTTCGACAAAACTCTTCCTCCATTCAGAAAAACAGACCCCATGTCCACTTCCCTTACCGCACAATCCCTGCGCAGGTTCGCCGCGTCCGCCTCGTGCGCCTTGCTGGCGCTATCTTTGATGGCGACGCCGGCGCACGCGACCGACCTCGTGGTCTCCGCCGCCGCCAGCCTGACCAACGCATTCAAGGACCTGGGTGCTGCATTTGAACAGCAAAATCCCGGCGTCAAGGTGATCAACAACTTCGGCGCCTCCGACATCCTGATGCAGCAAATCGTGCGCGGCGCGCCGGCCGACGTATTCGCCTCGGCGGATCAGACTGCAATGGACAAGGCCATCGCGGAAAAAGCCGTGCAAGCATCCACGCGCAAGAATTTCGCCGCCAACCAGATCGTCCTGATCGTTCCCGGCGACAGCACCCTGCCGCTCGCCAGCCTGAAGGACCTGACCCAGCCCGCCGTCAAGAAAGTCGCACTCGGCAATCCGGCATCGGTGCCGTTCGGCCGCTACACCAAGACCGCGCTGGAAAGCGCCGGCCTGTGGGACGCCATTCTGGCCAAGGGCGTGATGGCGCAAAACCGCCGTCATGCCGGACAAGGTCAAGGTCGCGATCCGCATTCCATCCGATACGCCTGCCACTTATCCGATCGCGGTGACGGCAAGCACTGCGCAGGCAGCACTGGCTGCAAAATATCTCGCCTACGTGCAATCGGCGGCCGGCCAGGCGGTGCTGGCGCGTTACGGCTTCCTCAAACCCTGATAACCCTGCTACGCTGCGGCCTGATCAACTCTCACTCTCTCACGCGTTTCCTAAACTATGGGTGCAGTCTGGACTCCGTTGCTGCTCTCGCTCAAGGTCGCGGGCTGGGCAACGGTGCTTAATCTCTTCTTCGGCGTCGCGGCGGCCTACGGACTGTCGCGCTGGCGTTCGCCGCTGCGCGACCTGATCGACTCGATCCTGACGCTGCCGCTGGTGCTGCCGCCGACTGTGCTCGGCTATTACCTGCTGGTGCTGTTCGGCAAGCGCGGCACCTTCGGCGCGTGGTTGTCGGGCCTGGGCATTGAACTGGTATTCACCTGGCAAGGCGCGGTGATCGCCTCGACCATCGTGGCCTTCCCGCTGGTGCTGAAGTCGGCGCGTGCTGCCTTTGAAAATGTCGACAAGCAGCTTGAAAATGCCGCGCGCGTGCTCGGCGTGTCCGAAGCCGGCGTGTTCTTCCGCGTGAGCCTGCCGCTGGCGGCGCGCGGCATTGCCGCCGGTGTGCTCCTGGCGTTCGCCCGTGCGCTGGGCGAATTCGGCGCCACGCTGATGATCGCCGGCAATCTGCCGGGCCGCACGCAAACGCTCTCCGTCGCTATCTACGAAGCGGTGCAGGCCGGCGACGACTCCACCGCGACCTTGCTGGTGGTGATCACCTCGGTCACCTGCGTCGCCGTGCTGCTGATCGCCGGACGCCTGATGCCGGGCCATACACGCCGGGCGGATCTGTCGTGAGCGTCGCCGTCCGCATCCGCAAGGAGCTGCGCGCCGATGATCGCGTGTTCCAGCTCGACATCGACTTCGCCTCCGACAGCGATCGCATCGTACTATATGGTCCCTCTGGCTCAGGCAAGAGCCTGACGCTCAAGGCCGTGGCCGGCCTCATGACCCCCGACGAAGGCAGGATCACGCTGAACCGGCGCACGTTGTTCGACGCCGCGCACGGCGTCAACGTACGGCCGCAACAGCGCAACGTCGCCTATCTGTTCCAGGATTACGCGCTGTTCCCTCACCTGACGGTAGCGCAGAACATCGCCTTCGGACTGCAGCGCGGCTGCCTCAACCTGCGCAAACCTGCTTCGCATCCGACGGTCGCCCGCTGGTTGCAGGCGTTCGGGCTGGACGCCACAGCCGGCAGCTATCCCTCGCAGATTTCCGGTGGCCAGCGCCAGCGCGTCGCACTGGCGCGGGCGCTGGTGGCGCAACCCGACATCCTGCTGCTGGATGAGCCCTTCTCCGCACTCGACCTGTCGTTGCGCGAACGCATGCGTCACGAGCTCAGCGAACTGCAACAACAACTGCATGTGCCGATGCTGATCATCACCCACGATCCGGCCGACGTCGACGTGCTGGGCGACGCCGTGTTCGAGGTGCGCGACGGCATGGTCTCCCGCCAAAAGTAAAAAAGCCGCACTCTTGTGGAGTGCGGCTCCCGCAGGGACGGGGGTGGATACCCCCTGAAACTTCAATCGCCCTTAAGCAAACTTATTGAGCAACTTTATTGAGTAAATTTCTCAGGCAACCTTCTTTTCGGCGCCATCGAAGAACTGTTCATCTTCCGTCGAGCCGTGCAACGCCGTGGTCGACGACTGGCCTTGCTGAATCGCCTGGGTGACCGCGTCGAAGTAACCGGTGCCGACTTCGCGCTGATGCTTGACCGCGGTGAAGCCCTTGTCGGCTGCTGCGAATTCGGCTTCCTGCAATTCCACGAAGGCCGACATCTGGTTACGCGCATAGCCGTGCGCCAGGTTGAACATCGAATAGTTCAATGCATGGAAACCGGCCAGCGTGATGAACTGGAACTTGTAGCCCATGGCGCCCAGTTCCTTCTGGAATTTGGCGATGGTGGCGTCGTCCAGGTTCTTTTTCCAGTTGAACGACGGCGAGCAGTTATACGACAGCATCTTGCCCGGGAACTTGGCGTGGATGGCTTCGGCGAATTTCTTGGCGAAGGCCAGGTCCGGCTTGCCGGTTTCGCACCAGACCAGGTCGGCGTATTCCGAATAGGCCAGGCCGCGCGAGATGGCCTGGTCGATGCCCGGACGGGTCTTGAAGAAACCTTCGACGGTGCGCTCGCCGGTCAGGAACGGCTTGTCGTTGTCGTCCACGTCGGACGTCAGCAAGTCGGCCGCTTCGGCATCGGTACGGGCGATCACCAGCGTGCTGGTGCCGGAAACGTCGGCCGCCAGGCGCGCCGCGTTGAGCTTTTCGACCGCTTCGCGTGTCGGCACCAGCACCTTGCCGCCCATGTGGCCGCACTTCTTCACCGACGCCAGTTGATCTTCGAAGTGAACGCCGGCGGCGCCCGCGTCGATCATCGACTTCATCAGCTCATAGGCGTTCAGCACGCCGCCGAAACCGGCTTCCGCGTCGGCCACGATCGGTGCGAAGAAGTCGATGTCGTTCTTGCCTTCCGACCATTGGATCTGGTCGGCGCGCTGGAAGGTATTGTTGATGCGCTTGACCACCATCGGCACCGAGTTGGCTGGATACAGCGATTGGTCGGGATACATTTCGCCGGCCAGGTTGGCGTCGCCGGCGACTTGCCAGCCGGACAGGTAGATCGCCTTCAGGCCGGCCTTGACCTGTTGCATCGCCTGGTTGCCGGTCAGCGCGCCGAGGGCATTGACGAACGGTTCGTTGTTGACCAGATTCCACAGCTTTTCGGCGCCGCGCTTGGCCAGCGTGTGCTCGATCTGCACCGAGCCGCGCAGGCGCACCACGTCGTCGGCCGAGTAGTTGCGCTTGACGCCTGCCCAACGTGGGTTCTCCGCCCAGTCTTTAGCCAGTGCCTGAATTTGTTGTTCGCGTGTCGTCATGGTCAATCTCCTTAAGGTAGTAAGAAAATGGAGGTCAGGAAGTGAAATCCATGACTTCATAGTAGGCTTTTCGGTGCAGAGCAACAATGTC
>NZ_AJHH01000500.1 GCF_000256565.1 Herbaspirillum lusitanum P6-12 | reverse complement strand
ATGACTTCATAGTAGGCTTTTCGGTGCAGAGCACATATCAATAAATTTTTATCCTTAATATTCAATATGTTAAATATCAATTTTCGCGATACGAAATTAAATTTCTGAAAATGAAATATATCCATGATGCTGTGCAATCGAATTTTTCACGATGTGAAACGCTATTTTTGCATCATGAAAAACACACCTGACCTACCTCCTTTTGCCGCCACATGGATGCCGGGGCATAATGCATTCCATCTTTCATCATAAAAGTCACGCGTCATTCATCAATGCAAAATCAATGCAAATGACCGCGCCTCACAACCATATAAGCAATAAGGACCGCCATGAGCCCCACCAGCAACAGAGAAGAGACACTCCGCCAATGGCAAGCCCGCGAAGCCGAAGTACGCGCCAAACTGGCCGCGCCCGGCGTGGCGTCGATGGATGAACTGAAGGCCGGCAGCGGCATGGATTTCCTGCAGCGCATCTGGGATGGCAAGCTGCCGTCGGTGCCGATCGGCGAAACCATGGATTTCATCCCGATTGACGGCGAACCGGGCCGCATCGTATTTCAGGGCACGCCGGGCAAACAGCATTACAACCCGCTGGGCAGCGTGCATGGCGGCTACTTCTGCACCCTGCTCGACTCGGCCGTCGGCTGCGCCGTGCATTCCGTGCTGCCGCAAGGAATGGGATACACCACGCTGGAACTGAAGGTAAACCTGATCCGCGCACTGACAGCAACAACCGGACCGGTGCGCGCCGAAGGCAAGGTGATCCAGGTCGGCAATCGCATCGGCATCGCCGAAGGCCGCATTGTCGATGCCGACGGCAAGATCTATGCACATGCGACGACGACCTGCCTGGTGTTTCCGTTGCCCTAAGCGTTGTGCATGGCAGTTGCTGAAGCCCGGGGGCACGCATCCATTGCGCATCCCTAGCCTATCGGTTGTCTATTGGAGGCAGAAGGGTCAGAATGGCGCTAATAGAAATCAGCCGACGCCCTCATGCATTACGCCCTGGATATACGCACCTTCCTCTTCAGCCATTATTTCTATACCGGCCTGCGCATCGCCACCGGCGTCGTCGGCCTGACCATGCTGGTCTTCAACATGGCCGACATGCAGACCACCATGACGGTCTTCCTCGGCGCGCTGTGTACCAGCCTGATGGACTTGCCCAGTCCGCTACGCCACAAATTCAATGAAATGCTCGCCGGCGTGCTGCTGTGCACCCTGGTGATGCTGGTGATCAGCCTGTGCGCCCCGATCCATTGGCTGGTCAGCGTGGCGATGGTGCTGGTCAGCTTCCTCGCCAGCATGATGGTGGTGTACGGCAAGAAGACCTTGCCGCTGCAATTTGCCGCATTGATGGTGATGACGCTGTCGATGGAAAACAGCGTGCCGTTTGACGAAGCCTTCCTGCATGCCGGCTTCTTCCTGGCCGGCGGCCTCGGCTACCTGACCTATTCGATGATCGTGTCCTATTTTTTGCGGCGGCGCGTCAAACAGCAGGTATTGGCGGAAGCATTATTCGAGCTGGCGCGCTACCTGCGCATCAAGGCCGATTTCTATGACGTGCGCAGCGACCTGCAGACCCAGTTCACGACGCTGGTGCGCCAGCAGATCGTGCTGGCCGACAAGCTGCAGGCGTCGCGCGACCTGGTGCTGCGCGACATGCACACCAAACAGGACGGCTTGCTGGTGCATGTCCATCTGAGCATGCTCGAGCTGTACGAGCAAGTCTTGTCGACGCATGCCGACTACGCCCTGCTGCGCAGCCATTTCGGCGACACCGACGTCATCATCTTCCTGCGCGACCTGGCCAACAAGACCGCCGAGGACATCGAGTCGATCGCCTATGCCGTCACCCGCAAGCGCGTCTCGACGCCGACCGTCAACTACAAGGCCGAGCTGCGCGCCGTGCAATACGAGATGCAGCAGCTGCAGCAAGACAACCTGGCCGGGCAGATTCCCGACGAAGCCATCACGGTGCTGCGCGTCACCTACAACAAGATCCTCGACATCATCGAACTGATCTCGCAGCTGCACCTGGCCACGCAAACCCCGATCGACGCGATCCCCATCCTGCCGGGGTCCGACATGACGCCGTTCCTGACCCAGCAAAAGTACAAGGCCGGCCTGCTGATCGCCAACCTGCGCTGGCAGTCGCCGATCTTCCGCTTCGCCATCCGCGTCGCGCTGGCGGTCTCGACCGGCCTGTGGATCGCCGCCCATCTGCCGTACATGTCGCACGGCTACTGGATCGTGCTGACCATCGTCATTATCCTCAAACCCAATTTCAGCTCGACCAAGCAGCGCATGAGCGATCGCCTGATCGGCACCATCATCGGCTGCCTGCTGACCGCGCTGATCCTGCGCTTCGTGCATGATCCGATGGGCTTGCTGGCGGTGCTGTTCATCGCCAGCGTGGCGGCGCCGGCCTTCACCTACGTCAAGTACCGCTATACCGCGATCGCGGCGTCGGTGCAGATCCTGATGCTGCTCAACCTGCTGCTGCCGGCCGGCCATCACGGCGCGGTCGGAGAACGCCTGGTTGACACCATCATCGGCGTGGCCATCGCCACCATCTTCAGCTACGTGCTGCCGAGCTGGGAATACCGCGACCTGCCGCGCCTGCTCAAGAACGTGCTGCACGCCAGCCATCGCTACATCAAGGCCAGCCGCGACATGCTGGAAGGCAAGGTCAACGACGACTTCTTTTACCGTGTTTGCCGCAAGGGTTTCATGGACAGCCTGTCGGCGCTGATTTCGGCGCAGGTGCGCATGATGGACGAGCCGATCAGCAAGCAGCGCGCAGTGCGCGAGATCAACCGCTTCGTGGTGCAAAACTATCTGGTGGCGGCGCACATTGCCG
The DNA here is from genome assembly GCF_000256565.1 of Herbaspirillum lusitanum P6-12. Lineage (GTDB taxonomy): Bacteria > Pseudomonadota > Gammaproteobacteria > Burkholderiales > Burkholderiaceae_D > Herbaspirillum > Herbaspirillum lusitanum. The sequence continues at coordinate 6,871 of NZ_AJHH01000500.1, read as the reverse complement.
CGCTGCGCATCCTGCTGCGCCGCCATGCCGAAGGCTTGCCGCGCGACCCCGTCAACAAGCTGATCGAACAGACTTACCAGAGCGCCACCGCCCATCTGCTGCACGCGCAAACCATCCTGGCCGGCCCGGACGGCACTACCGCGGCGACGGTGCCGGTGGAGGAAGTCGTACCCGTTAATCCGCTGGCGGAAACCGTGGCGGCCGAAGACATTGCCCTGGCGACCCAACCCGATGCCGCCGAATGGTCCGGCTGGCATACCTTCCGGCGTCGCGCTGCCCTGCTCGACAACGACTTGCAGGAAATCGTCGCGCAAACCGGCGCCATCGAAAGCATCCTGCGCAAGGCGGAGACTGCATAATTACGGCCGACGCGTTAAACCAGCTACCTGAACTGATCTGCACGGGCTACGGCTACGGCTCTCGGCAGACGAAAAAAAGCCGTGCCAAGCACGGCTTTTTCATATCTCGCGGTTCACACCGTACGACAAGATCCGATGCATGCGCTTTTGCTCGAACATGCGTTCGTCGGCCACGCGCAGCAGCGTTTCGATGTCCAGGCCGTCTTGCGGGAACAAGGCCACCCCGATGGAAGCGTCGACGTGATACTGATTGCCGTCGCGCCCTTCGATAGGCTGGTTGAGGAAGTTGCGAATCTTCTCGGCGATCGACTTGGCGATGTTCTCGTCCGTCACCCCATGCAGGTAGACCACGAATTCATCGCCGCCGAAGCGCGCCACGGAGTCGTCCTTGCGCAAGGCATGCTGCAATTGCGAAGCGGCCGAAATCAGCACCTTGTCGCCTTCGTCATGTCCGTACTGGTCGTTGATCGCCTTGAACTTGTCGAGGTCGATGAACAGCAGCGCAAATTGCAACGGCGCCACTTCCGTACCCTTGCGGCGGCGGAAGTCGATCTGCGCGATGAAGGAATCCCGGTTGAGCACATTGGTCAGGCGATCGGTGCGCAAGTTGCGCTCCATCTCCTGGAAGCTCTGCGCCAGCTGGCCGATTTCATCGCGGCGATCGATGTTGAGCGACGGGAAGGGTTCGCCGTTGCCGATGCTCTTTGCCGCCAGCGTCAGCTTCCGAATGTCGCGCAGCACCCAGCGCAGGATCGCGAAGCCGAGTACAAACGTCATGCATACGGCGATGAAGCCCAACAGCAGGGTCTGATAGACGCCGCCGGTCACCGAACCGAGGAAGTCGGAGCGGCTCACCGCGCTGACCGCCACCCAGTCCAGCCCGGCGGTGTCATGGTGCAGGCGGAACGCCAGTTCGGTCTTGGGGCCGTCAGTCTGCAGCGACTGCACCACCAGCTTGCCCGGTTCGAGCTTTTGCGTCTTCATGTAGGCGACCAGGTCGGCATAGGACTGGCGAACGATGGGCGACGTGCTCTGCCCGGCGTTCAGCCGCACGAAGTTGGCGCCGTCGACCTTGTGGATCGGTTCGTTCACTGAGGTGGCGATCAGGTCCCCCGACATCTCGATGATGAAGGCGACGCCGTTCCTGGTCAGCGGCAAGGCTTGCAGGAAGTCGCTCAGCCGTTGCAGGCCGATGCTGCTGGTGGCCACGCCCAGCAAGACGTGCTCGGGCGAATACACCGGCTTGGACAAGGTGATGCCGAGGAACTTGAGACGGAAATCGGTGAACACCGGCGACCAGGTTTCCTGCTTGCGCTCGATGGCCTGGCGATACCAGGGACGGTTGCGCGGTTCGTAATCCTGGGTGGCGATCAGCACCGGCGTGGTGCCGGGACCGCGCAAATGATAGACGTAATTTTTACCCTGGGGATCGCGGGTGCTGTACATGAAGAGATTCATCTCTTCCTGCTTCACACCAAGGAAACTGCCGTCGGCGCCGCCGAAATAGACATAACTGGGATCGTCGAACAGGCTGTTGGCCAGCCACAGGCGCTCTTCCAGTGCAGCTTTGTCCTTGGGAAACGGGATGTAGATCGGCTGACCGCCCTTTTCAGCCGGCGGAATCGGATCCGGCGCCACCACGCGCAGCGTCTCGCGCGCGCCCAGCAACTGCCGGTCGGTCGCCTGGCCGACGCGGTTCATGGTATCCATCAATGCATTGCGCGCCAGCACCTCGGTGGCGTCATCGCCGGCACGATACAGGAACCAGCCGATCGTCACCGCCAGGCATAACATCAGAAATACAAACGGCAGGATGAACAGCCGTTGTAATGAAGATTGCTTCAGAATTTCACCCCTTGCTTATGCCACGGTCGTCTGGGACGGATAGTTCACGTGATTTATTGTTTTTTATACATGACTTGGCGTCATTTGATGCCTCATTTCGCACACCCGGCACCGAATCAGAGAGTTTAATCGTTTACATAAAAAAATTCCCTGAGCCCTGAAAAAATACTCATTTTATCGAAGTATTTCTCTCAGGCCATCAGGGAACTAGATAGCATAATTACAAAGAGTTAATCAAGACATTTAGTTTGACTCAAACGAAAGAGCCCCATTTTTGACACTCACATGGACCACGTCCTTGGGACCGAATTTTCCTTGCAGGATGAGCTTCGACAAGGGGTTCTCGATTTCCTGCTGGATCGCCCGTTTCAGCGGCCGCGCGCCATACACCGGATCGAAACCGGCCTCTGCGATCTTCTGCAATCCGTCGTCGGTAATCACCAGGCCGATATCCATCTTGGCCAGACGCGCCTCGAGGATATGCAGCTGGATCTTGGCGATCGCGCCGATGTTCTTTTCGTCGAGTGCATGGAACACCACGATCTCGTCGACCCGGTTGATGAACTCGGGACGGAAATGCAGCTTGACCTCGGCCATCACCGCCATCTTCACCACCGCCGCATCGCTTCCCTCCATGGCCTGGATCTTGTGTGAACCCAGGTTCGAGGTCATCACGATCACGGTGTTCTTGAAGTCCACCGTGCGGCCCTGGCCGTCGGTCATGCGGCCGTCGTCGAGCACTTGCAGCAGGACGTTGAACACGTCCGGATGGGCCTTCTCGATCTCGTCCAGCAAGATCACGCTGTAGGGCTTGCGCCGCACCGCTTCGGTCAGGTAACCGCCCTCCTCATAGCCGACATAGCCCGGCGGCGCGCCGATCAGGCGGGCGACCGAATGCTTCTCCATGAATTCGCTCATGTCGATGCGGATCATGGCTTCGTCGGTGTCGAACAGATAGGACGCCAGCGCCTTGCACAGCTCGGTCTTGCCGACACCGGTGGGGCCGAGGAACATGAACGAGCCGTAAGGCTTGCCCGGATCGCCCAAGCCAGCGCGTGAACGGCGGATGGCATCCGAGACGGCAACAATCGCCTCGTCCTGCCCCACCACGCGGTCGTGCAATACCTCTTCCATGTGCAACAGTTTTTCACGCTCGCCCTGCATCATGCGCGAGACCGGAATACCGGTTGCGCGCGCCACGATCTCGGCGATTTCTTCCGCGCCGACCTGCGTGCGCACCAGACGTGGCTTGCCGACGGTCTGCTCGCTGGCGGCGTCCTGCTTGTTCTGGGTTTCCAGCGCCTTTTCCAATTCGGCCAGCTTGCCGTACTTGAGCTCGGACACTTTTTGCCAGTCGCTCTTGCGTGTCGCATCGTCCATCTGCAAGCGGATCTGTTCGATCTCCTCTTTCAGGTGCTGGCTGCCCTGGACGGTCGACTTCTCGGCCTTCCAGATTTCTTCCAGATCGGCGTATTCGCGCTCGAGCTTGATGATTTCTTCCTCGATCAGCGTCAGGCGCTTTTGCGACGCTTCATCCTTCTCGCGCTTGACCGCTTCGCGCTCGATCTTGAGCTGGATCAGGCGACGGTCGAGCTTGTCCATGACTTCCGGCTTGGAGTCGATCTCGATCTTGATCTTGGCGGCGGCCTCGGTGATGTCGACGCCGTGATGCACTTCGTACTTTTCCTGCAAGCCGCGCAGGATGGCGATGGTCGCCTCCACGCTCGGCTCATCGACAATGATCTTCTGGAAGCGGCGCTCGAGAGCGGCGTCCTTTTCGATGTACTTGCGATACTCGTCCAGCGTGGTGGCGCCGACGCAGTGCAACTCGCCGCGCGCCAGCGCAGGCTTCAACATGTTGCCGGCATCCATGGCGCCCTCGGCCTTGCCGGCGCCAACCATGGTGTGCAGCTCGTCGATGAAGACGATGGTCTGGCCTTCGTCCTGGGCGATCTCTTTCAAGACGGCTTTCAGGCGTTCCTCGAACTCGCCGCGATACTTGGCGCCGGCCAGCAAGGCCGCCATGTCGAGCGACAGGACGCGCTTGGACTTGAGGCTGTCCGGCACTTCGCCGCTGACGATGCGCTGCGCCAGGCCTTCGACGATGGCGGTCTTGCCGACGCCGGGTTCGCCGATCAGCACCGGATTATTCTTGCTGCGGCGTTGCAGCACCTGGATCGCGCGGCGGATTTCATCGTCGCGGCCGATCACCGGATCGAGCTTGCCGTTGCGGGCACGCTCGGTCAGGTCCAGGGTATATTTTTTCAATGCCTCGCGCTGGCCTTCGCCCTCTTGCGAGGACACGCTGGCGCCGCCGCGCACCGTGCTGATGGCGGCTTCCAGCGACTTGCGAGAGAGGCCGTTTTCACGCGCGGCGCGGCCGGCATCGGACTTGTCGTCGGCCAGGCCGAGCAAGACCATTTCGCTGGCGATGAACTGGTCGCCGTGTTTTTGCGATTCCTTGTCGGCCAGGTTCAGCAAGGCCGCCAGTTCGCGGCCGATCTGCACTTCGCCGCCGTTGCCGGAGACCTTGGGCAGGCGCGTCAAGGCATGCTGCAAGGCCGAAGTCAGTCCGGCGACATTGACGCCGCCGTCGTCCTGGGCCAGCAAGGCCAGCACCAGGTGGACCGGGTCGATGTACTGGTTGTCGTTGCCGACCGCCCGGCTCTGGGCATCCGCCAGAGCTTCCTGCAATTTAGTAGTGAGTTTGTCGAGACGCATGATGTGCTTTCGCTCCGAATTTTTGAATACCTAGAAAATTGGGACGTGCAGACGTATTTCAAGGAATGATCCGACTGTATGGCCGCGAAAGGCTGCCGGATTTGATCCAGATCAATTTACGGCAGATCGTGCCGGCGCGGGAAGGTGTCCGACAGGCGCCCTGCGAAAGCCGCCAGCGCGGCCGGAGGCATCCCGGCTACGCAAACACCGCGCGATACACCGCAAAACCCGCCACGCACAAGGCGACCGAGCCCAGCAGATGCAAGCCCGAATGGGCGATCGCCAACAGATAGTCGCCGCGTTGCAGCAGCAGCATGGCTTCCGCTGAGAAGGTGGAAAATGTTGTCAGGCCGCCCAGAAAGCCGGTGATCAGGAACAAACGCCACTCCACCGGCAAGCCTTGGTGCCCTTCAAAAAACGCCACCAGGAAGCCGATCACGAAACCGCCGCCCCAGTTGGCCGCCAGCGTGCCCAACGGCAGCGCCTGGCCGGCGACGTTAAGCCACAGGCTCAGTCCCCAGCGCAACCAGGCGCCCAGCGCCGCCCCCATGCCAACCGCAATCCACTGCATCGTCCGTTTCCTTTTTGTCTTCTTTTATCAATACGCAATCATGGCGAATGAACCGTGAGCCGGTCAAGCGCCTGATGATCGTCCTGCAAGGCCTTGTCGACGCTTTCATGCATCCAGTCGACCCAGGTGCTGATCTTGGCGTCGAGGTATTGGCGCGACGGGTACAGCGCATACACGCCCATGTCCTGCATGCGGTATCGCGGCAGCACGCGCACGATGGTGCCGGCGCGCAAGGCGTCCACCGCCGAATACAGCGGCAGCACGCCGATGCCCATGCCTTCCTTGAGGCTCAGCAGCATGGCTTCGGCGACGTTGACGTGGAAGTTGGATTTGATGGCGACCACTTCCCTGCCGTCCGGACCTTCCATCGCCCATTCGTCCAGCGGCGACACCGGGCTGACCAGCTGCAGGCAATTGTGGTTGAGCAATTCCTGCGGCTTCTGCGGCGTGCCGTGCTTTTCCAGGTACAGCGGCGACGCGCACAGGATGCTGTAGATGCTGCTGAGCTGGCGAAAGATCAGTCCAGAATCCGGCAATTCGCGCGCCAGCACCAGCGACACGTCGAAGCCCTCCTCCAGCAGATCCGGTATGCGCTGCGCCAGCGTCAGCTCGATGGCGACATCGGGATAGCGCTTCTGGTAGCTCGACACCGCCGGGATCACGTAGCGTTGCCCGAAGCTGGTCATGGTGTGGATGCGCAGCCGCCCGGACGGCCTGACGTAGGCGTCGCTGGCCTCGGCTTCGGCTTCCTGCACGTAGGAGACGATCTGTTCGCAGCGCAGCAGGTAGCGTTCGCCGGCTTCGGTCAGGGCGATGCGGCGCGTGGTGCGATTCAGCAGCCGGGTGCGCAGGTGACGCTCCAGATCCGCCACTGCGCGCGACACGTGGGCGGTGGTCAATTCCATTTGTTGCGCAGCCAGTGTAAAACTGCCAGCATCGACAACACGCATGAAAATGCGCATGTTTTGCAAAGTATCCATATCTTCTTGTCTTTCCAGTCTTCAATCCGGACGTTTTGCCTGTGCGATGCACCAAAACACGGTTACCGGAAGCTGCATTGTTACTCAAAACAGCAAAATCATTGTTGCAGTAATTGAAAAGACCCTTTGTGTTTACTGTGGTTTTTCTCTCTATCTTTACAAAATACAATCGGTATCACTAGATATTTGCATTTTTTGGGATAGTCCGATGAAGACCTCTGCTGACAAACGCCGCATTGTTGCGCCGCGCATGATTGTTGCGGCTTGCCTGGCCTGTGCCGTGCTCGCCGGTTGCGCCGACAATGGCGGCATCAAGCCGCAAGCGGTTGTCCAACAGCCCAATACCTTCGACGTCGGCAACGCCATCCGCCAGGTTGGCGCCGAAGCCGGCTGGC
>NZ_AJHH01000499.1 GCF_000256565.1 Herbaspirillum lusitanum P6-12 | reverse complement strand
ATAAAGCGCCGCGCGCGTGCGCCAGGCCCAGGCCATGGCCGTGGTCGCGCATGCCGGCGAATTGCCGCAGGCGCAGCTGGACGCCGCCGTCGGCCGCAAGGACTGGTCCGACAACGTCTATTACGGCGCCAGCTTCCGCGACAAGCTGACCTGGAACAACACCGCGGTGCTGAGCCTGTCCTACAACCTCGACCTGTGGGACCGCAATCGCAACACCACCGAACGCGCGCAGGATGAAATCCATGCCGTCGCCGCCGACGCCCGTGCCGCCCAGCTCGAACTGGAAAGCAACGTGGTGCGCACCTACGTGCAGCTGTCGCTGCAATACGGCCTGCTCGACAGCGCGCAGGACACGCTGAAACAGGAACAACAGATCCTCGACCTCGCCAACCGCCGCTTCCGTGGCGGCATCGGCACCCAAATGGAAATCACCCAGGCCGAAGTCCCGCTGCCGGAGACCCGCCGCCAGATCGAAGTCTTCAATGAAAATATCGCCCTCACGCGCAACCAGCTGGCGGCCCTGCTCGGCGAAGGTCCCGGCGCCGGCGACAACATCACGCGCCCGGTCATGAACCTGCAAGCCGCGCTCGGACTGCCCAGCGCCCTGCCGGCTGAACTGATCGGCCGCCGTCCCGACATCAGGGCGCGTGGAAGCCTCGGCCAAGGGCATCGCCGTGGCCAAGGCGGCCTTCTATCCCAACGTCAACCTGTTGGCCAGCATCGGCCCGACTGCGGCCGGAGGCGGTTTGCTGAGTTTCCTGAGCGCACGCAACATCACCACCACTTACGGCCCGGCGATTTCGCTGCCGATCTTTGAAGGCGGCCGCCTGCGCGGCCAGCTCGGCGCCACTACCGCCGGCTACGACATGGAAGTAGAGCACTACAACCTGCTCCTGAGCCAGGCGCTCAAGAGCATCGCCGACCAGATCGTCACGCTGCAGGCGATCCAACGCCAGCAGGTGCAGGCCGACCTCTCGGTGGCGGCCGCGCAAAAGAACATCGACATCGCCACGCGCGCCTACCAGCGTGGCCTGACCAACTACGTCAACGTGCTGACCGCGCAGACCCAATGGCAGCACCAGCAACAAGTGGTGCAGCAGTTGCTGGCGCAGAAGCTGACCGCTTACGCCAGCCTCACCGTTGCGCTGGGCGGTGGATTGGAAGTGTCGGCGCCTGAGACCGAAGCGGCGGCCACGCTGCAAGCAGGAGCCGCGCAGTGAGCACCTCAGCCACATCAGCCACCTCAGCCACAGCAACTACTCCGGCGCCTCAGTCGTTCGGACGGCAGTTGCATGATGCCGCCGCCGACTGGTGGCAGACCGATTTCCCCAACTGGATCTACGTTTTCAAGATGGTCTTCGCCGGCCTGCTGGCGCTCGGCATCGGCTACGCGCTCGACCTCGAATCGCCGCGCTCGGGCCTGATCACCGTTTTCATCGTGATGCAGCCGCAGAGCGGCATGATCCTCGCCAAAAGTTTCTACCGCGTCATCGGCACGCTGGTCGGCTCGGCGGCGGTGGTCGTGTTCGTCGGCCTGTTCGCGCAGACGCCGGAACTGTTCCTGCTCGCCACCGCATGCTGGATCGGCCTGTGCACGGTCGGCTCGGCGCACAACCGCAACTTCCGCTCGTACGGTTTCGTGCTGTCCGGCTACACGGTGGCGCTGATCGGCATCCCGGCGGCGCTCAATCCGGCGCTGACGTTCGACTCGGTGATGACGCGCGTGACCGAGATCACCGTCGGCATCGTCTGCGCCGGCGTGGTCAGCGCGCTGGTATTCCCGCAAGCCAGTGCGCCCGGCCTGGTGCGCATCATTCGAGGCCGTTTCACCGCCTTTGTCGACCTGATCGGCAACACGCTCGGCGGCAGCGCCGACCGCAAGGCGCTGGAAGCGACCAATGCGCGCTTCGTCGGCGACATCATCGGACTCGAAGCGCTGCGCAGTTCGGCCATCTTCGAAGACCCGGAAATCCGCCTGCGCAGCGGTCGCCTCACGCGCATGAACAGCGAGTTCATGGCGCTGTCGACACGAGTGCACGCGCTGCACCAGTTGATGAACCGCCTGCACGACAGCCGCAATCCGTCGGCGCAACTGGTGATCGATGCGATCTCGCCCTATTTCCGCGAGGTCCAACCCCTGCTGACCCGCAGCGGCGGCGAGCCGGTGATGACCGCCATCGACGCCGCCGATGCCGCGCTCAAGCTGGAAAGCTACAAACAGGAATTGCCGCGCCGCGTGCGCGCCACCCGCGATGCCCATACCCGCTCGCAGGAACTCGACGACGATGCCGTACTGGATTTCGACACCGCCTCCGAGTTGCTGTACCGCGTGATCGAAGAGCTGCACGCCTACACCCTCACCTACGCCTCGCTGGTGCAACGCCGCCACGAACGCGAACAATGGGAGCACGTCTACGCGCCCAAGACCAGCATGGTCACGGCGAGCATCGCCGGCGCCCGTGCCGCGATCACGCTGATCGGACTGTCGACGTTCTGGATCCTGAGCGGCTGGCCGAGCGGCGACGTCGCGGCGCTCAACGCGGCGGCGTTCTGCGCCATCACTTCGGCCGCACCTGACCCCGCCAAGGCGACCCGCACCGTCACCATGGGCGTGGCGCTGGCGGTGGTGCTGGGCTACTTCTACACCTTCCATATCGTGCCGCAGCTGGACGGATTCTGGATGCTGGCCGCAGCGCTGACGCCGGTGCTGATGCTGGCAGTACTGCTGACCACCAAGCCGACGCTGGCCGGTTACGGACTCGGCATCTGCATCTTCTTCCCGTTCGTGGCGGTGCCGGACAACCTGGCGCATTTCAACGCCGCCGGCTACCTGAACGAATCGATCGCGCTGATGCTCTCACTGGTCGTGACCACCGTCGCCTTCATGGTGCTGTTGCCGCCGACCACCAACTGGACCGTGCGCCATCTCGAAAAGCAATTGCGCAAGCAGGTCGTGCAGGCCTGCTTCGGCAAACTGGCGCACCTGGCGCTGCAGTTCGAAAGCGGCACACGCGACCTGATGCACCAGATCACCATGCTCACCGGCAGCCGTCCTGCATTGCGCAAGGACGCTTTCGGCTGGATGTTCGCCACGCTGGAAATCGGCCACGCCATCATTGAGCTGCGCACCGAACTGCACGGCATCCGCAGCGGCAATCCCGGCCTGTTGTCGCCGGCCGCCTACGCCGCGCTGGATCGTCTGCGGGAAGCTCTGCCGGCGCTGTTCCGCCAGCCCACGCCAGCCACGCTGGCGGCCGTGCTCGACGCCAACAACCGCACCATCGCCGAAGTCCAGCAAGCCATCGGCCCGCATTACCGCGAGCGCAGCGAACGCCATCGCCTGCAACGCACGCTGAGTTACCTGCACTTCATCCGCACCGCCTTGCTCGATCCGCAATCGCCCTTGCAACCCATGCATCAGAACGGCGATGCCGCCACATCTTCAGGAGCCCACCATGCCGCGTGAAATTTCCTTCTTCGACGCCTACGTGCCGACGTTGCTGCTGGCCGTCATCGTCGCCGGCGCCATCGCGCTGGTCGCCGATCGCATCCTCGTGCGCATCGGCCTGTACAACCTAGTGTGGCATCCGGCGCTGTTTCGCGTGAGTTTGTTCACGTGCATCGCGGCGCTGCTCGGACTCGCCATCTACGCTTAAGCAAAAACACAACAGATACAGAAATCATCGGGAGTTACTCATCATGTCGGTCAAATCGATTTTTCGTTTCCTCGTCACGGCGCTGATTTTCCTGGCCGCGATCTTCCTGGCGTGGAGCCTGTGGCAGCACTACATGGTGTCGCCGTGGACACGCGACGGCCGCGTGCGCGCCGAGGTCGTCAACATCGCGCCGGACGTCGCCGGCCAGGTGGTCGACTTGCCCGTGCGCGACAACCAGCTGGTGCACAAGGGCGACCTGCTGATGCAGATCGATCCATCGCGCTACCAACTGGCGCTGCAACAGGCCGAAGCCGCCGTCACCGCCCGCAAGGCCGAGCTGGACGTGCGCCGCGCTGAAGTGGAAGCCCGTCGCGCCGACCTGAACATGCGCCGCGCCCAGGCCCGCCGCCGTGCTGATGTCGATGCGCTGGTGGTCTCGCGCGAAAACCGTGAAGACGCCGGCAGCCAGGTCGCCGGCGCCGAAGCGCAATACCAGGTCGCCATCGCCCAGCGCGACAGCGCCAAGCTCAATCTCGACCGCACCAAGGTCTATGCGCCGGTCGACGGCTACATCACCAACCTGAGCGTGCGTCGCGGCGACTACGCCAGCGCGGGTGCCGCCAAGATCGCCATCATCGACAGCCATTCGTTCTGGGTGTATGGATATTTCGAAGAGACCAAGTTGCCCTACGTCGCCGTCGGCGACAAGGCCAAAATCCAGCTGATCAACGGCGCCACCTTGCGCGGCCACGTCGACAGCATCTCGCGCGGCATCTACGACCGCGACAATCCGCAAAGCCGAGAATTGCTGGCCGACGTCAACCCGACCTTCAATTGGGTGCGGCTGGCGCAACGCATTCCGGTGCGCATCCAGATCGATGAAGTGCCCAAGGATGTGTTGCTGGCGGCGGGCCTGACCTGCACCGTGACGCTGGAGCCCGGCAGCCGCAAAGAAGCTAAATGAACAGCTGAACCACCAGCCAGGTATTGGCCGCGCTGATGCCGAGGAACAGCATCCACACCAGCGCGGCGAGCCACACCGGGTTGGCGAAATCGCCCATCAGGTCGCGCCGGCTGGTCAGCCGGATCAGCGGGAACATGGCAAACGGCAACTGCAGACTCAGTACCACCTGGCTGAGCACCAGCAGGCGTCCGACCGAATGCTCGCCCAGCGTCAGCACGCCGATCAGCGCCGGAATCAGCGCCAGCCCGCGCGTGACCAGGCGGCGCTGCCAGCACGGGATTTTCAGTTTGAGGAAACCTTCCATGATCACCTGGCCGGCAATCGTGCCGGTGAAGGTCGAACTCTGCCCCGCCGCAAACAAGCCCACGCCGAACAGGATCGCCGCGAGTGAAGTGCCGGTGATCGGATCGAGCAAATGATAAGCAACGTCCAGGTCGACCACGTCGGTGCGGCCGCTGCGATGGAAGGCCGACGCCGCGAGGATCAGGATGGCGGCGTTGATCGCCATCGCAATCAGCAGGGACACGGTGGTGTCGACGCGGGTGTAGCGGATCGCTTCGAGCAGCCCGGCGCGGTCGCGTTTCACCGCGCGCGTCTGCACGATGGACGAATGCAAATACAGGTTGTGCGGCATCACCGTGGCGCCGAGCACGCCGATGGCCAGATACAGCGGCTCGCGGCTCGACAGCGCCGCCAGCGACGGCACGAAGCCCTGCACCACGGCGTGCCAGTCGGCTTTCACGAACGCCAGCTGCGCAAACAGGCATACCGCAATCGTCACCACCAGCCCGAGAATGATCGCTTCCACCTGGCGGAATCCACGTCCCTGCAGGCCCAGCACGATCACGGTATCGAGCGCCGTCAGCAGCACGCCGACCGGCAGCGACACGCCCAACAACAATTTGAATGCCAGCGCGCAACCCAGTACTTCAGCGAGGTCGCAGGCGATGATCGACAACTCGGCAAATACCCACATGCCCTTGCCCACCGCCGGCGGATAGTTTTCGCGCGAATGCACCGCGAGGTCCTTGCCGGTGACGATGCCCAGCCGTGCGCACAGGCATTGCAGCACAATCGCCGCCAGGCTCGACAGCATCACCACGAACAGCAATTGATAGCCGAATTGCGAACCGGCCTGCACCGAGGTGGCCCAGTTGCCCGGATCCATGTAGCCGATGGAAATCAGCAGGCCGGGACCGACGTAGACCTTGAGTTTTTGCCAGACGGTGGCGTGCGACGGAACCGAGACGCTGCCGGAAACTTCGGAGGGACAGAACGGTGCGGTAGCAGTGGTCGGAAGACGGAACATGTTGTTATTGTCGGGAGAGAAAAAGCTCAGTCTGCGTTGGAAGAGGATGGATCCGCCTGCCACTTCGACAGTGCCTGATCATCGCTCTCGCGTGCATCCACCCAGCGCGCGCCTTCGGGCGTCCGTTCCTTTTTCCAGAACGGCGCCTGCGTCTTGAGGTAATCCATGATGAATTCGCAAGCGGCGAATGCGACGCCGCGATGCTTCGCCGTCACAGCCACCAGCACGATTTGTTCGAGCGGCTGCAGCGGGCCGACGCGGTGAATGACCAGCGCATCGAAAATCTCCCAGCGTGCCTTGGCGTCGATGACGATCTGCCCGAGCGCCTTCTCGGTCATGCCGGGATAGTGTTCGAGTTCCATCTCCTGAACGCTGGCGCCGTCGTTGAGGTCGCGCACCGTGCCGACGAAACTCACCACGGCGCCAACCTTGGGGTTGTTCAGGCGCAGCGCGGCGATCTCGGCGCTGAGGTCAAAGTCGGCAGTCTGGACGCGGATCGGCATGGGGGAAGCAGTCAAATGGAATCGCGTCCATTGTACCTAAAGTGGCCGGCTGCCCGGCCGCAGAAACGACAAGTCCCGGACTTGCCGGGACTTGTTCAGCACGAGAAACGATGCTCAGGTCAGCACGCCCCACAACAGCAGCGTCATGACCAGTCCGACCACCGACACGATGGTCTGGATCACCGACCACGTCGCGAAGGTCTGCTTGAGATCGAGGCCGAAGTATTCCTTCACCATCCAGAAGCCGGCATCGTTGACGTGGCAGAAAAATACCGAGCCGGCGCCGATCGCCAGCGCCATCAGCGCATTGTGCGTGCCCGACAGGCTCGCCACCAGCGGCGCGACGATGCCGGCCGTGGCGGTCGTGGCCACGGTCGCCGAGCCGGTTGCCTGGCGCAGCGCCACGGCGATCAGCCAGGCCAGCAGGATCAACGGCACGTGGGTGCCGGTCGCCACCTTGGTAATCGTGTCGCTGATGCCGGCGGTCAGCAAGGCTTGCTTGAGGCCGCCGCCCGCGCCGATGGTCAGCAACAGGCCGGCGATCGGCGGCAAGGCCTTGCGCAGGATGGCGCCGACGTCGGTGCGGCTGACGCCACGGCTCCAGCCCAGCACCACTACCGCAAACAGCACCGTCACGGTCAGCGCGATGATGGGTTCGCCGAAGAAGTTGAGCATCTCGAACAAGGTCGTCTCAGGCATGACCCAGATCTTGGCGACGGTGCGACCCAGCATCAGCACGACCGGCAACAGGATGGTGATCAACGACGGCAGGAAGCCCGGTTGCAGTTCAGGCGCCTGCTGGCCCTTGAACAAGGCGCCGATCTGCTCCGGTTCACCGATGGGCATGCGCGGCGCGAGCCACATGCCGTACAGGGGGCCGGCCAGGATCACTGCCGGAATCGCCACCACAAACCCCAGCAGCATGGTAGTGCCGAGATCTGCATGCAAGGCACTCACCGCGATCAGCGGACCCGGATGCGGCGGCAGCAAGGCGTGCAAGGTGGTCATGCCGGCCAGCGCCGGAATCGCCACGCGCAGGATCGGTTGTTGCGAACGGCGCGCCATCACGAAGATGATCGGCGCCATCATCACCAGGCCGACTTCGAAGAACAGGGGCAAGCCGACGACCAGCGCCACCAGCGCCATCATCCACGGGATCGCCGCGCCTTTGGCGTAACGTAAAAGTGTCGTGACGATCTTGTCGGCCGCGCCCGAGTCGGCCATCAGTGCACCCAGCATGGCGCCCAGCGCGATGATGATACCGGCTTCGCCGAGGATGCTGCCGGCGCCCTTGCTGAACGAGGAGGCGATCTTTTCCAGCGGCGCCGGTGCCGGCGATGAACGTGCCCAGCAGGATCGAGAGGAAGGGAGCGATTTTGAGTACGCTGATCAGCACGACAATGGCGATCAGCGCGATCAGGACGGACAGCAGCAGGCGCGTGTCCTGGACCGCCCAGGCGGCAATTTCAGTGGTCAGGTGCAAGATATCTCCTTGTCTTCAACATATGAGCGTCTCCTCACTTGGTTCCTGCCTGCTTTTTCCCGCGCGCTACATTGGCGCCGGCTTTTTTTAACTGCGCCTGACTGTCGCCAAAGTCCCGGCAGGCTTGCGCCACACCGTGGCCAGCCACGCCTGCTCGGAACGCAGCAAGCCGTCGGGACGGTAATAATGCCGGATTTCGACAAAGCCTGCCGCCGTCATGAAACCGCGCCATGCCTCGAGGTCGTGGTACGAACCATAGCGCCCGCTGCTCCATCCTTCGCTGTTGCTGCCGCGCGGATTGGAACAGAACAGCACCCCCTCCGGCTTCAGCGTAGCGTGCAATTGACCTAGCACGCGCGGCAGTTCCGCGACGGGGACATGGAACAACGAGGCGTTGGCGAACACGCCGTCGAAGAAGGCGGCGGGCAAGTCCAGTTCAAAGAAGTTCTGCTGCCACACTTCACAGCCGGAATCGGCGCGCGCCATCGAGCCGGGCGGGGGGCCCCCGCCGGTGCCGGCGATGAACGTGCCCAGCAGGATCGAGAGGAAGGGAGCGATTTTGAGTACGCTGATCAGCACGACAATGGCGATCAGCGCGATCAGGACGGACAGCAGCAGGCGCGTGTCCTGGACCGCCCAGGCGGCAATTTCAGTGGTCAGGTGCAAGATATCTCCTTGTCTTCAACATATGAGCGTCTCCTCACTTGGTTCCTGCCTGCTTTTTCCCGCGCGCTACATTGGCGCCGGCTTTTTTTAACTGCGCCTGACTGTCGCCAAAGTCCCGGCAGGCTTGCGCCACACCGTGGCCAGCCACGCCTGCTCGGAACGCAGCAAGCCGTCGGGACGGTAATAATGCCGGATTTCGACAAAGCCTGCCGCCGTCATGAAACCGCGCCATGCCTCGAGGTCGTGGTACGAACCATAGCGCCCGCTGCTCCATCCTTCGCTGTTGCTGCCGCGCGGATTGGAACAGAACAGCACCCCCTCCGGCTTCAGCGTAGCGTGCAATTGACCTAGCACGCGCGGCAGTTCCGCGACGGGGACATGGAACAACGAGGCGTTGGCGAACACGCCGTCGAAGAAGGCGGCGGGCAAGTCCAGTTCAAAGAAGTTCTGCTGCCACACTTCACAGCCGGAATCGGCGCGCGCCGCGCCATCTCGACGAAACTGGGCGTGCCGTCCAGGCCGATGGCGCGATGGCCGAGCTTGCTGAACGTCCGCAGGTCGCGGCCGGGACCGCAGCCGAAGTCGAGTATCGTCAGCGGCGCCGATGCCGATGGAGATTCCGATATGGCATCAAGCAAGGCATTGATGTTCTGGCTGACGTCATGGTCGCGCGTGCCTTCGCGGAAGTCGTCGGCGCGTCCTTCGTAGTGCGCCAGCGTGCCGCCGGCAATGCGATCGAGGTCTTCCTTCTGCAGTGGCATGATCTCTCTCAACCGCCGGTTACCGGCGGGAAGAACGCGACTTCGCCGCCCTCTTCGATCAGCGTGCCCGGTTCGACCATGTTGTGGTCGTAGGCCATGCGCAGCGCCTTCTCCGGCGACAGCACTTCCATCCAGAGGCCGCCGCGTCCCATCAGGAAGGCACGTACGTCGCCGACGGTCTTGACGTGGTCGGGCAAGTCGATGATCTCTTGCGTGACGCCGAGCGCTTCACGCACGCTGGCAAAAAAACGGAGTTCTATTTTCATGTGATTCTGGTCCTGAAAAATATCGGCGTGCTCAATGCAGCAAGTGATCGAAGGGAATGAAGCGCACCAGATCGCCCTCGGCGATGGTCTTGCCGGCCGGATTGTCGATCAGGCCGTCGCCCCAGACGGTGGAAGTCAATACGCCCGATCCCTGTTTCGGGAACAGGTCGAGGCCGCCGGCATCGTTGAAACGCGCGCGCAGGAATTCCTGGCGGCGGTCGGCCTTGTGCCAGTTGAAATCGGCGCGCAGCGTCAAGGTGCGCGGCGCGACGTTGTCGATGCCTTGCAGGCGCAACAGGAACGGCCGAACGAACACCAGGAAGGTGACGAAGGTCGATACCGGATTGCCCGGCAGGCCGAGGAAAAACGCTTTGCCGCTGCCGCGATTGATCTCGCCGAACGCCAGCGGCTTGCCCGGCTTCATGGCGATCTGCCACATGTTGAGGCGGCCTTCGGCCTCGACCGCCGGCTTGACGTGGTCTTCTTCGCCGACCGAGACGCCGCCGCTGGTGATGATCAGATCATGGCTGGCCGCCGCCGCGCGCAAGGTGTCGCGCGTGGCTTGCAACCGGTCGGGCACGATGCCGAAGTCTTTCACCTCGCAGCCGAGGTTTTCCAGCAGGCCGCGCAGCAGGAAACGGTTGGAGTTGTATATCGCGCCGGGCTTGAGCGCTTCGCCCGGCATGGTCAGTTCGTCGCCGGTGAAGAACACCGCCACGCGCAACTTGCGCAGTACCGGCAGGCTCGCCAGACCGACCGATGCGGCCAGCCCCAGCTCTTGCGGACGCAAGCGCACGCCGGCCGGCAGGATGGTGTCGGCGGCTTTGATGTCTTCACCGGTTTCACGAATCCACTCGCCTGCTTGCGGTACATGACGCACGATGACATGGTCGCCGTCGGCATCTTTACTGAACTCACAGGCTTCCTGCATGACGATGGCGTCCGCGCCTTGCGGCACCATCGCGCCGGTGAAGATGCGCGCGGCCGTGCCGGGCTCCAGCGCGACGCCGACATGGCCGGCCGGAATGCGTTGCGACACCCGCAGGCGCGTCTCGCCGCTCGCGCATTCCGCTGCGCGCACGGCGTAGCCGTCCATCTGCGAATTGTCCATGCCCGGCACGTTGATCTGCGATACCTGCGGCGCGGCCAGCACGCGGCCGTTGGCCTCCAGCGTGGGAATGGTTTCGGCCTGGTTCAGCGGCACGGCCGACTTGAGCAGGAATTTCAATGCTTCGGCGACGCTCAGCAGTGGTGGTTTGGCTAACATGGAAGGTAAGTGATTGCCCTGGAAAGGCATCCATTCTAGAGCAAACCGGCTCGCCGCCCCTGCTTGCCCTGCGGAACGCTTTCAGGGCAGCAAGCCCTGCATCGCCGCCGCGAAACGCGGATCGCCGAGCAGGCCGACGTTGTAACGCGACCAGCGCGACGGCGCTTCGGTATCGATATGGAAAATGCTGCCCGGCGCGGTGACGATGTTCTGCCGCATCAGCGCCTGCGCCAGCGCCTTGGAATCCGGATAACCCGGCATCGCCGCCCACAGGTACATCGATTGCGCCGGCGAGCAGAACAGTTCCGCGCCCATGTTCTCCAACAGACGCCGCGAGCTCTCGGTCGCCTGCGTCAGGCGATCGCGCAGACGCGCGGCATGGCGGCTGTAATGGCCTTCGCTGAGGATGACGTCGAGCGTGCGCTCGCAGTATTCGGAACTGCTCACGTGCACCAGCATCTTGATGTCGGCGAGGTCGCTGGCGAGATCGCGATGACAGGCCAGGAAGCCCACGCGCAAGGCCGCCGACACCGATTTCGAAAAACTGCCGACGTAGATCGTGCGGCGCAGCTGATCCAGCGTGGAAATGCGCGGCGCGGCGTTGGGCTTGAAGTCGGCGAAGGTATCGTTCTCGACGACGATGGCGTTGTAGCGATCGGCCAGTTGCAGGATCTTGTGCGCCTTGTGCGGCGAGGTGTCGGAACCGGTCGGATTGTGCGCCAGCGTCTGCGTGAAGAACAGGCAGGGCTTGCCGATCTTGAGCTCGCGCTCAAGCGCCTCGAGGTCCGGCCCGTCGGCCAGGCGCGGGATGCCGACGATGCGCGCGCCGCCCAGCTTGAGCTTGCCGAACAGCATGTAGTAGCCGGGCTCGTCGACCAGCACGCGGTCGCCCGGTTTGACGAAATTGCGGATCACGATATCGAGCGCCTGATTCGCGCCATGGGTCAGTACGATCTGGCTGGCCGAGGCGTCGATGCCGTGATTCGCAAGCCGATGCACCAGGTGCTGGCGCAGCGGCTGGTAACCGAAACGGCTGCCGTAGCCGAACAAGGCGCCGAGGCCGGTGCGCACCACCTTCTGGTGGAATTTGTCGAGCCGTACTTCGTTGAGCCAGTCCACCGGCGGGAAGCCGTCGCCCAGCCGCAAGTGCTCGGGATCGCTTTTCAATTGTTCGCGCATGAGCCAGACCACGTCCATCGCGCGGCTCAGCGACGAGGCTTCGTCGTCGTCCTTGATCGCCGGCGCCGCCGCGCAGACGAAGAAACCGGAACCGCGGCGCGGCTCCAGCACGCCCAGCGCGGTCAGGTAATCGAAGGCGTTGACGATGGTGTTCTTGGCGCAGTCGTGGGTTTTCGCCATGTCGCGGATCGACGGCAGGCGGCTGCCCGGCGCATAGACGCCTTCGCTGATCTGGCGCCGGATCAGTTGCACCAGCCGTTGCGTCAGTGTGGAAGGAATGGAAGAAGAAGGTGAAACGCTGGGCATGGCGGCTCCGGGCGGATGTTGCATCGCAGGACAAGTGTCTTGGGTACAGTTGTTGCACTGTTCGTCAAAAGTGTACCAAATAAATTGGGTACAGCCTGCTATTCTTGCCTGCATTCCATCCGGCTCCTGCCGGTGCATAAGACTGAGACAACACTGAGACAAAGCAGAGGCATACATGACCGTCGACTCCCGACTCCCGCAATTCCGTTCGCTCAATCCGCAACAACGCCTGGAGCAGATCGCCCAGCGCGCCAACCTCACGGCAGACGAAGTCGCCCTGCTCGCCAATCCGGCCGCGCTGCCGCTGGAAGTCGCCAACGGCATGATCGAAAACGTGATCGGCACCTTCCAGATACCGATGGGCGTGGCCGGCTATTTCCAGTTGAACGGCAAGGACGTGCTGGTGCCGATGGCCGTGGAAGAACCCTCGGTGGTCGCGGCCGCCTCGTTCATGGCCAAGCTGATCCGCGACTGCGGCGGCTTCCAGACCTCCAGCAGCCTGCCCCTCATGCGCGCCCAGATCCAGCTGACCGGCATCAGCGATCCGCACGGTGCGCGCCTGGCCATCCTCAAGGAAAGGCAGGCCATCATCGACATCGCCAATAGTCGCGACCAGTTGCTCCAGCAGCTGGGTGGCGGTTGCCGCGACATCGAGGTGCAGGTCTTTCCCGACACCCGACGCGGCGCCATGGTGGTGACCCACCTGATCGTGGATGTGCGCGACGCCATGGGCGCCAATACCGTCAACACCATGGCCGAAGCAGTGGCCGGCCATATCGAACAGATCACCGGCGGCAAGGTGCGCCTGCGCATCCTGTCCAACCTCGCCGACCTGCGCCTGGCGCGCGCCCACGTGCGCGTCTCGCCTGAAGCGCTGACGACGGCCGACTACGACGGCGCCGACGTCATCAACCGCATCGTCGACGCCTATACTTTCGCCGCCGTCGATCCTTACCGCGCCGCCACGCACAACAAGGGCATCATGAACGGCATCGACCCGGTCATCGTCGCCACCGGCAACGACTGGCGCGCGGTGGAAGCCGGCGCGCATGCCTATGCCTGCCGCAACGGACACTACACTTCGCTCTCCACCTGGGAAATCGGCAACGACGGCCACCTGGTCGGCACGCTGGAGATCCCGATGCCGGTCGGCCTGGTCGGCGGCGCCACCAAGACGCATCCGCTGGCGCGCCTGGCGCTCAAGATGATGGACGTCAAATCGGCGCAGGAACTGGCCGAGATCGCCGTCGCCGTCGGCCTCGCGCAAAACATGGCCGCCCTGCGCGCGCTCGCCACCGAAGGCATCCAGCGCGGCCACATGGCGCTGCATGCCCGCAATATCGGACTGGCGGCTGGGGCATCTGCAGAAGAGATGGATTGGGTGGTGCAACAAATGGTCGCCGCCAAGGACGTACGCGTCGATTTTGCAGTCAAGCTGCTGGCGCAGCGACGCGGGAAGTAAGCTATAACATGGCAGGCAAAAGCAATACCGCAGCAGTAACGGCAGCACCAAAGCAATCACAGATCGCTTCATCAGAAAGCATCGACAACAAGGAGACACCATGCAAGCACACT
>NZ_AJHH01000498.1 GCF_000256565.1 Herbaspirillum lusitanum P6-12 | reverse complement strand
GCCGACTTCGGCGGCAAGGTGCTGGGCAAGCCGATCGAAGTACTGTCCGCCGATCACCTCAACAAAGCCGACATCGCCGCCACCAAGGCGCGCGAATGGGCCGACCAGCGCGGCCTCGACATGCTGATCGGCGGCGTCAACTCCGCTACCGCCCTGGCGACGAACAAGGTCATGGCGGAAAAGAAGCGCGTCTACATCAACATCGGCGCCGGCTCGGCGCGCCTGACCTTCCTGCTGCAGGCGCAGGGCTCCAAGGCGCAGATACTGGGCCTGGCCAACGCCGGCGACGATACCGTCAATGCGATCAAGGCGGCCAAGGAATTCGGCGTCACCAAGACCATGAAGCTGGTGGGTCTCCTGATGGTGATCAACGACATCCACGCACTCGGCCTGAACAACGCCGAGGGCCTGATGATGACCGACAGCTGGTACTGGGACAAGGACGACGCCTCGCGCCAGTTCGCCAACCGCTTCTTCCTGAAGATGAAGAAGATGCCGAGCACGCACCAGGCCGCCGCTTACTCCGCCACCACGACCTACCTGAAGGCGGTCGCGGCGATCAAGACCGACGATTCGACCAAGGTCATGGCCGAGCTCAAGAAAATGAAGATCGACGACTTCTATAACAAGGGCTACATCCGGGCCGACGGCCGCAACATCCACGACATGTACCTGTACCAGGTCAAGTCGCCG
>NZ_AJHH01000497.1 GCF_000256565.1 Herbaspirillum lusitanum P6-12 | reverse complement strand
TTGACGCCGGCGTCGCTGCGCACCATCCTGGCGGCGCTCGGCCTGCCGTGCGACAGCCATCGCCAGGCGCTCGACAGCATGGCCCAACTGCAGCGCGGCAATCAGTCGCGCGAGTTGCCTCCGCTGATCACTGCAGAAATCGATCAACCGGTCTCCTTGCCCGAACATTGCGGCCTGCACGGTCGCGCCTGCCTGATCACGCTGGAATCCGGCCGCAAGATCGAGCGCCGCGAACACCACGCTGATGGCGGTGTATTGCGGCCATTGCGGTTCCGCCGCGTTGATGAATTGCGGCAGCAGCGCCGAACAGAACAGATAACCTTTTGGATTGGTCACCGCCACCAGGAACGACTTGGCGAAGATGCGCATCGGCGCCGCTTCGCCGTCATCGGCCTGGGCGCGCGACAGATCCAGTCCGCCCTTGGAACGCAGCAACCGGATACCGAGCCACGCCAGGTAGATCGCGCCGATCCACTTGACGACGGAGAACCAGAACTCCGATGCCGCCAGCACCGCGCCCAGTCCGAGCGCCACCGAACCGACCAGCACGAAGTCCGACGACACCGCGCCCAGCATGCCGGGCAAGGAACGACGCACGCCGTAACGCGCGCCATTGGCCAGCGCCAGCAACACGGTCGGGCCGGGCGTGGCGATGGTGACGAGCGCCACAACGGCGAACAGCGCCAGCGTGGTGATGTTGAGTGCATGCGGGAGCAGGTGGATTTCCATGGCGGGCTCACTGTGTGGATGATGGGCGGATTGTACCGATGTTTTTTACCGGTTCAGCTTGTTCCGAGAGTACGCGCCAGAAACGCCCGAATGAGCTCCGGCAACTCGCGATGGAACTGTTCGCGGTCGAAACCGGGCGGATCCTGGGACGGCGGAAAATTCGGCCGCTGCATCGCTTCCGGAAAAGGCGTCAGAAAAGAAAAATGCCCGGCGCCCGCCACCACGGAAAATTCCAGCGGCGTACTTGCCGGCAACTGCGACAGAACTTTCCGGATGCTTTCCGCAGGCGTGATCGGATCGCGCTCTCCCGCCAGCGCCAGCAAAGGCACATGCACGTCATCGAGCGCGCCTGGCGCCATGAACCAGTCGGTCGCCGGCGCCAGCAATACGGCGGCACGGATGCGCGCGTCTGCCACGACCGGCAGCGCTTCTCCCGAACGCGACCAGGGATGTCCACCGGCCAGCGCCAGCGCGGTATAGCCGCCCATCGAATGTCCCAGCATGGCGATGCGACCGGCATCCGCCGCGGACTCGAAAAAAGTATCTGCCAGCACGGCGTCGAGCGCACGCGACGTCTGCCCCGGCCGGCCAATCGCGGCGGCATCGGTGTTGGACAGCGAGCGATCGTTGCGATTGTCGCCGGCATGTTCCGGGCTGACGACGATGTAGCCGTGCGCGGCGAGATGACCGGCTATGCTTCGGTACAGCAGATGCGATCCGCCGCCGCCGTGCGAGACCACGCACACGGGGAACTGCCCCGGCGCGATCGGTGCATCCGGCGCCGCGTCGAAGACATAGGGGCCGATGGTCGTCTGCATGGCGGCGGCAAGCGTCGGATACTGGACCACGCACGGCGCGCTTGCGCCGCGCTCGGGATCGGGGATGTGCAGCGTGCGGATGCCTGAGTTCATGCGGTTGAATGCCTTGGTGTTGTCAGTGATCGAAATGAATCGTGCGGCGTTATGAGACCGAGACCGACAGCGCCGCACCCAGTAGTCATCGCCCAAGCGCCCGGGAGCGCTTCGCCACGCCCGCAGATGCCGCCGGCTTGCGCGCCAGCTCGATGAATGCCTGCAGATAGTCAATCTCCAGATCGCCTTCACGGGCGCCGAGAAAGATCTGTTTGGCGATGCCGTTGGCGCCAAGACGAACCGGGACGATATCAAGCTTGCCGCCGTATTCCTCCACCAGCCAACGCGGCAAGGCTGCCACGCCGCGCCCGCTGGGCGACCATCTGCAGCATGATGTCGGTGGTCTCGATCGTCTTGTGGCGCTTGGGCGTCACGCCGGCCGGCATGAGGAATTGATTGTAGATGTCGAGGCGGTCGGTGGCGACCGGATACGTGATCAATATCTCGTTGGTGAGCTGCTGCGGCTTGACGTATTCCTCTTTGGCCAGTTTGTGGCCGCCGGCAACCACCAGCACCTGCTCGTAGTCGAACACCGGCACGAACTTCAGGCCCGGTTTGTAGAGCGGGTCCGGTGTGACCAGCAGGTCGATCTCATAACCGAACAGCGCACCGATGCCGCCGAACTGGAATTTCTGTTTGACGTCCACATCCACATCCGGCCACGCGGCCAGATAAGGCGACGCCACTTTCAGCAGCCATTGGTAACAGGGATGGCATTCCATGCCGATGCGCAAGGCCCCGCGCTCGCCCTGGGCGAACTGGCGCAGGCGTTCTTCGGCCTGGTTCAGTTGCGGCAGCACGCGGTTGGCGACGGCGAGCAGATATTCCCCTGCCTGCGTCAGCCGCAGGTTGCGCCCTTCTCGCAGCCAGATATCCGTCCCCAACTGCTGCTCCAGCTTTTTCATGCTGTGACTCAACGCCGACTGCGTCACGCAAAGGACGTTGGCTGCGGCCGTCAGGGACCCCTGTTTTTCAACTTCCTGGACTACGGCAAGATGGATGCGCTCTAGCATTGTCGACCATTTCAAATGAGTAAAACTCATGGATCACTGAGTTAATACCATTATACGTCATGGAATTCAGGATCTACCATCTGCCCATTCTTCACTTTTTGGAATTGACAGACCATGACCACGATCCACAATCTGGGCTTCCCCCGCATCGGCGCCAAGCGCGAGCTGAAGTTCGCACTGGAGTCCTACTGGAAAGGCGAATCCTCGCGCGACGAACTGAAAAACCTGGGTGCGCAATTGCGCCAGCGTCACTGGGATAACCAAGCCGGCCTCGATTTCGTTCCGGTCGGCGACTTTGCGTTCTACGATCAAGTGCTCGACATGAGTTTCACGCTGGGCAACCTGCCCGAGCGTGTACGTGATTTCCACGGCGATACCCTGGACAATTACTTCCGCGTGGCGCGCGGTCGCTCGGCACAAGGAGCCGAAGACCATGGCGCCTGCTGCGCTGGTGTCGCCGCCGGTGAGATGACCAAGTGGTTCGACACCAATTATCACTACATCGTCCCGGAGTTCACCGCCTCCACCGAGTTCAAGCTGGACACTTCGCGCCTGCTGACGCAACTGGCTGAAGCCAAGGCGCAAGGCATCAAGGCCAAGCCGGTCATCGTCGGTCCGGTCACTTACCTGGCATTGGGCAAGGCCAAGGACGACTCGGACAAGCTGGCGCTGTTGCCGCGACTGCTGCCGGTCTACGTGCAACTGCTGGATGCGCTGGCCGCGCAAGGCATTGAATGGGTGCAGATCGACGAACCGGTACTCGTCACCGAACTGGACGCCGCCTGGAAAAACGCCTTCAACACCGCCTACGCGGCACTGAAGAACAGCGGCGTCAAGCTGCTGCTGGCGACTTACTTCGGCGAGCTTTTGGAAAATCAAAAGCTCGCCGCCAGCCTGCCGGTGGCCGGCCTGCACATCGACGCCATCAACGGCCGCAACGACGTGCTGCCGCTGATCGAGCTGCTGGCCGCCGACAAGGTGTTGTCGCTGGGCGTGATCAACGGTCGCAACATCTGGAAAACCGACCTGAGCGCCGTGCTGGACTGGCTCGAACCGCTGGCCAACCGCCTCGGCGAACGCCTGTGGGTGGCGCCTTCGTGCTCGCTGCTGCACGTGCCGGTCGACCTGAACAGCGAACAGAAGCTGGATGGCGAGATCAAGTCCTGGCTGGCCTATGCGCAGCAAAAACTGGACGAACTGCGCCTGCTGGGCAAGGCGCTGCGCCAAGGGCGCGATGCCGTCAAGGCCGAACTGGCCGCCAATCAGGCCGCTCTCGCCGCCCGCCGCGCATCGCCGCGCGTCAATGATCCGGCAGTGCAAGCTGCGGTGGCCGGGATCGATTCCCAACTCGGCCGACGCGCCAACGTCTACCAGCAACGCGCCGTCAGGCAAGCCGCGCTGCTGAAGCTGCCGGCTTACCCGACCACCACCATCGGTTCATTCCCGCAGACCCCGGAAATCCGTCATGCCCGCAGCGAGTTCAAGGCAGGCCGTCTCGACAATGCCGGTTACAAGACCGCAATGCAGGCCGAGATCCAACGCAGCGTGCGCGAACAGGAAACCCTGGGCCTGGACGTGCTGGTGCATGGCGAAGCCGAGCGCAACGACATGGTCGAGTACTTCGGCGAGCAACTGCAAGGCTACGCTTTCAGCCAGTTCGGCTGGGTGCAATCCTACGGTTCACGCTGCGTGAAGCCGCCCATCCTGTTCGGCGACATCAGTCGTCCGCAAGCCATGACAGTGGAATGGATTACCTATGCGCAATCGCTCACGGCCAAGCCGATGAAGGGCATGCTCACCGGCCCGGTGACCATCCTGAACTGGTCCTTCGTGCGCGACGACCAGCCGCGTTCGGTCTCGTGCAAGCAACTGGCGCTGGCCATCCGCGACGAAGTGCTGGACCTGGAAAAAGCCGGCGTGCGCATCATCCAGATCGACGAAGCGGCGCTGCGCGAAGGCCTGCCGCTGCGCAAGTCGCAATGGAAAGAGTACCTGGACTGGGCGGTCGAATCGTTCCGCATCACCGCCAACGGCGTCGGCGACGAAACGCAAATCCATACCCACATGTGCTATTCGGAGTTCAACGACATCATCGCCTCGATCGCCGACATGGACGCCGACGTGATCACGATCGAAACCTCGCGTTCGGACATGGAGTTGCTGGACGCCTTCGACAACTTCAACTACCCGAACGAAATCGGTCCCGGCGTGTACGACATCCACTCGCCCAACATTCCGACCCAGGAGCATATCGTGCAACTGATGAAGAAGGCGGCCGAGCGCATTCCGGTGGAACGCCTGTGGGTCAATCCGGATTGCGGCCTGAAGACGCGTCAGTGGGCGGAAGTCTTGCCGGCGCTGGGCAACATGGTCGCCGCAGCCAGAACCTTGCGCGCCGCTGCCTGATCACCGGTTTCGCTATTGCTGGTAAAGCCGTTATTTCGCCAGCCTGAAATCGACCTTGCCGGGCCGTCCCGGCAAATTGAGCTGTGCATGCGCCGGCGGCGCCTGGCTGATCACGACGCCGCGGCGAATCACGAAACGACGCGCGGCGCGCAGGCGGATCGCTTCAATCGGATCGCCGGCGTCCAGCACCACAAGGTCGGCATGGCAACCGACCTGCAAGCCATAGCCTTCCAGGCCCAGAATACGCGCCGGCGTTTCCGTCACGGCGCGGAAGCAGCTGCGCATGGCTTCCTGGCCGGTCATTTGCGCTACGTGCAAGCCCATGTGCGCGACCTCCAGCATGTCGCCCGAACCGAGGCTGTACCAGGGATCCATGACGCAGTCATGGCCGAAGGCGACATCGATGCCGGCGGCCAGCAGCTCCGGCACGCGGGTCATGCCGCGCCGCTTCGGGTAAGTATCATGGCGGCCTTGCAGCGTGATGTTGATCAATGGATTGGCGATTGCCGCGACGCCGGCTTCGCGGATCAGCGGCAGTAGTTTGCTGACGTAGTAGTTGTCCATCGAATGCATCGAGGTCAGGTGCGATCCCGCCACCCTGCCCTGCAAACCCAGGCGCTGCGCATGATAGGCCAGGGTTTCGATATGGCGCGACATGGGATCGTCGGACTCATCGCAATGCATGTCGACGCGCAATCCGTTTTCCGCGGCGAATTCGCATAGCAGCCTGACCGATTCCGCCCCCTCTGCCATGGTCCGCTCGAAATGGGGAATGCCGCCGACCACGTCGACGCCCATGGCGATCGCGCGCTGCAGATTGGCGAAGGCGGTCGGACTGCGCAGCAGGCCGTCCTGGGGAAACGCCACCAGTTGCAAATCAAGATAAGGCGCGACCAGTTTCTTCACGTGCAGCAAGGCTTCGACCGCCAGCAGGCGATCGTCGCAAACATCAACGTGCGAGCGGATCGCCAGCAAGCCGCGTGCGACCGCCCAGTCGCAATATTGCAGCGCGCGCCCGACCAGCGCCTGCTGCGTCAGCTCAGGTTTCAGTTCGCCCCACAGCGCAATGCCTTCAAGCAGCGTGCCGGAGGCATTCACTCGCGGCAGGCCGTAGCTCAGCGTAGCGTCCATGTGGAAATGCGCATCGACGAACGGCGGCGTCACCAGATCGCCGGCGATGTCGATTTCCTGTACGCCCTTGAGGTTTAACGCCGGACCGATTGCCACGATGCGGCCTGCTTCAATGGCGATATCGGCTTGCTGCCCGCCATCAGGCAGCGTGGCGTTGCGTAAGATCAGGTCCATCTGACGTCTCCTTCATCCGTATAGGCTCCAGATTAACGCAGCGCAGCAAATTGTTTGAACATTATTGCGTTCTCGCCGTCTTCCTTGTGGCGCTCTGCCCCGACACTTCTTGACGGATTGACATGTTCAAAAAACTGAACCGAATGTGGCTGAGCAGCCTTAAAAAAGCCGGCAAAGCACACCAGAAACGGGCGAGCAAAGCACTCAAGGCGATCGTATCCAGTCCCAAGGCGAAGCGCGCGCCATCCGGCACGGCCTCGCGCAAGCCCGTGCTTCCAAAGTCACTGCCACGCGCAGCCGCGCCCGGGGACTGGATCAGTTCATCTTGCGTCACCGCCGGCCTGCCGGTGCGTCGCATGCACTACAGGTTGTTCTTGCCATCCCTGGCTCCGGGAACCGCTGCGCCGATTCCATTGATCGTCATGCTGCACGGATGCGAACAGAATGCCGACGATTTCGCGGCCGGCACACGCATGAACCGGCTGGCCGCCGCCAGGGACTACGCGGTGCTGTATCCCGAACAGTCGCTGCGCACGCACCCCAATCGCTGCTGGAAATGGTATGACGCCGCAACCCAGCGCGGTGGCGGCGACATCGCATTGATCGTGCAGATGATCGACAAGATCGTGGCGCAACAGGCGATCGACCGCAGTCGCATTTATGCTTGCGGCATCTCCGCCGGCCGCCATGGCGCAGATCCTGGCGTTGACTCATCCGCAATTGATCGCCGCCGTCGGCATGCATTCCGCTCCGCTGTTCGGTGTCAGTCGCAGCGCGGTCGGCGCCTACGGCGTGATGCAGCATGGCAGTACCCAAGCTCTGGCGCCGATAGACAAGTTGTTGGCCAAGACGCCTGGGTTTCCGGGCATGCCGGCGATCCTGATTACCGGGGACGACGACAAGATCGTGCGTCCCATCAACCAACTGCAGCTGGCCGGGCAATTCCTGCGGCTGAATCATGCCGCCACACAGGCGCCATTGGCGCCATTGCCGCCGGTGACGAAAGACTTTGGGAGGACCTCAAAGCAATTCCCGCGCAAAAATTCGATGACGGTCCGCGACTTCGCCACGGGCTCGAAGGTGCTGGTCCGGTCAGTGCACATCGCCCGCCTCGGTCATGCCTGGAGCGGCGGCGATGACGCGCTTCCATTCAATGCCAAAGGCCCGGACGCCGGCAAACTGATGCTGGCCTTCTTCTCTCGGCATCGACGCAAGCAATGAAAAAGCCCGCGAGAAGCAGATTCAAGCGGGCTTTTTCAGATGAAGGAGACGCTACTCAGGCAGACGGCTTCGTAACTTCCGGACGGTTGCCATAACGTTGCGCCAATATCGCGCACACCATCAACTGGATCTGGTGGAACAGCATCAGCGGCAACAGGACCATGCCGACGGTCTGGCTGGCAAATAAAACCTTTGCCATCGGCACGCCGCTGGCGAGGCTCTTTTTGGAGCCGCAGAAAACGATGGTGATTTCATCTTCCTTGTTGAAGCCGAGACGGCGGCTGCCGAACGTCGTGATCGACATGATGATCGCCAGCAGCAAACAGCTGATCACAATCAGGCTGACCAGCATGACCGGCGGCACCTGGCGCCACAAGCCTTGATTGACCGCTTCACTGAACGCGACGTATACGACGAGCAGGACCGAGCTCTGGTCCACCCAGCGCAGCCAGGACTTGTTGCGATCCATCCAGGCGCCGATCCAGGGACGGGCGATCTGGCCGGCCACGAACGGCAGCAGCAACTGATAGACGATCTTCAGGATGGAGCCCAGCGAGGAATGCTCCGCGTTGTGCGCCACGATGATGACGCCGACCATGAGCGGCGTCAGGAAGATTCCCAGCAGATTGGAAGCGGAGGCGGCACAGATGGCGGCCGGCACGTTGCCGCGCGCGACCGATGTAAAAGCAATCGAGGATTGCACCGTCGATGGCAGCACGCACAGGAACAGGATGCCGAGATAGAGATCCGGCGTAATCACCAGCAACAAGGCGGGCTTGAGAATCAGGCCGAGCACGGGGAAGACGGCGAAGGTGCACAACAGCACCGTCACATGCAGACGCCAGTGCACCATGCCGGCGATCACGGCTTCGCGCGACAGCTTGGCGCCGTGCATGAAAAACAGCAAGCCGATCATGAAGGTGGTGAGCCAGTCGAAGCCGACGGCAACCACGCCGGTACAGGGAAAAAGGCTGGCGGTGAGGACCACCGCAAACAGCATCAACGTCAGATTGTCGGGAAGGAAACGGGGGCGTGCCATAAGAATCTTTGCAGGTTGGTTCCGGAAACAAGGTCCTGTCGGACCAAACCCGCTATTTTACGCGAGTCCTGCAAAGCGACGGAACGGGGGGAAACCCGGCGGTATTCAGAGAAGAGAATTAGAGAATCAGGGAATTACCAGATCCAGAACATCAGCAGCCACGCGTAGTTGACCAGCGCGAGCGCGCCGATCACGGGCAGCATGGCGAGTACCCGGCGCGAGAATGCTTCCGTGTGCTGGCCGATGACTTTCCAGGCCAGCAGTACGCTCCACAAGGTCATGACCGTGAGCAAGGCGGCGCGCACGTCATTGGCCCAGTCAACCGGCCAATGTTCCGCACGCAGCAAGCTGATGGTGGTTGCCGACAAGCCGACGAACACGCCGCAGCCGGCCAGCGGAATCGTTGCCTGCACCAGATGATTGAAGCGGGAACGGCTCCATGATCCCAGCACCAGGTTGCTCAGTGCGAACAAGGCGGTCAGCGCGGTGCCCAGCACGGCGGCGGTCGCCAGGATGTAAGCCACCACGAGGCCGCCGTCGAGCCAGGAAAACACGTCGCTTTGTTGCGGATAGTTGGTGAGCAGCCACCATGGCGCGTTGGTCGCAAACGGCCACATGATGTCGCGATCGATCAGCCAGGTGGCGATGAATTGCTTGGCTTCGACGAACCAGGGGCTGGCGCTCCAGTGGAACGCGCCGATGGCGATGCCGAACAGGCCGTACAGCGCCAGCGAGCTTTCCCACAGGTTGTTGCTGGTGCGGCCGACCTTGACGATTTCAACGGTCGGTGCGCGCCATGTCAGCGCGATGGCGTCGCGATGGCCGCTGCAGCGACCGCACATATGGCAATCGGAAGCCCCCTTCATGTTGCGCAGGGGAACCAGCGGCGCGCAATTGACGGCGATGGTCTTCTTGCCGTGAGTATCATAGGAAGCACGCCAGGCGTCTTCGTTGACTTTGTAATGAAATGGCGCCAGCTTGGCCAGCAAGCCGAACACGCCGTTGACCGGGCACAGGTATTTGCACCAGACGCGCTTTTCGCGGCCGTACAAATAGCCGACGATCATGGCGCCGAGGGTCGATCCGCCGAGCACGAGCAGTACCGCCTTGGGATATTGATAGACGCTGACCATCTGACCATAGATCGTGGTGAGCGCAAACGCGAAGAAGGGCCAGCCGCCCCAGCGCATCCAGCGCGGGATTGCCCGGTTTTTACCGAACTTGCTGGCAAACTCGGTCAATGCGCCTTCGGGACACAATACGCCGCACCAGACACGGCCCATCAGCACCATGCTGACCAGCACGAACGGCCACCAGATGCCCCAGAAGCAGAACTGCGCAATCAGGGTCAGATTGGACCAGATATGCGCGGTTTCGTCCGGCAACGGCAGGAAAATGGGAACCAGGATGAGCACGGCGTACACCAGTACGACGATCCACTGAATACCGCGGATCAATGCGCCATTGCGGCGCATCCAGTCACCCGTCCGCGCCAGACGGGTATTGGGAAGCGTACTGGTGCTCATATCGCCTTATGCTGCTTGCCTGTTAACTTGTGTAGATTTCGACTTGCCAAGCGCGGAGGATATCACAAGCCAATATATGACATAAATTGCAATACTCATCAGCGCCGGGCGGGCGCGATAGCCGGTCAGCGTCGATATCAGGCTGCCTGCCGTGCTCGAATCATCCAGCAGCCAGCTGGTGTCCCAGACGGGTGCAGTGAGGGTCGAGACGAAGCCGAGCGAGGAGAACCAGTCCGAGCTTTCCAGCAGCAGATCGAGCAGCTTTTCAACCCCCGTCAGCAACAAGCCGGCTGCCAGCAGCAACAGGATGATTTCGGTCACCTGGAAAAAACGACGCCAGGAGAAAACCTTGCCGCCCAATTGCAGCAGGTAGAAAGTCAGGAACGCCAGGGCGAAACCGAGCACGCCGGCAAAAATCAGCGCGCCGCGGCTGGCGTCCTGTTCGCCCATGCCGATCCCGTAAAGGAACACGGCCGTTTCGCTGCCCTCGCGCGCAATCGCCAGCGCCACCAGCAGGAACACGCCCCACCAGTTGCCGGCTTCATAGTTGGCCTTCATCGAGCTTTCCATGTCTTTCTTGAGCGTGCGACCGTGCTTGCGCATCCAGAACACCATTTGCACGATCAGCACCGCGGCGATCAGCACCATGCCGATCTGGAAATATGTCTGGGCGTCGCCCGACAGGAGTTCGCTGAAACCGAGCAAGGCGGCGCCCAATGCCAGCGCAGCCACAATGCCTGCCGCCACGCCGCCCCAAAGATACGGCAGGCCGCGACGTGCGGCGGCATCGCCGTTATTCAGCCAGGCATACAGAATCCCGACCACCAGCAAGGCCTCGACGCTTTCACGCCAGACGATAAATAGCACCTGCCCCATTACATCCCTTTCAATTGCATATTGCCGATAACCACGATCACAACTCTGCGCCGTTTATTTGGCGACGATGACGCCTTGCGGCATGTTCAGATGGAAGTCGTCGAAAAACTTGTACTCGCCCGGACGCAAGGGTGCGATCACGACGAAGGACTGTGCGCCCGGCGCCAGGACTTTTTCCTTGCGCAACTCCACGCTTTCGAACTCGGCGGCGGTTTTGCCGACGTTGTGGATTTCAATCTTGATGCGCTGCCCGGCAGGGACTTCGATGCGTGCCGGTTTGAATTTGCCGTCCGCCATTTCAAGCTTGAAGGTCAGCAGATCCGAAGCAAATGCGGCGGCTGCGGACAGCGAGCAGGCCAGGCCGATCAAGGTAGCCAAAATGCGCGAGGATTGTGAAGATTGCAAAGGTTGCGATTTACGCAAGAACATTCAGTACTCCCAAACTACATGGCCTTGCACAAAGGCAAGGCCGGTCCACTCGGCATGCGCGATCGGCTGCGCATGCGCTCTCGCTAAACCAGCTCGGTCGCTGATTAATAGCCGCCCTTCTTGCCGACGCCGGCGAAGGTGAAATCGTAGGAGAGTTCAAATGGCTTGAACCAGGCGCCGACACCGGTTTCCTTGTCGACGTGACGGCCAAAGTGGGCGTGCGCGTTGGCAGATGGCGGCGAGATGGTCAGCTTCAGCTTGTACTTGCCCGGACCGTCGAGCTTGACGTTGTCGCCGTAGTGCGGGCCGTCGCTGGCCACCATCGGCATCATGTCGCCCTTGATGACCTTGGTTGAACCGGCCTTGGTCAGTTCGAATTTGATGACCAGATAGGGCATCCAGTCGCCTTCGGCAAAACCGTTGGGATTCTTGGCGACGGCGCGGATATCGGCTTCCAGATGGACGTCCGATTCTTCCGCCTTGCGCATCATGCCGTCCGGTTCCATCTTGATCGGTTGCAGGTAGACCGCGCTGACTTCCATGCCATTCTGAATCTGCGGTTTGCCGATAGGATATTCGGCGGCGCTGGCGGCCGAGAAGGCTGCGAACATGGCGGCGGCTACTGCGAGTTTCTTGATACCGATCATATGATTTTTCTCCTACGCGTTAGATGATAATGATTACCATTAAAGTATAACACTTTATAGGAGCAGGTATCAGCGCCGGATCTGAAATTGACGAATCGGAAGAGCGACGGAAGAGCGCGAAGTCGTCCGAAAAATCGACCGGACAATAAAAAACCCGCACCTTGCGGCGCGGGTTAAATCTAATTCAGGGGATGAATTAGAGGGGGGAGTTCGTAAGATATACCCCGTCTCACCCTGTATCTATCGCTATTACAAACTGTTACGGTTATTAACAAGTCTTGACGCTGCACAGCGAGTCCCGTTTGTGCCGGGTGTCCTTACCGTCATCGCTACGGTCATCGAATTGTCATAATAAGGCCGTACGCCGCCGCTATCATGTGAGCTTCGCGCGCCCTGCTTTTCCGTATCCGCATACCATGTCCCTGACGCTTCCCGACATCGAACTCCTTTTCCGCCGCCACGGCCACGCCCAGTACACCGGAGAGCCCGTGACGCAACTCGAACATGCCTTGCAAACCGCTACGCTGGCCGAGCGTGAGAATGCGGCACCGGCGCTGATCGCCGCCGCGCTGTTGCATGACCTCGGCCATATGCTCGAAGACGCCTCCGCCGGCTACGACATCCACGACACGCCGACCGCCAATGGCATCGACGACTTGCATCAATACCGCATCCTGCCGTTCCTGCGCGCCATCTTCGGCGAAGACGTGCTGGCGCCGATACGCTTGCACGTCGACGCCAAGCGCTATCTGTGCGCGGTCGAGCCGGCGTACTTCTCATCCCTGTCGGCGGACTCGGTGCGCAGCTTGCAATTGCAAGGCGGCGTCTTTGACCGGCAGCAGGCGGAAGACTTCATCGCCATGCCGCACGCAGTCGACGCCACTCGCCTGCGGCGCTGGGACGACCTCGCCAAGACCGCCGGCCTGGCGACGCCGGACTATGCGCATTTCTCGCGCTACCTGACGCTGTGCGCCCACGCCTGAATTTCTTCCGAGATCGCCCCGCCTGATTTGCTGATGACAAAACGGAAACTTTTCTTCCGCTTTTGATATTGCTTTCCCGTTATTTTTCATTATTCCGGATCATTCTCCGGTGCTAGCATCCTCGGCAATCCAATATCGTCGGCGCGGCCATTGAGGCTCGACGGCGGCACAAAATAACGAGAGACGCATGAAGAACTGGAAAGTCGGGACGCGCTTCGCCGCGGGCTTCGGGGTGGTGTTGCTGATGATGGCGATCGTTGCCGCAATGGGGATCTGGCGCCTGCAGTCGGTGGCCGAAGCGACCAATGCCATGATGCAGATGCCGCTGGCCAAGGAACGCCTGATCAGCGACTGGTATTCAAATATTTCCACCTCGATCACACGCACCACCGCGATTGCGCGCAGCACCGACCTCAGCCTGGCCGGGTATTTTGAAACGGCGACCGGCGACGCGGCAAAGAATGCCGCTGCACTGCAAGCCAAAGTGCAGCGCCTGCTGGATACGCCCGAAGAACAAAAACTGTTCGCCGATATCGACGCCAACCGCAAGGCTTACCACGAAGCCGGCAACACCATCCTCGCCTTGCGCGCCGAAGGCAAGCTGTTCCAGGCCAAGAACGCCTTCGAGAAAAATTACCTGCCGAGCGCCGCCCGCTACCAGGCCTCGGTCGACAAACTGTTGCGCCTGCAGCGTCAGGGCATCGACCGCGTTGCCGGCAGCATTGACGCCACCTATCGTTCGAGCCGCCTGGTGCTGCTGGCGCTGAGCGCGGCCGCCGTGCTGTTCGGCATCGCCGCCGCCATCGTGCTCACGCGTAGCCTGCTGCGCCAGCTCGGCGGCGAACCGGCCTATGCGGTGCGTGTCGCCGACCGCATCGCGTCAGGCGATCTGACGGAAACAATCCGCCTCGCCGACAACGATGAGACCAGCCTCATCCATGCGATGAAAACCATGCAAGGCAACCTGGCCCGCTCAGTCGATCACATCAAGCAATCGGCGGAAACCATCGGTACCGCGTCGAAGGAAATTTCCGTAGGCAACCTCAATCTGTCGTCGCGCACCGAACGCCAGGCCGGCTCGCTGCAAGAGACCGCATCGGTCATGCAGCAGCTCACCTCGGCCGTCAAGAAGAACGCCGAGAGCGCCCTGCACGCCAACCAGCTCGCCGCCTCGGCCTCGCAGGTGGCGATTGCCGGCGGCAACGCAGTCAATCAGATGGTGGGAACCATGGCGACCATCAATGAATCGTCGCGCAAGATCGTCGACATCATTTCGGTCATCAACGGTATTGCCTTCCAGACCAATATCCTGGCGCTGAACGCTGCGGTGGAAGCGGCGCGCGCGGGTGAACAAGGCCGCGGCTTCGCGGTGGTCGCCACCGAGGTGCGCGCACTGGCGCAACGCTCGGCCGGTGCGGCAAAGGAGATCAAGAGCCTGATCGATGATTCGGTCGGCAAGATCGTTTCGGGCAGGACATTAGTGGAGGAAGCCGGCGCCACCATCGGCCAGGTGGTCGACAGCATCAGGACGCTCAGCGATTTCGTCGCCGACATCAGCAACGCCAGCCTGGAACAAAGCACCGGCATCGAGCAGGTCAATCAGGCCATCATGCAGATGGACGACGTCACGCAGCATAACGCCGCACTGGTGGAAGAAGCCACGGCGGCGGCGCAATCGCTGCTGGATCAAGCCGGCTCGCTGGTGACGGTGGTGAACACCTTCAAACTGTCCTCGTCGCGCGAACTGGTGTTGAACGCGTAATTCTTGCGTCAGTGCGGACGCGCGGCTTACAGCGGATTCTGATCAATCCATTCAGCGGAAAAATCGAGGATGTAGGCGACGGCGTCGTCTTCACTGGGAAACTCGGTAGTCGGCAATTCGCGCACGTAGCGAATTTCGCCGCTTTCGTCGTAGCCCGCCCGGATGATGAAGCAGGCGGCATATTGGCCGTTGTCCTGCAGCGCCACTTGCGGATAGACGGCTTGTCCCTTGTAGGGAAATTTGCTGGTTGCGCTCATGAATGCTCCACGGTCTGGTCTGGAAGTCTGGAATAGGTCAAAAACAAAAGGGCCCGTCTTTCGACGGACCCTTTTCATTTTGGTGCGGCTGGCAGGAATCG
>NZ_AJHH01000496.1 GCF_000256565.1 Herbaspirillum lusitanum P6-12 | reverse complement strand
AAGTACTCTATCCAGCTGAGCTACAGCCGCGAAAGACGAGATTATAGCACCGCTTTTGGGCGGAATGGAAGCCTTTGCGCCAAAAATCTTCTATTCCGCACCGGGACTCGTTTTCAGGCGCATCAACCATCGTTAAATCGCCTTTACGCCACCTTTATCTGCTGATTTGCACTTCATCTGCCTTATGATTGCCGCTTGATTCCTCGCTTTTCCACCTTACTGCACCATGAGCGACATTCCTGCCGCCCGCCCTGACCCGACCGCCGACCGCATCAAGGAAGCTGAACGCCGGCGCATCGCCAAAGACTTGCACGACGAACTCGGCAGCCACCTGACCGCGCTCAAGATGGCGCTGGCCCAACTCGGCGGGCAACTTCCCCGCGACAACGATGCCCTGCTCGACCAGGCGCGCCACGCCGACGGCCTGATCGACGGTGCGCTCGAGGCCATGCACGACATCATCGACGACTTGCATCCGGCCGTACTTGATCTCGGCCTGCAAGCTGCG
>NZ_AJHH01000495.1 GCF_000256565.1 Herbaspirillum lusitanum P6-12 | reverse complement strand
ACTTGCATCCGGCCGTACTTGATCTCGGCTATCCAGCTGAGCTACAGCCGCAAGAGGCGCGATTATATAGGGATTTTCAAATAGCGCAACAGTTTTTGCGCGATGGTCATCTCGCCGCGATCAAAACGGCTTCGCCACCACCATCAATGCAATGATCGCGACCGCCAATCCGGAGATACGTCAATGTGGAGGTCACTTCAAAAGCAGACTTTTGTGGAGCAGAAAAGACAAAAGGGCCCATCTTGCGATGGACCCTTTATATCTGGTGCGGCTGGCAGGAATCG
>NZ_AJHH01000494.1 GCF_000256565.1 Herbaspirillum lusitanum P6-12 | reverse complement strand
ACTGCTATTGACGACGGCGCCGGTTTGCCGCAGGATGCCGGTACGCGGCCGCAGTCGTCGGGCTTGCGCGGCATGCACGAACGCGCCGCACTGGTCGGCGCAACGCTGGAGGTGTCGCAAGGTGAAAGCGGCGGCACGCAACTGCTGTTGACGCTTCCTGCCCCATCCGCTGCTAACCTTATAAAATAACGCCACGTTCAGCCGGAGACAGATAGCAACCCATGCCAATAATGAAAAAGAACAGTTCTGCCATCAAAGTGGCGATCGCCGACGATCATGCGATCGTGCGCGAAGGCCTCCGGCAGATCTGCAGCGGCACCAAGGACATCATCGTCGTCGGCAACGCCGAGAACGGGCTGGAAACCATCAAGCTGACGCGCCTGGGCAACTGCGACGTGCTGCTGCTTGACATCATCCTGCCGGATCGCACCGGCATCGACGTCCTCAAGCAAATCAAGAAGGAAATTCCCAAGCTGCCGGTGCTGATGCTGTCCATCCACCGCGAAGACCAGTACGCCATCCGCGCCCTCAAGGCCGGCGCGGCGGGCTTTCTCAACAAACAGGCGGCGCCGGCCGAATTGATCAACGCGATCCGCCAGGTCGCCGCTGGCCGCAAGTACATCAGCCCGTCGCTGGCGCAGGAGTTGGCCAACCAGATCGGCTTCGACCACGAAACACCACTGCACGAAACCCTGTCCGACCGGGAATACCAGACCATGGTGATGATCGCGTCCGGCAAGACCGTCAGCGATATCGCGGCCGAATTATTGCTCTCGGTCAAAACCATCAGCATGTATCGTTCACGCGTCCTGGCCAAAATGAAATTGCGCCACAACGCCGAGCTCACGCACTATGCGCTGAAAAACAACTTAGTCGAATAAATACGCAACCGGCCTGCCGGTGTAAACCGCCAGACGGTAAAATGCGTTAAAAGACAAATCTCGTCCTACCCGTTGCAATGTCGTCAAGAAATAAGCATTAAACGACATCAACTGTCCTTGCCGAGGTAAAGAACGCCATATCGCGGGACATTGTTCCGCGTCATCCGGCGGGAAGCCATGAGACTTGTCGCAATCCGTTTGAATAAGAAGCCGCCCATCAGGCATGCAAAAAAAGCCAGATCAAAGTCCCGTCGATATCGCGCGAGAAGCCTTCCAGCAACTCGCCACACGCCGCATTGCCCCTACTCCTGACGCCTATCGTGAGGCCTACGAAGAAATCGTCGGCACCAAGAGCGACCTGAAGCCGGAAGGCGTCCTCACCGCGTTCGCCCAGCACCTGACGCAGCAGCCGGGCGACATCGGCAAGCTCGGCCTGCGCCTGACAATGGCGATCAACGGCAGCGACTGGAAAGACTACAACGACGAGCTGGACAATTTCGTCGAGCAATATTTTCCATCGCGCAACCTGGTCCCGCACGGCCAACTCGTGCCGATCGATCCGGAACGCGAATTCATCCGCGACAGCAAGAAGGAAAAGATGCTGCGCGAGGTGCTGGCGCGCGTGCTGATCTTCAACATGGCGTCGCTGCTGATCGAAGCGCCGGAACTGGCGAACGAATCGAAATCGATCGGCCTCGATCTCAAGACCGCGTTCTCCGAACAGGCCATGAACGAGGTCATCGGCCGCCTCAAGCAGATGAGCTTCCAGATTGAACTCAAGAGCGAAGACATTGCCCTGCAGCAGGAATTATTGATGCGCCTGTTCCAGCTGTTGCTGGAGAACATCCACGGCCTGCTGGAGAAAGGATCGTGGCTGAGCAGCCAGATCACCGCCGTGCAGGAACTGATCAACGGCCCGATCAGCAAGACCTCGCTGGCCGACGCCACCAAGACCCTGAAGGAAGTCATCTTCAAGCAAGGCCTGCTCAAGAATACGCTGAGCGAAGAAAAAGTCACCGCCAAGAACATGATGCTGACCTTCGTCGATCGCCTCAGCGCGATGGTGTCGACGACCGACAACTATCACAAGACCATCGCTACTTTTTCGCAGCAAATCAGCCAGGCCTCGGACATCAGCGATCTCAACTCGGTGCTCAACGGCATCATGAACGCGACGAAGGAAGCCCAGGACGAAGCGCTGCGCTCGCGCGACGAAATGATCAATGCGCGCCAGGAAATGCAAAAAGCCGAAGCCCGCATCACCGCCCTGGAGTCGCAACTGGTGCACATGGGAGAACTGGTGCGTGAAGACCAGCTGACCGGCAGCCTCAACCGCCGCGGCATGGACGAATCGCTGGAGCGCGAGATCATGAACGCCGATCGCCTGGGCGCGCCGCTGTGCATCGCCCTGCTCGACCTCGACGATTTCAAGCGCATCAACGACACGCACGGTCACGCCACCGGCGACGAAGTGCTGGTGCATCTGGTGAACGTGGTCAAGGAAACGCTGCGCAAGCTGGACGTGATCGCTCGCTTCGGCGGAGAGGAGTTTTTGGTGTTGCTGCCGGAAACCGAGCCGGCTGAAGCGATGCAGATCATCACCCGTGTGCAGCGCGAACTGACCAAGCGCATTTTCATGCACAACACGCAGCGTTTGCTGATCACCTTCAGCGCCGGCGTGGCCTATCGCGCGCAAGGCGAAACCCAGGCCGATCTGATCAAGCGCGCCGACGTGGCGCTGTACAAGGCCAAGAACGCCGGCAAGAATCGCGTGATCCTGGCTGACTGAAGCTCAGGACACGGCCGGCGCCTGCTTCCATGCGCGCCAGCCGGCGATCGCCAGCAGCACGAACAAACCATACAAAATCGCAGTCAGCGTCAGGTGCTTGTAGAGATACAAGCCGACGTAGAGTACGTCCACCGCAATCCAGACCAGCCAGTTTTCAACCTTCTTGCGCGACAGCAGGAACTGTCCGACCAGACTTCCCGCCGTCAGGAAGCCGTCCATGTGTGGCACGTCGGTATCCGTGAAATGACGCAGGAACACCGACAGCACAGCGAAGCCGGCCAGCCAGGCCACGCCCGACCACAGCATGTCGCGACACGACAGCGTGGAAGCCTTCAGCGGCAAATGCTGCTCACCACCGCGCAGCCATTGATACCAGCCCCACACCGACACCGCCACGAACACGCACTGCAGGCCGGCGTCGCCGTACAAGCGCGCGTCGACAAACACCACGCCGTACAAGCCGGAAGACAAAATGGAAAACAACCAGGCCCAGTGATTCTGGCGGATATTGAGCGCGACCGTGATGATCGCCAGCAGGAAGGAGATCAGCTCCAGCGGTGTCGTGACGAGACCGGCGAAACCGAACAGCGGCAGGCTGTCGTTGAGAGACATGGCAAGCCGATCCTAGCGTGAAGCCGGGGAAGATCGGGAGGGAGACGACGCAGGCGTGGCTGAAGGTGGTACGG
The DNA here is from genome assembly GCF_000256565.1 of Herbaspirillum lusitanum P6-12. GTDB lineage: Bacteria > Pseudomonadota > Gammaproteobacteria > Burkholderiales > Burkholderiaceae_D > Herbaspirillum > Herbaspirillum lusitanum. The sequence continues at coordinate 11,346 of NZ_AJHH01000494.1, read as the reverse complement.
GCGCCGACGGCATGGGCTGTTGCGGCGTCCTGGAGACAGCCGCGGCATTGCCGTCAAGGACCTGGATGAAGACTTCGTTCTGCTTGATCATGCCAAGCTCGTAGCGCGCCCGCTCTTCGACCGAACCGGTGCCCTGCTTGAGGTCTTCCACTTCGGATTCCAACTTGGCGTTGCGCGCCTTGAGTTCGTCATTCTTCTTCTGCGCTTGCTGGACTTGCTTGTCCAGATCCCATACACGCAGCCATCCGCCTTTGCCCAGCCAAAGCGGATACTGGATCAGCACCAAAAGTGCTGTGAGGCAGAGGATGATCAGGCGCATCGAAAGAATGCCGGGTGATTGTCCGGCAGGCGAATGCTGCCGGACATCTTGCTTATTTCAGATTGTAGAAAGCCGAACGGCCAGGATAGCTGGCGATATCGCCGAGGTCTTCCTCGATACGCAGCAACTGGTTGTACTTGGCCATGCGGTCCGAACGCGACATCGAGCCTGTCTTGATCTGCAGCGCGTTGGTGCCGACGGCGATGTCGGCGATGGTCGAGTCTTCGGTTTCGCCCGAGCGGTGCGAGATCACGGCGGTGTAGCCGGCGCGCTTGGCCATCTCGATCGCGGCGAACGTCTCGGTCAAGGTACCGATCTGGTTGATCTTGATCAGGATCGAATTGGCGATGTTCTTGTCGATGCCTTCTTTCAGGATCTTGGTATTGGTGACGAACAAATCGTCGCCGACCAATTGCACCTTCTTGCCCAGCGTTTCAGTCAGCAACTTCCAGCCGGCCCAATCATTTTCGGCCATGCCGTCTTCGATGCTGATGATCGGGTACTTGTCGCACCACGATGCCAGCAGACCGGTCTTTTGCGCCGGCGTCAGCACCATGTTTTCGCCGGCCAGGTGGTAGTTGCCGTCCTTGTAGTATTCGCTCGCGGCGCAATCCAGGCCCAAGGCGATCTGCGTGCCCGGCTCGTAGCCGGCTTCTTCGATCGCTTGCAGGATCAGCTGGATCGCTGCTTCGTGGCTGGCCACGTTCGGCGCAAAACCGCCTTCGTCGCCGACCGACGTGGTCAGGCCCTTGGCGTGCAGGATCTTCTTCAGTGTATGGAACACTTCGGCGCCGTAGCGAATCGCTTCGCGGAAGCTCGGTGCGCCGACCGGGATGATCATGAATTCCTGCAGATCGAGATTGTTGTCTGCGTGCGCACCGCCATTGATGACGTTCATCATCGGCACCGGCATCTGCATCGAACCGCTGCCGCCGAAATAACGATACAGCGGCAGGCCGGCTTCTTCAGCCGCCGCCTTGGCGACCGCCATCGACACGGCCAGCGTGGCGTTGGCGCCCAGGCGCGCCTTGTTCTCAGTGCCGTCGAGATCGATCAGCGTACGGTCCAGGAAAGCCTGTTCGTTGGCGTCCAGACCCATGATCGCTTCGGAGATCTCGGTGTTGATATTCTCGCAGGCTTGCAGCACGCCCTTGCCGAAATAGCGGCTCTTGTCGCCGTCGCGCAGTTCGATCGCTTCGCGCGAACCGGTCGAGGCGCCGGACGGCACTGCAGCACGACCCAATACGCCGGACTCCAGCAGGACATCGCATTCGACAGTAGGATTGCCGCGCGAGTCGATAATTTCACGGCCGATAATATCAACGATTGCACTCATTCAAACATCTCCATCAAGCAGGGGTTTAAGCAAATTTTTATAGACGGAAGCCGGGCCGGAACGAAATCCGCGCCCGCTCAGTTTCAGGAAAAATCGTTTTCCAGGAAAACCGATTTCTTCACAATGCGATCCAGTTCGATCATCGTGCCCAGCAACTCCTTGATACGAGCCAATGGAACAGCGTTGGGGCCATCGGATTTGGCCTCCGCCGGATTCGGATGTGTTTCCATAAACACGCCGGCAATACCGACCGCAATCGCCGCGCGGGCGAGTACGGGTACAAATTCACGCTGGCCGCCCGAGGACGTGCCCTGTCCGCCCGGCAGCTGCACCGAGTGGGTGGCGTCGAAGACCACCGGAGCACCGGTCTCGCGCATGATCGCGAGGCTGCGCATGTCGGATACCAGGTTGTTGTAGCCGAAAGACACGCCGCGTTCGCAGGCCATGAAGTTGTCTTCCGGCAGGCCGGCTTCCTTGGCCGCCGCGCGCGCCTTGGCGATCACGTTGATCATGTCGTGCGGCGCCAGGAACTGGCCCTTCTTGATATTGACCGGCTTGCCCGACTGCGCGCAGGCGCGGATGAAATCGGTCTGGCGGCACAGGAAAGCCGGCGTCTGCAGGACGTCGACCACTTCCGATACCGGCTTGATCTCGTCGATCTCGTGGATGTCGGTCAGCACCGGCACGCCGATCTGCTTCTTGACCTTGGCCAGGATTTCCAGGCCCTTTTCCATGCCCAGACCGCGGAACGAGGAACCGGACGAGCGATTGGCCTTGTCGAAGGACGACTTGTAGATGAACGGGATGCCCAGTTCAGTCGTGATCTCTTTCAAGGCGCCGGCTGTGTCCAGCGTCATTTGCTCCGACTCGATTACACAGGTACCGGCGATCAGGAAAAACGGCTGATCGAGGCCGATGTCAAAACCGCACAGTTTCATGCTTTTCCTTTTGCCGCAGTCGCATCATGGTGCGCCAGAGCAGCCTTGATGTACGAGATAAACAGCGGATGGCCGTCGCGCGGGGTCGACTTGAACTCGGGGTGATACTGCACGCCCAGATACCACGGGTGGGCATTCTCACCGCCGGTGCGCGGCAGCTCCATGATCTCGCACAGATCTTCGGTCGGCGTACGCGCCGACACGATCAGGCCCGCCTCTTCCACGCGGGGCAGGTAAAAATTGTTCGCCTCGTAGCGATGGCGATGACGCTCGGTCACCTTGGCGCCGTAAATTTCGGAAGCCAATGTACCCGGCTTGACGTCACAGGTCTGCGCACCCAGGCGCATGGTGCCGCCCAGATCAGAATTGGCGTCGCGCTTCTCGACCTTGCCGTCGTGGTTTTGCCATTCGTCGATCAGCGCCACTACCGGCTGTTCCGTTTCCGGATCGAACTCGGTGGAATTGGCTTGCGCCAGGCCGGCCTTGTTGCGTGCATATTCCAGCAGCGCCACTTGCATGCCCAGGCAGATGCCCAGGTAAGGCACCTTGTGCTCGCGTGCAAATTTCGCCGCGGCGATCTTGCCTTCCACGCCGCGCTTGCCGAAGCCGCCCGGCACCAGAATCGCGTCATACTTGGCCAGGACGGCAGTGCCGGTGGTCTCGATTTCTTCCGAATCCAGGTACTCGATGTTGACGCGGCTACCGGTATGAATACCGGCGTGGCGCAGCGCTTCGGTCAGGGACTTGTACGACTCGGTCAGATCGACGTACTTGCCGACCATGCCGATGGTGACTTCGTGCGATGGATTGTCTTGCGCATGGATCAGCTTGTCCCACATCGACAGATCCGCAGGGCTCGGCGACAGGCCGAGTTTTTCGCAGATGATGTTATCCAATCCCTGGTCGTGCAACATCTGTGGAATCTTATAGATGCTATCTGCATCCCACACCGAAATCACGGCGTCGACCACGACATTGGAGAACAGCGAAATCTTGTCGCGCTCATCGTCGGGAATACGGCGGTCGGCACGGCACAGCAAGGCGTCCGGCGAAATACCGATCTCGCGCAGCTTTTGCACGCTGTGCTGGGTCGGCTTGGTCTTGAGTTCGCCGGCCGAGGCCAGGAACGGCACCAGCGTCAGATGCACGAAGGCGGCGGCGTTGCGGCCGGCGCGCAGGCTCAGCTGACGCGCTGCTTCGAGGAACGGCAGGGATTCGATATCGCCGACGGTGCCGCCGATTTCGACCAGCGCCACGTCATAGCCTTCAGCGCCGCGGTGGATGAAATCCTGGATCTCGTTGGTGATGTGCGGGATGACCTGAACGGTCTTGCCCAGATACTCGCCGCGGCGTTCCTTGCGGATCACGGACTCATAAATCTGTCCGGTGGTGAAATTATTCACCTTCTTCATCTTGGCAGTGATGAAACGCTCGTAATGGCCAAGATCCAGATCGGTTTCAGCGCCGTCATCGGTGACGAACACTTCGCCGTGCTGGAATGGGCTCATCGTTCCAGGATCAACGTTGATGTAGGGATCGAGCTTGAGAAGGGTGACTCGGAGGCCGCGCGATTCGAGGATCGCAGCGAGGGACGCGGCGGCAATCCCTTTACCCAGGGAAGACACGACGCCGCCAGTGACAAATACAAACTTGGTCATTACAAAGAAGGTGCCGAACGGCACGTGCGGGAAATTCGAATTATACCCCAAACCGCCCGCTTTTCATCCCCCTCTTTTGCGGAAACGCCAGATTTCCAGCCGGAATCCGGTGCAGCTTATTTCCCTGTAAGCAAGCCCCGGATCATTTCGTGGGTCGCCTGCGCCGCTGCTTCGGGCGCTTCCATCGGAAACAAATGGCCGCCCGGAATCTGCCTGAAATGCTTCCCCACCAGCCTTTGGGTGGCGTCCAGTCCGGCCAGCCGGCACTCCACCGAATCGATGCCGCCGACGAAGCCGACCGGCACCGGATATTGTCGTCGCGTCAACGCCCCGAGGTGATGCGGGATGGTGCGGTAGACCGCGGTTTCGGTTTCGCGCGTAAAGCGCAGCTTGACGCCGCCGGACGGCTCGGGCTCGACGCCATGGGCGACATAATCACGCAGCACGCGCTCGGGCCAGGCCGCGAACATGGCCTTGGCGGCGTAATGCTGATAGGCGGCCTCCATGTCCGGCCAGGCGTTGCGGCGGCGGCTCGACGCCACCGAAGGCGAATGCCTGCTTTCAATGCGCAGCAGCTTCAGCAGCCGCAGCGTGGAAGCGCGCCAGCCCGCCACGATCGGCGAATCCAGCAAGACCACGCAGCGCACCAGGTCGGGCCGCTTGCGCCCCGCCAGCAGGCTCAGGATGCCGCCCATCGAATGACCGACCAGGATCACCGGTTCGCTGTAGCGTTGCGCGAGTTCCTCGCCCAGTTCCTTGCCGAGCTTGCGCCAGCCGTCATCCACCGGGTAAGCCGGATTATGCGCATGCATGGGCAAGGCGCGCACATCGTAGTGCATGCGCAATTGGTCGAAGAACATGCCGTAGGTCCCCGCCGGGTAACTGTTGGCATGGGCAAAATGCAGGATCGGCAAGGTCGGCTGGTGGTTCATGGCATCGGATGGACGTATTGATTGCCGGATTATCTGGCAATTAACGCGCGGCGTCAGCCTTTTCCGGCGTGCTTTTTCGGTGTCCGGCGTGCTATTTTCCGTACCAGTAGCGCGCATGTTCGCGACGATATTCCTGCACGCTTATGTTGTCGTTCGCCTTGTCGAATTGCAGCGAGATGGCGCCCGCCTCATCGTTGCGCAAGCCGCGTATGCCTATGCGGCCGTAGCGTGCATACACTTCCGGTTTGGGATGATTGAAGCGGTTGCGATAACCCACCTGGAACAAGGCCAGGCTCGGCTGCACCGCCTGCAGGAACGCTTCCGTCGACGACGTGCCGCTGCCGTGATGCGGCGCCAGCAGGACGTCGGCCCGCAGCCGGGCGGCGTCGGCGCCGTTGACGAGCTCATCTTCCTGCACCGCCTCGATATCGCCGGGCAGCAGAATCGCGCGCTTGCCCAGGCTGACTTTCAGCACGCAGCTGCGCGCATTCGGTTTCCACTTGTCGCTGTCGTAACTGACCGGCGCCGGATACAGCATGTCGAACGCCACGCCGTCCCAGCGCCATTGCTGACCGGCCTGGCAGCGCTTGTGATCGGGTGCTGCCCGGACGATCGCGCTGGTCGGCGACAGCGATGAATACACGCGGTCGACGGCGATCTCCCTGAACAGCGACAGCGCGCCGCCGGAATGGTCGTTGTCGTTATGCGAAATCACCACGGCGTCGAGATGATCGATGCCGCGTGCGCGCAGATACGGCACGATCACGCGATTGGCGCCGTCGGATTCCGGCGAGTAATACGGACCGGTGTCGTACAACAGACGATGTCCCGGCGTCTCCACCAGCAAGGCCATGCCCTGCCCGACGTCGAAGGCAGTCACCCGCATGCTGCCCTCGGCTGGCGCCATCGGCGCATTGAGCAGCAGCGGCAGCCAGCCGAACCAGCCCAGCCAGCGCACCGGCCAGCCGCGCGGGGCGAGCAGCAGCATGGTGCCGCCCATGGCCAGGGCGAACATCCACCAGCTCGGCACCGGCGTCTGCCAGACCGCAAACGGCTGGCCGGCAAGCAATTCCAGCCATTGCACCAGCCACTCCAGCACCGTATGCGCGGCCAGCAGCAGCCATTGCGACAAGGGCGGCGGCAAGATGCTGCCCAGCAGCGACAGCGGCGCCACCACGAGGGTGATCAAGGGAATCGCCACCGCATTGGCAAGCGGGCTGAGCAGTGAATACTGTCCGAACAGCACCATCGTCAGCGGCAACAAGCCGAGCGTGACGACATATTGTGTATAAGCGCCCGCGCGCAGCGAACGCCGCATCCTGGCAAGGCGAGAAGGACGGCGATGGCGCTGTACCGGCGTCAGGATCTGCGGCTCGGCCGACACGTCGGCGCCGATGCGCCCGGCAGAGGCGTACAGGATGATCGCCACGGCGCCGAACGACAGCCAGAAGCCCGGCCACAGCAATGCCCACGGATCGAACAGCAGCACCACCGCCAGCGCCAGCGACATCACATAGGAAATATGCGTCAGGCGCCCCGTCCAGTACGCCAGACCCACCACGCACAGCATATATAGCGTGCGCTGCGCCGGCACGCCGAATCCCGCCAGCAGCACATAGACCAGCGCCGCCGCCAAACCGGCCAGCACCGCCACCTTGGGCGCCGGCAACAGCAGCGGCAACTGCGCCCGCGTAAAGAACGAACGCCGCCACAGCCAACCGGAGAACGCGCCGAACAAACCGGAGATCAGCGTGATGTGCAATCCCGAAATCGCCACCAGGTGGCCGACGCCGGTGCGGTTGAAAATACTCCAGTCGGATTGCTCAATGGCGCGCTGGTCGCCGATCACCAGCGCGACGATGACGCCGGCGTATTTCTGTTGCGGCAGCGCCGACATGATGCGGTCGCGCAGCCAGGCGCGGCCGTACTCGATGGCGTTGGATGGCGTAAGGACGAATTCCTGCAGGCGATGATTCTTGTAGGCCGATTGCTGATCGGAGCGCACTGATCCGGTCGCACGCAAGTTCTGCTCGAGCAGCCAGGCTTCGTAGTCGAAACCATGCGGATTGGCATTGCCGTGCGGACGTTTGAGGCGCACCGTGAACTGCCACCGTTCGCCCGGACGCACGTCCGGAACCGCTTGCCCTGACTCGCCCCCGGCTTGGCCGAAAGCCCCGGGGCTGTACCAGGACAAAGCGACTCGCTGCGGCACCGGCGGCCTGCCGCCGTTTTGCGGAGCCACTCTTTCGACATTGAAGTTGAATCGTACGCCGCGCTCGAAGCGATACGGCAGGCTGTCGATGGTGCCGACCACGACGACGTCATGGCCCTCCCACGCTGCAGGCAAGGCGTCGTCCAGCCGGTACTGCGCCATCAAGCCGCCCCAGGCGAAGCCAGCGCATAGACCGGCGAGATTGAACAGCACGATGCGCAGGACAATCTTCCACACAGCGCGGGCGCCGGTATCCCGCAGCCGCCAGCATGCCAGCAACAGCAAGACCGCCGCTGCCAGCAACGCCATATGTCCTTCGAAAGGAAGCAGTTGCGCCTGCATCTGCAAAAAGGCAATTCCTGCGGCGAAACCAAGAATCGCGCTGCGCATGCTTATGTCGCCGCAGCCAGGCGCGGCAACACCGCATGTGCATTGGCGCTGGTGGCCGCAGCCACGTCCGCGATGTCCATGCCGCGCAATTCGGCCAGCACCTGGCCGATGCGCGGAATCTGATCCGGCGTATTGCGCTGCGGATGCAGCCAGGCGGGAGAAATATCAGGCGCGTCGGTTTCCAGCACGACGGCCTCAAGCGGCACCTCCGCAGCTAGCCGGCGTATCTGCAACGAACGCGGGAACGTCATCGCCCCCCCGAAGCCCAGTTTGAAACCCAGTCCGATGAAGGTTTCCGCCTGCTGGAAACTGCCGTTGAACGCGTGCGCGATTCCGCCTGGCACGACAATGCGACGCAGGTATTTGAGGATGATGTCTTGCGAGCGGCGCACGTGCAGCAGCACCGGCAAATCGAATTCGCGCGCCAGCTTGAGTTGCTCGCGGTAGAAGTGCTCCTGCTTGTCGCGCATGGCCGGTTCCTTCAGCGCCGGGACAAAGAAGTCCAGTCCGATTTCACCGATGGCGACAAAACGCTTGTCGTTGAGCGCGGCCTCCACTGCATTACGCAACGCCGACAAGTCGCTCTCGTCGCAGTTGGGGACATACAAGGGATGGATGCCCAGCGCGTACACGCAATTGCCGCGTTGCCGCGCCAGTCGCGCCACCGCGTCGAAATTGAACGGCGCCACCGCCGGCACCACGATCATGCCTACGCCCTGCCCGGCCGCGCCCTCGGCGACGGCGAGCTCTTCACCGGCAAACTCGCCGGCATCAAGATGGCAGTGCGTATCAACCCACATACCTAATCCACATAGTTGATCCAGATGATGCCGGCAGTTCAGGAAAGACTCAAAGCAACGCGATGCAATCCAATGCAGCAGCGCGTCTGCCGATCGTCAGGCGGCTTGCAGCGAACGGCCCAGCTTGCGCAGGAACTCTTCGCAGCGCTGCAATTGCGCAATCGCCACGAACTCGTTCGGCTTGTGCGCCTGGATGATGTCGCCGGGACCGCAGACGATGGTCGGGATGCCGATTTGCTGGAACAGCCCGGCCTCGGTGGCGTAGGCGACCTTGCGCTTTTCGTTGTCTTCGGTCAGCGCGCGCACCAGCGCCGTGATGGCTTCCTGCTCGGCGGTTTCCAATGCCGGGCTGGCGGCGATGATGCCGATGTCGATCTTGGCGTCCGGATATTCGGCCTGCATTTTCGGCAACAACTGATCGCGTACGTATTGCGTAACCTGCGCCTGGATCTTGTCCGGCGACATGCCCGGCAAATTGCGGAATTCATAGGTGAATTCGCACAGATCGGGAATCGTGTTGATCGCGATGCCGCCGCGAATCTGGTTGGTCGTCATGGTCGAAAACGGCACGTCGTACAGCGTGTCGTACGGACCGTTGACCTTGTAGGCATCGGCAAAATCGCGGATTGTGCAAATCAGGCGCGCGGCATATTCGATGGCGTTGCAACCCTGCGGCGTCAGCGAGGAATGCGCCGACTTGCCATGCACGCGGCAAGTGAAGGCATTGATGCCCTTGTGCGCCACCACCACCTGCATGTTGGTCGGTTCGCCGACCACGCAACTGTCGGGACGAATGCCGCGTTCCTGCAATTCGGCCAGCATGCTCGGCGCACCGGCGCAGCCGATTTCCTCGTCATAGGAGAACGCCAGGTGTAGCGGCTTGCTGCGCGGCATCGCCAGAAACTCCGGCACCAGCGCCAGCGACGCGGCGATGTAGCCTTTCATGTCGCAGCTGCCGCGACCGTACAGCAAGCCGTCGCGCTCGGTCAGCGTGAACGGATCGCTGTCCCACTTCTGCCCATCGACCGGCACCACGTCGGTGTGGCCGGACAAGACGATGCCGCCCTGTATCGTGCCGGCGTCCGGGCCTTCCGTGGCCGGCAGCGTGGCGAACAGATTGGCCTTGGTGCGCTCCTTGTTATGCGCGAACCAGGGTGTGATGCCCTGCGCCTGCAGGCTGTCGCGCACCGAGGTGATCAGTTCGAGATTGGAGTTGCGGCTGGTCGTGTCGAACGCAACCAGTTGTTCAAGCCATTGACGTGTATTCATGATGAAATCCTTGTTTCCTGTTTGTTTCCTGTTGTTTCGTGTTCGGTTTTCCGCTCAGGCGACATACGGCAGCAAGCCGTTCTCCGACAAGCGCAGCACGCGGCCGCAGCGGCGCGCCAGTTCGATGTCGTGGGTGACGATGACGAAAGCGGTGCCCAGCGTCTGCGACAGTTCTATCATCAATTCAAACGTCTTGTCGGCGGTGCTGCGGTCAAGATTGCCGGTCGGCTCGTCGGCCAGCACGCAGGCCGGATTCGTGACCAATGCGCGCGCCAGCGCAACACGCTGGCGCTCACCGCCGGACAGCTCGCCCGGCACGTGACGCACGCGGTTTTCCAGGCCGACGCGAGCCAGGATCGTACGCGCCTGCTCCTGCGCCTGGTCGCGTTTGACGCGGCGGATCATGAGAGGCATGGCGACGTTGTCGAGCGCCGAAAATTCCGGCAGCAAGTGATGGAACTGGTAGACGAAACCCAATGCCGCATTGCGCAAATCGCCGCGCGCAGTTTCGCCCAGATTGGCGAAATCCTTGCCCATCAAGGTGACGCTGCCGGCGCTCGGCGTATCGAGGCCGCCCAGCAGATGCAACAGCGTCGACTTGCCCGAACCGGATACACCGACAATGGCAACCTGCTCGCCGGGCTTGACGTCGATGTCGACGCCGTTGAGCACCTTCACCGAATATTTCCCTTGCATGAAGGTCTTGCCCAGCCCGCGGCAGGACAGCACTGCCTGGTCGTGTTGATTCATGTTGTTGTTCGTCTGGTTCGTGTGGTTTGTCTGGTTACTCATAGCGCAGCGCCTCCGCCGGTTTCACGCGCGCCGCCGCCCAGCTCGGGTACAGCGTCGCCAGGAAGGCAAGCACTACCGCCACTGCGCCGATGGTCCACACATCCGACCAGATCAGGTCGGACGGCAGTTCGGAAATCACGTAAATGCTCTTGGGCAGAAACTGCACGTGCAACAGTCGCTCGATGGCCGGCACGATGACGTCGATATTGAGCGCCACCACCACGCCGAACGCGACGCCCAATGCGGTGCCGATCAGGCCCACCAGCGCCCCCTGGATCACGAAGATCTTCATGATCGATCCGGGCGATGCGCCGAGCGTGCGCAGGATCGCGATATCGGCCTGCTTGTCGGTCACCGTCATCACCAGCGTCGACACCAGGTTGAACGCCGCCACCGCAATGATCAGCGTCAGGATGATGAACATCATGCGCTTCTCGGTCTTCACCGCCGCGAACCAGTTGCTGTTCTGCTGCGACCAGTCGCGCAGGTAAAGGTTGCCGGTCAGCTGCGTCGACAATTCCTGGGTCACCTGCGGCGCCTGCAGCATGTCCTTGATGCGCAAGCGCACGCCGGACGGCGCGTCAAGACGGAACAATCTCTCGGCATCTTCAATCTGGATGAAGGCCAGCGACGAGTCGAACTCGTAATGCCCTGCCTCGAAAATACCCACCACCGTAAATTGCTTCAATCGGGGCAGGGG
>NZ_AJHH01000493.1 GCF_000256565.1 Herbaspirillum lusitanum P6-12 | reverse complement strand
AAAATACCCACCACCGTAAATTGCTTCACGGTCCGGTCGGCTTGTTCCTGGGGGCGCGCACGCCGCCCGAAATCGCCATCGCTATCCTCGCCGAAATGACTGCCATCCGCAATGGCGTGAGCATCTCGCAAACGCATGCGGCGCGTACCGATCCCTTGCCTGAGGCAAACGCAAACAGCGGCGGCAACGAAAACTCCGGCGGCAGTTGCTCCGTCGGCGAATTCAGCAAATAGTTTTCAGGAAGTTCAGCCCGCGTCGAGGTCGGCGCGCGTATCGATATCGCGGTGGATGCCGGGATCGTTGCAGGGGATTTCGTCGACGGGAAACTCTTGCAGCAAGGTCCGTGCGCCACGGTCGCCGCTCAATGACAGCAAGCCGTCCAGATGGCTGTGGCCGAAAGCGACCGGATTGCCGCGCTTGCCTTGATAGGTCGGCACGGCGATCTGCACGCCATCCTTCAGCGCCGCCAGCAAACCGCGATGCGTCGCCGCCTGCACATACGGCATGTCGGCCAGCGCAATGATCCAGCCCTCGGCATCCCGCGCCTGCCGTATCCCGCACATCAGCGAAGCGCTCATGCCGGCGTCCGCGTCGTCGCAGCCGATCACTTCGCAACCCGCCTCAGCCAGCCGCCGCCCCAGTTCGCTGTCGGCTGCACCAACCACCGCCAGCACCGGCAACACCTGCAACATGGCGCGCGCCGCGACGACCGCAATCACCTGATCGCTTCCGGGCAGCGGTGTCAGCAACTTGTTGCCGGTGCCGGCGGGATTAAAGCGCGTGCCTTTTCCGGCTGCCAGCAACAGGCCGCGGAAAGACGTCGGAGTGGAGTGCATGACGGAATTCATGGGGTCCGATTATCCATCAAAACAGCAGTCGACGAAGTCCTCAGGAAAATGGCGAACGCGCCTGCAATAACCGCGTGCATTCATCCACCGCCAGCGGCTTGCTGAAGTAATAACCCTGCACCTTGTCACAGCCGTTTTCCTTCATGATGTCGTATTGCGTCAGGTCTTCCACGCCCTCCGCCAGCACTTCCAGATGCAGGCTGCGCGCCAGCTCGCCGCCCAGCACGATGTTGAACTCGCCCGGTTTGAGATCGGAGAACTTGCCTTGCCTGACCTGACCGGCAACGTCGGAAACTTTGGGCTCTTCAGCCGGCAACACGCCGCGAATCACCACGCCGCGCACGTTGTCGTCGCGCGTCATCATGGCCTGCGCCGCCACATACGGCGCCGCGCCGATGACTTCCTTGTTCTGGAAGGTCTGCTTGGCCACCGCCTGCCAGTCCGGCATGGCGCCGGACGCGTCGAACACTTCGATGTGCGAGAGCACCGACAGCATGCGGTCGCGCACTTCCTTCTGGAAGCCGTTCATCACCGACAGCACCACGATCAGCGCAGCCACGCCGAGACCGATGCCGGCCATGGAAATCAGGGAAATGAATGAGATGAAACTATTGCGGCCGCTGCGCTTGCCGGCCCGTGTATAGCGAATGCCGACCAGCCATTCGAACGGTAAATTTTTTATCAGACTCAAACCTTGACTCTCTTTTCTGGAAACGATGCCGGACGACAATGCGCCAGTTTGCCACACTCTCCGTCATCTTTCACTGTCCCATTGGGCCCGGGACAGTCAGGCCGGATCGCGATTGAGACCGTAAAACGCCCGCCAAGTTTTGACGGCCACGTTTTTTTACGATTTCGACATCCGCCGACGAGCCGCGTCCATAGGGGGTTTTAGGCCAGAACAATGAAATTCGCCTACAATCGCGGCATGAATCATCTCGACATACTTCTCCCTTTTGGCCTGCCGCAAGCCGAAATGGCGCGCGATCTGGTGCGCGAATGCAAGGCTCCCGCGCTGGCCATGCTGTTGGCGCGCAGCAAGACTACCGCTCCCTTGCAACATCTCGATCCGTTTTCCCGTGCTCTGCCGCATGAGCATTGGCTGGCTGAACGCTTCAACCTTGCTGCGCCCGGTGCGCCGCAACAGGATGAACGCGGCAACAGCCCGGCCGTCGCGGCTGCGATGCTGCGCAATCGCGTCCCCCCTCCCGCGCCCGCCGAAGGCCACTGGTTCATCGTGCAACCCGCGCATATCCACGTCGCGT
>NZ_AJHH01000492.1 GCF_000256565.1 Herbaspirillum lusitanum P6-12 | reverse complement strand
AACAGTTGGACGATGTACCAAATATACGCGATGCTGCCAGCGCAGCAGCGCTTCGACGCCGACGATCTCGCCGCTCTTCAGCGATACCTGTGGCTGGTAATGCAGCAGCATTTCCTTCTTCTGCACCGCCTGACGCAGCTGCGACGCCATCTGCAGGCGATGGCTGACCTGGCTGTTGAGCGCCGGCGTGTAGAACTGGAAGCGCTCCAGGACGTTTTCCATGGCGCGGTGCATGGCTACTTCAGCGGCTTGCAGCAAGGCGTCGCCGTTGTCGCCGTCGTTCGGATAAATGGTTACGCCTATGTTCGATTCGAGATAAACGCCTTCGTGTCCGTCGACGTGATATGGCAAGTCGAGTATGTCGATGATTTCCTGCACCACCATGGCGATCTGATCCTGCTCCGGCACATGCAACACCATGGCGAAACTGGTGTCGCCGAAACGCGCCAGCGTGGCGTCGTGCTGCATCAGGCCGGCCAGCCTGCGGCTGGCTTCGACCAGCGCGTCTTCGCTCAATTGCAGGCCCAGCCCCTCGCGCACGGCGATAGCGCCGCG
>NZ_AJHH01000491.1 GCF_000256565.1 Herbaspirillum lusitanum P6-12 | reverse complement strand
TTAACGTCCGGGTCGGGGAGCGCGTGCCGCTATCGCGACCATCTGGTGCTGACCGACATCGGCCAACTGGATCTCGAAGAAGCCGAATCGCGCCGCCTGTTCAATTCCGCCCTGCCGCTGTTCGAAGAAATCGGCCGCACGCTGCTGTATGTCGACGCCGCCACCTGGCTGCTGCGCGCCGACGACTGGGCCGGCCTGCGCACCTCCTCGCCGCAAGCCGCCAGCGGCCGCAATATCGACATCTGGATGCCGGAAGGTCCGGGCGAACTGGCCTGGCGCAAGCTCCAGAACGAAGTACAGATGCAATGGTTCTCCGAAGCGATCAACGACGAGCGCGAGATGCACGGCAAGAAACCGGTCAACTCGCTGTGGATCTGGGGCGGTGCTGCCGCTGCCTCGACCGTCCCGACCACCATCTATCAGGCCAGCTTCAACCTGAGCGGCTGGCCGCAGGCGCTGACCGCAACCGCGCAGCACAGCTCCGCGCCTGACGGCGTGCTGGCCGCCCCCGGCGAGCATGGCCTGCTGTTGTTGAGCGATCTGCTGGAACCTGGCCTGACCGATGAGTGGGGCTACTGGCTGCAACGCATGGAAGCGCTCGACAAGCTATGGTTCGCGCCGCTGCTGCAAGCCGTACGCAGCAAGCGCCTCGCCACCTTGTCGCTGGTGTTCACCGGCCAGGACAAACTGCAGCACGTGACGGTCACCGCGTCATCGCTGCGCAGGTTCTGGAGCAAGCCTTCGCTGGCCAAACTTGCCCCATGAAATTGACGCCATGATCCGTATTGCCACCCGCAGCTACGACCCGCGCGACGTCGACGGCCTGATCCACAGCGGTATCCATCCGGTACTGGCGCGCGTTTATGCTGCGCGCGGCCTGCTCAACGCCAAGGATTTGTCGAGCGAACTGGGCGCGCTGATCGCGCCGTCCGGCCTGCTGCACATCGACGCGGCAGCAGTCTATCTGGCCGACGCCATTGCCGCCGGGAAAAAGATGGTCATCGTCGCCGACTACGATTGCGATGGCGCCACCGCCTGCGCGGTCGGCCTGCGCGGCCTGCGCAGCCTCGGCGCACAAGTCGATTTCATCGTGCCGAACCGCTTCGAGTACGGCTACGGCCTGACGCCCGAAATCGTCGAACTGACCATCCGCGAAAAATCGCCCGACATCATCGTCACCGTCGACAACGGCATCGCCAGCATTGATGGCGTCGCCGCCGCCAAGGCGCGCGGTATCGACGTCGTCGTCACCGACCATCACTTGCCCGGCGACAGCCTGCCCGACGCACGCGTGATCGTGAATCCGAACCAACCGTCCTGCGGCTTCCCGAGCAAGAACCTGGCCGGCGTCGGCGTCATGTTCTACGTGCTGCTGGCGTTGCGCGCCGAGATGCGCAAGCGCGGCATCTTCGACGCCCAGACCCAGCCCAAGCTCGATACGCTGCTTGACCTGGTCGCATTGGGTACGGTCGCCGACGTCGTCAAGCTCGACGCCAACAACCGTATCCTGGTGGCGCAAGGTTTGAAGCGCATGCGCAGCGGCAAGATGCATCCCGGCATTGCCGCGCTCTTTCGCGCCGCCGGCCGGGAAGCGCGCCGCGCCACCCCGTTCGACCTCGGTTTCGCCGTCGGCCCGCGTCTGAACGCCGCCGGCCGTCTGGCCGACATGGCGCTCGGCATCGAATGCCTGACCACCGACGACGAAGGCCGCGCCTGGGCCATCGCCCAGCAACTCGACGCCATCAACCGCGAACGGCGCGACATCGAAGCCGGCATGCAGGACACCGCGCTGAACCTGCTGGACGATTTCAACCCGCAGGACCGGCGCACCATCAGTGTGTTCGATGCCTCCTGGCACCAAGGCGTGATCGGCATCGTCGCCTCGCGCCTGAAGGACAGGTTCTACCGCCCGACCATCACCTTCGCACCCGGCGACGAAGGCCTGATCAAGGGTTCGGGCCGCTCGATCGCCGGCTTCCACCTGCGCGATGCGCTGGACCTGGTGTCCAAGCATGCGCCGTCGGTAATCACCAAATTCGGCGGCCATGCGATGGCGGCCGGCCTGACGATCCACGCCGAAGCCTTCGACGCCTTCGCCCAGGCATTTGAAGAAGTAGGCAAAGATTGGTTAAGCCAGAACCAGCTCGAGCGCGTGGTCGAAACCGACGGCATGCTCGAGGATGCCTATTACTCGGTCAATTTCATCAGCCTGATGGACGACCAGGTGTGGGGACAGGGCTTTGCGCCGCCGGTCTTCTGCGATCGCTTCCGCGTGCTGAGTCAGCGTATCCTCAAGGAAAAACACCTGAAACTGCTGCTCGAAAAGAACGGCCAGAAGTACGATGCGATCTGGTTCGGCAACACGGATGCGCTTCCCGATTACGCAACGGTTGCATTTAGACTGGATGCCAACGAATATAACGGCACAACCAAGGTACAGTTGATGGTGGAACACGCAGAACCGGCTTAGGGATTCGTTGTCAGCAAATTGACAGGACAAGCCGGCGGCACAAGCAGCGCTCAATAAAAGAACGGGCGCCAACAAGCAAAAAAGCAGCGACCAATGTCCAAGACTCCTCTTCCGCTGCACCGCATCCAGAAGCCGCCGATGACGCCGCAGCGGCTGCGCCGCCTGATGCTGATCGGCTCGCTGGTGCTGCTGGCCGTCTGCTGGATCGTGCTGGCGATGCTGAAGCCCGCCACTCAAGGCAAGATCGTGATGACCGCCGGCGCCGAAGGCGGCATCTATCACAACTACGCGCAACGCTATGCGCAAATCCTCAAGCGCGACGGCATCACGCTCGACATCCGCACCTCGTCCGGCTCGGTGGAAAATTTCCAGCGCCTGCGCGAAGACGACAGCGAATTCCAGGTCGGCTTCATCCAATCGGGCACCGGCAACGGCGAACAGGCGCCCGGCATCCAGACCATTGCCGCGATTTCGTATGAACCGATCTGGGTGTTCTATCAAGGCAATGCAACCTATGACCGCTTGTCGCAATTGCGCGGCAAACGCATTTCGCTGGGACTGCCGGGCAGCGGCCTGCGCATCGTCGCCAACGACCTGCTCACCGAAAACGGCATCACCACCAACAACTCCACACTGGAAGAACTCAGCGGCAACAAGGCCTACGAACAACTGCTCAATAACAAGATCGATGCGGCCTTCTTCATCGGCCGCGCCGACAGCCAGTTGATCCACACGCTGCTCAACAGCGGCATGAAACTGATGAGTTTTTCGCAGGCCGATGCGCTGGTGCAGAAGTTTCCCTCGCTGTCGAAGATCACTTATCCGCGCGGCGCCACCAGCCTGATCAACGACCGCCCTTCGCATGACGTCACGCTGCTCGCGGCCACCGCCATGCTGGTGTCGAAGGAGTCCCTGCATCCGGCCCTGGCCTACCTGCTGCTCGACGCCGCCAACGTGATCCACACCGCGCCGGATTTTTTTACGCCGCGCAATTATTTCCCGAACCAGAACATCGAAGACTTCAACATCTCCGATGAGACGCGCCGTTATTTCAGATCCGGCCGTCCTTTCCTGCAACGCTATCTGCCGTTCTGGCTGGCCAATTTCATCGAGCGCCGCTTCACGATTTTGCTACCATTCATCGCCGTGCTGTTCGGTCTGATCCAGGCGGTGCCGCGCATCTATGAAGCCAGCATGAAAAAACGCCTGGTTGTGTGGTACAAGGAAATCCATCTGCTGGAAGAAGAAATCTGGAACACGCAAGAACCATCCGACGAAAAACTCGCCGAATGGCATGCCGAAATCGAAGAGATCGACGCCAACGCCAACCAGATCGATATTCCGCAACGCTACTACGGCGACGTCTATGCGCTCAAGCAAGCCATCCGCGTGGTGCGCGACCGCGTCAGCGAAGTTGCGAATCAACGAACAATAACAACAACACCTGCATCCTCCGTATGAATTTCAAACGCTTCTTCAACAGTCTCGTCACCCGTCTGGTCCTGTTCGGCACCCTGGTCGTATTCGCCAGCGCGGTCGCACGCTTTCATGTGTTGACCAACTTCCTGCATGACGATCTCAGCGAAGTCGCCGCCGACCAGCAGAGCACGATCGCCAGCTACCTGGCGCAGGACATCAACTACCGCATCGTCGAGCGGCGCC
>NZ_AJHH01000490.1 GCF_000256565.1 Herbaspirillum lusitanum P6-12 | reverse complement strand
CGGCCGCTTCCTCGAACAGCTGGCGCGCATGCTGCCCACGGAATTGCTGGATCAACCGGAAAAACTGCGTGCCTGGCTGCGCGAACGCCAGGAACTGCAGCCGCTGTTCTCCACCGGACTGTTTGTTGCCGACGCCAACGGCGAAGTCATCGTCGACTATCCGGCGGCAGCGGGTCGCCGCAACCTCTCGCTGGCGATCTTTCCCGATTTTCATCTGGTCAGGGAAGGCAAGTTCATCATCGGCGAACCGATACTGAGCAGAACCGAGCAATATCCGATCCTGCCGATGCTGGCGCCGGTGCGCGACGCCGGCGGCAAGTTCGTGGCAGTGCTGGGCGGATCCACCGCGCTGGCGGCGACCGGTTTCCTCGATCATTTGCAACAGGCACGGTTGGGCGAATCGGGCAGCTTCCTGCTGGTGTCGCCGGCGAGACGGCTTATCCTGGCTTCCAGCCAGAAAGAACTGATTTTCAAATCCTTGCCCGAAGTCGGCGTCGATCCCATGCTGGACAAGGCGGTCGACGGCTATCGCGGCAGCGGCGTCGGCGCCAACGGCGATATCGACGAAATCAAGGCCATTGCCGACGTGCCCAGCACCGGCTGGTTCGTGGTGGCGCGGCTGCCGGTGAAAGCGGCGCTGCCGACGGTGGACCGGGTACAGGCGTTCATCGTGCGCGGCGGCGCGATGCAGGCTGCCGTGATTTTCCTGCTGATCATTCTGGTGATCATCTGGTTCTTCCGTCCTCTGCGGCGCGCTGCCGACCAGGCCGAACGCATGACGCGCGGCGAGTTGCCGCTGACGCCGCTGCCGGTCTACCGCAACGATGAAGTCGGCCATCTCACCATGGCCTTCAACCGTCTGCTGTCGCGTCTCAAGACACATCAGTCGGAATTGCAGCACCAGGCGCATCACGACATCCTGACCGGCTTGCCGAACCGGGTCATGCTGGCCGAACGCATGCAGCAAGCGATTGCACAGACACAGCGCGGCGTAGCGCTGCTGTTCCTCGACCTCGACGGCTTCAAGCCGATCAACGACACGCTGGGCCACAAGGCCGGCGACCAGGTGCTGCAGGAAATCACTCAGCGGCTGCAAAAAGTCGCACGCCACAGCGATACGCTGGCGCGCGTCGGCGGCGACGAATTCGTATTGCTGGCGACCGATCTCGGCGCACCGCTGGAGAACGGCGCACGTGCATTGGCGGAGAAGTGCATCCGCGTCGTCGCCGACCCGCTGCAGATCGGGCACGGCGAATACAAGATCGGCGTTTCAATCGGCATTGCCGTATGCGAAACGTATTGCGATCCCGATATCCTGCTCCAGGCCGCCGACAAGGCCATGTACGACGCCAAGAACAAGGGGCGCGGCTGCTACGTCATCGCACCGGTCACGGAAGCGGCGGTGCAGACGCCGGCATGAACTTGTCGCGGCCGTTTCCTGCCGGGTGCGGCGGCCCGGTTTAGCTCCCTCACCGGACAGATTCCGCCATCATTCCGAATAGCCGGAATCAGGAAATCAGGAATACAGCGTCGGTTCCGGCAACAGATGTTCCAGCGCATAGCGGCCGACGTCGCGCAGCTTGTAGTCGATCGGGTCATGCAAGGTGTGGGTGCGCGCATTGCGCCAGAAGCGGTCCAGCCCCAGTTCCGCTTTGGTGGCGCGTGCGCCGCAGACGTCGAACACGTCCTCGCCCACCGCCAGCGCGGCGCGATGCGCCAGTATCTTGGCCTCGGCCACGGCCAGCGCGGCCCTGCCGCGTTGCTCGCCGGTCAACTCGCGGCCGATGCCCCAGGCCCGGTCCACTTCTGCACCGGCTTCATCAGTCAATGCCCGCGCGGCGCGGAGCTTCAGATGCATCTCGGCGTAGCGATGGATGACGTAAGGATCGTCGGCGGCGCGCTGTACGCCTGAGGCGAACCAGGGACGTCCTTGGTTGAGCGTATAGTCGCGCGCCTGTTCGAACGCACCTTCGGCCATGCCCAGGTAAAGATTCACCAGGATCAGTTGCGCCACCACGCCGCGCATGGTGAGGAACGGCGTCGATACGCCGTCGGGACGGTGCAGCACTTCGCTCCATTCGAGCCTGACCTGCTCGTAGCTGACCGAGGTGCTGTCGGTCTGGCGCTGGCCGATCGGATCCCAGTCGTCATGGATGGAAATACCCTCGCGCGCAGTCGGCAACACCGCAATCAGCAGCTTGCCGCTGGGCTGGTGGATCGCCGTGGTCAGCAGGCGATGCGAGCCCCGTGTGCCGGAACAGAAACCCTTGATCCCCTGCAGCACCAGCCCGCCGTCATGCTCGGTGGCGACCAAGCGCGGATCGGCCGGATTGGCGGAATTGCCCCACCAGTGATTGAGCGCGACGGTCTCGCCCAGGTAAAGCTGGCGCTGCCGGTCGCTGCCGTAGGAAATCACGCCCGACAATTGCAGCGTCTGGAACGCCAGCAGGTGCGCCATGGCGCTGTCGACGCGCGCAATGCGGCGCACGATGGCGAAGGTCTCGCTCCACGAGGCGCCGATGCCGCCGTATTCCTTGGGCACCGCCAGCAGCAGCAAACCGTGTTGGCGCAACAATTCCTTCTGCGCTGCTGCGTGGCCGCCGGCCTTGTCGCGCTCGGCGGCGGTACGCGCCAGCTCTTGCTCGATGGCCGGCAAGGCGGCATGGATGGTTTCAAGTGTCCAGTTGCTCATGGAGATGCTCATCAGAGTAATTTCAGTGTGCGGAAGTGTCGGCGTTGCTTGCCGAATCCAGAACAAATTTTTCTGCATATGAATATGCAGATTCCGTTGCGCAGGCTTCAGCGCACCGGCAGGAACTGCAGAAACGAGCCGCCCAGCAGGTTCTGCACGTAGCTGATGCCGGCGCGGCGATATTTCTCGGTAATGAATTCAGCCAGCAGGTCGAGACGGCCGATGATCTTGCCGAACTCGCGCTCAAAGCTGAGGTTGCGTTCGGCGGCGTTGATCTCGTCGGACAGCAGCAAAGGCTGGCCAGTGGTGTTGCGGCGATTGCTCAGCATCCAGACCGCGGTTTCGATGTTGCGCGCGGCGTTGTACAGGTATTGGGCGTCGAGGCCGTCGATCAGGAAAAACTCGATCTTGCCGCCGTGGGCGGTGACGATCATGTCGGCGGTGGCGTAGATGAAGGCGGCGACGCGGTCGGCCTTGAAATCCGGCGATAGCGCCAGCGACATGGCAGCGATGTCATGTTTTCCTTGCAGGTCATCCCAGGTCTGGCGTTTTTCGACGGCTTCGCGCACGCGCCTGACGACCTCTTCACGGCTGGCGCCGGTCTTTTTCCACTCGCCCGGATTGCGGCGGTAGAGTTTATCCATCAGCAGGTAGAGGCTCTCGAGGTTGGCGCGCATGGCCAGCGTGGCGACGCGGTTGGTGTCGGACTGGCCCATTTCGCGCGAACTGGCGGATGCGCCCTTGACTTCGCCGCGCGGGGCGGGGGCAGATGAACAGGCAGACAAACAAGCCGCAAGCAGCAGGATGGCGAACTGCGTGGAACAGGCGGCGGTTGGTCTCATTTTTTGCATCCCGCTATGACTGCCGGCGAGTGAAATGAGTTCAGCGCCCATTTCGTCCGGCGAAGAAATCGGTCCCGATCGCGCATATCGGGAAACTGCTTCAGCATCCAGAGAATCGAGGCAAGCATATAACGACATGCCGGGCATGGGCTGACATTTTTCGTCGCCGGACACGGTTTTTCCATGCTGCGGACGCAAAAAAAGAGAGGCCGCAGCCTCCCTTTCAATAAACTCCTTCAGCGCAATCAGGCTTGCGGCGGCAGTTGCATCCCGGTCAGGTAACCGACCGTGGCGCCGAAGCGGTCCTTGTAATTGGCGCGCACGAGCGGGTCCAGCACCTCCTTCACCTTGTCGTGCAGCGGCTTCTCCCAGTCCCCGGCATGCTGGAAATTGCTCATCACGTAGGTCCAGCCGTTGATCTCGTCGACCGCGTGCAAGCCGGTCGATTCAGCCCCCGCCGGGCAGGACAGGATGCGCGACAGCTGCTTCGTGTCGACGTTGTAGGCCCACAGGAAATTGTTGACGTGCATGCCGCTGTCTTCGCCGATGAACAGCGTGCGCAGTTTTTCAGAGAACTTGATGTTGTCCGGATTGGCGATCTTGTCGGCGTGGGCCAGGTTGCCGAGCGCGTCGGCCTGCTTCAGGTCCTCACCCACCAGCGCGGCCGGCGGCGCCATGTCGACCGGCACCCAGGCGCTGTCGATGGCTTGGCCGGACACATCGTTCCGGCCGCCCTTCATGTTCAGCGCATAGACTGCGCCGGCCTTCGGACCTTGCACCTTGATGCCGCCGGAGCCGTCCAGCATCGAGGTCTGCACATAGGACATGGCCGAGTAGGCGATCTTGTCCCTGGCATTGACTGTGGTGCCTTCCATCTTGGTGAAACCGAGGCTGCCGCCCTTGAGAGCGGCGTAGCGATGCGTCTCAAGGAAAGCGGCGGCCTGTTCCATGCCCGGTTTCAGTTTGACCCAGTTGGCTTTGCCGTTGAACGGAATCTTTGTGTAGGAAGCATCCTGCGGATCGCTGGTCTTGACGTCCATGATGTCGACGGCCTTGAGCTTGTCGGCCAGCGCCTTGATTTCGGCGCTGGTCGCGTGGCCCAGCCGGACCCAGCCGAGCGTGCCGGCGCCGGGACCGATGCCGGAGGTCTGGGTCCATGTGGCGACGTACAGCGTGCCGGCCGACAGATCGGCTTCACGGTCGGCGATGAACATGAACAGCCCGCCGTTGGTGGCGTCGTCGCCCATCAGCACGGTGCGGCGATCCGGCATGACCTGCACCAGCTCGTGCGAGATGCGGCCGAGGCAATAATGCTTGACCACGCTGCCGCTGCCGTCGGCGTGCACGGTGATTTCGGGCAGATGACCGTAATGGTAGGGATTGGCGCGGGCCGCGTCGCCGAACAGGTTCTTGCTGAAGGCCTGGAACTGTACGTTGCCGGCAATCGCGGCGGCATCCGGTTCGTACTCTTCGCTCGACAGATGGGTGTTCCATGGCGACAGGCTGGCGCCGCAGGTGATCCACAGGCCGTTGACGGAAGACGTATCGACATTGTGGTACTTCACCAGCGAGAGCTTGCCGGTGGCCGGATCCTGGTCCAGCGTCAGCACCGCGATCGGCGACGGCAACTGACCGTACATCGCGGCCTGCTTCTGGTCGCGCGTGGTGTATTCGAACTGGACCACGGCGAACACGGTGTTGCCCCTGACGCCAGCCACTTGCGCGCCCTTCAATGTCAGCAAGGACGAGCCGTCCGGGCAATCCGAGAAAAAGTGGCGCTCCTTGCCGGGCACCGAACGGTCGATGATCGGCTGGTTATTGATGTCGTAATAGCCGCCGGCCAGCAACTTGCCGCCCTTGCCGTCCGGCACCATGTCGCCGGTCACGAAAAACGGCTGGTAGGTCAGTTGATAACTCTGCTTCACACCGTCGCGAAACACCACGTCCAGGCTCGAGGCCACCGTGGTGGTCGCCATGGCCGACGGATTCGCCAGCGACGGCGCCGCCATGCCGCTGAACGAGGCCGAGGCGAAGCCGCTGCGGTTCGATGCCGTGGCGCAACCGGCCAGCATGCCTGATGCGGACAGCGTGAGCGGCAACAATGGCGCGGCGGCAAATACCTTGAGCAATTCGCGGCGTTTGGGCTGGATTTCAGCGCCGCTCGGGATTGGCATGCTGGTCTGCTGGGTGGCTGGTTTCATGGGCGTTTTTCCTTTTTGACAATGCCTGACAGTTACCTGACGGAATCGCGTGATGCTAATCGCCTAACATGACGCCTTTGTGACAGGAGATATACCCTCCCAGTCTTGTATAATGCGAGGTTTGGTTTGCAAAAGACATAATCATGGAAGCAGAACGCCTCAATTCCCTCCAATCCCTGCTGGACGACCTCGCGGTGCGTGCAGCTGAATTACGGAGGTATCTTTGACTTCGATGTGAAGTCGGAGAAACTCGACCAGGTCAACGGCGAATTGGAAGATCCGGAAGTCTGGAACGACCCCAAGCGCGCGCAAGACCTCGGCAAGGAAAAGAAATCGCTGGAAAACATCGTCCATACGTTGATCAAGATCGACGGCGACCTCAATGACACGCGCGACCTGTTCGCGATGGCGCGCGAGGAAAAGGACGATGAAACGCTGGAAGCCATTGAGCCGGACGCAGAAGCCATCAAGGCCCTGGTCGAAGGCATGGAATTCCGCCGCATGTTCAGCAATCCCATGGATCCGAACAACTGCTTCATCGACATCCAGGCCGGCGCTGGCGGCACCGAAGCGCAGGACTGGGCGTCCATGCTGCTGCGCCAATACCTGCGCTACTGCGAACGCAAGGGCTTCAAGGCCGAAATCCTGGAACAGTCTGACGGCGAAGTGGCCGGCATCAAGACCGCCACGATCAAGGTCGAGGGCGAATACGCCTACGGCTTCCTGCGCACCGAAACCGGCGTGCACCGCCTCGTGCGCAAGTCGCCGTTCGACTCCGCCAACGGTCGCCACACCTCGTTCTCAAGCTTGTTCGTGTATCCGGAAGTGGATGAATCCTTCGAGATCGACATCAATCCGGCCGACGTGCGCGTGGATACCTACCGCGCCTCCGGCGCCGGTGGCCAGCACATCAATAAAACCGACTCCGCGGTGCGCCTGACGCACGGCCCGAGCGGCATTGTCGTGCAGTGCCAGAACGACCGCAGCCAGCACCGCAACCGCGCCGAGGCATGGGATATGCTGCGCGCCAAGCTGTTCGAACTGGAACTGCGCAAGCGCATGAGCGAACAGCAAAAACTGGAAGACTCCAAGACCGACGTCGGCTGGGGCCACCAGATCCGCTCCTACGTGCTGGACCAGTCGCGCATCAAGGATTTGCGCACCAACTTTGAAATGGGCAACACCAAGGCCGTGCTGGATGGCGAGCTGGACGGTTTCATTGCCGCATCGCTGAAACAAGGCGTCTGATTATCGTCTGATCATCGCCTGGCTTCGGCCGCGGCAGTCTTGCTGCCGCGGCTCGAAATCTCCTCATGCCCATTCTTACTAACGAATTTCCGACATCATGACCACACAAAACGATAACGCCGCACAGCCGCAACAGCCGCCAGTGGATGAAAACGCCATCATCGCCGAGCGCCGCGCCAAGCTGAACGCGATCCGCGAACAAGGCATCGCCTTCCCGAACGACTTCCGCCCCGAGCACAACGCCGCCGCCCTGCACGCGCAATACGACGAGCTCGACAACGAGGCGCTGGAAGCCAATCCGGTGAAGGTCTCGATCGCCGGCCGCATGATGTTGAAACGCGTAATGGGCAAGGCTTCGTTCGCGACCTTGCAGGACGCATCGGGCCTGCGCGCCGACGGTCGCATGCAGCTCTACGTCACCAACGACGTCACCGGCGAAGCTGCGCATGCCGCGTTCAAGCATTACGACCTGGGCGACATCCTCGGCGCCGAAGGCACGCTGTTCAAGACCAAGACCGGCGAACTGTCGGTCAAGGTGACCGGCCTGCGCCTGATCACCAAGTCGCTGCGCCCGCTGCCGGACAAATTTCACGGTCTGTCGGACCAGGAAACCAAGTACCGCCAGCGCTACGTCGACCTGATCATGAGCGAAGAAACGCGCCGCACCTTCAAGGCGCGCACCGCTGCGATGTCGTCGATCCGCCGCTTCATGGAAAAGAACGACTTCATGGAAGTCGAGACGCCGATGCTGCACACCATCCCCGGCGGCGCCGCGGCCAAGCCGTTCATCACGCATCACAATGCGCTGGACATGCAGATGTTCCTGCGCATCGCGCCCGAGCTGTACCTGAAGCGCCTGGTGGTCGGCGGCTTCAACCGCGTGTTCGAAGTGAACCGCAACTTCCGCAACGAAGGCGTTTCGCCGCGCCACAATCCTGAATTCACGATGATGGAATTCTATGCGGCCTACGTCGATTACCAATGGCTGATGACGTTCACCGAACAGGTGATTCGCCAGGCGGCAATCGATGCTCACGGCACCGCGACGCTGACTTACCAGGGCCGCGAACTGGATCTGGCCAAGCCGTTCCAGCGCCTGACCATCACCGGCGCCATCAAGAAGTACGCGCCGGAATACACCGATGAACAACTGGGCGACATCGACTTCCTGCGCACCGCGTTGAAGAAGTTCGGCGTCAAGACCGACC
Organism: Herbaspirillum lusitanum P6-12; assembly: GCF_000256565.1. Classification (GTDB taxonomy): domain Bacteria; phylum Pseudomonadota; class Gammaproteobacteria; order Burkholderiales; family Burkholderiaceae_D; genus Herbaspirillum; species Herbaspirillum lusitanum. The sequence continues at coordinate 24,183 of NZ_AJHH01000490.1, read as the reverse complement.
AGGCGCCGTTGGCCAAGGCCGGCATCGGCGCGCTGCAACTGGCGCTGTTCGAAGAGACCGCAGAGTCGCAATTGTGGGAACCGACCTACATCGTCGATTACCCGGTCGAAGTGTCGCCGCTGGCGCGCGCCTCCGATACGGTCTCGGGCATCACCGAGCGTTTCGAACTGTTCATCACCGGTCGTGAAATCGCCAATGGCTTCTCGGAACTGAATGACGCCGAAGACCAGGCCGCGCGCTTCCAGGCGCAAGTCGCCGCCAAGGATGCCGGCGATGAAGAAGCCATGTATTACGACGCCGACTACATCCGTGCGCTCGAATACGGCATGCCGCCGGCTGGTGGCTGCGGCATCGGTATCGACCGCCTGATGATGCTGATCACCGATTCGCCGAACATCCGCGACGTTATCCTGTTCCCGCATCTGCGCCGCGAAGACTGATCGAAGCTCCTCTTCCAAGTCCCAAAAGACAGACAAGTCGGAAAGCGCCTACAAGGCCTTTCCGGCTTGTCTTACATTGGACTTACAAGTTTTTACAACTGACACACTATCCGCATTTTTTCTCTGCCGCTTGTCATCCATACTCGCCTCACATCAACATCAAAACGGAGAGGCCCATCATGGACGTCGTCAAATCCCCTAGTCGCATTCATCCCCTGGTTGCCACCGCCGCTGTCGCGGTGACATTGGTCAGCCTGGTCGGCGTCGCCGCCATCACCGGTTTGCTGCCGACATCCAACAGCAGCGTCGCACCCCAACAGGCCATGTCGGATGCGAGCACCGCACCGCAAACTCCACAACAATTGCAGCAGGCGAAAAACAATCAGCAGCCTGCACCAAAGTCCAACTACAGCCAGCAAGCACAAAATGCCAATAGCAATAGCTACGGCACCCCTGCTCCGGCAGCGGTCGCACGCTGCTCCAACTGCGGCGAAGTGCAGGCAGTGCGCGCCGTCCAGCACACACCTCAAGCCAGCGGCGTAGGCATCGTCGCCGGCGCCGTGCTCGGCGGCGTCCTTGGCAACCAGATCGGTAGCGGTAATGGCCGTACACTCGCTACTGTTGCTGGTGCAGGCGCTGGCGGTTACGCCGGTAACGAAGTTGAAAAACGCAGCCGCACGACTACCACTTATATGGTCGACGTGCGCATGGAAAACGGCAGCGTGCGCTCTTTCCCGCAGTCGGGTGAAGGCTGGCGCGTTGGCGATCAGGTGCGTGTCGTGAATGGTCACCTGACCGGCCGGGGTTGATTCTCACCTCGCTGCATCAAACGATGCAGCGACCTGCCCGATAGTACGTTTGAAGTTTGATTTTGCGTTTGTTGAAGCCGTGTGCGCCTTGTGCCCACACGGCTTTTTTCATACCGGCGCTCATTACAAAACCGAATAAGCATCCAACTATTTATGCGTTCACGCACTATTGCCACGCTGCTAGACTGATCTCTACTCCATTCATTTTTACGCCCGTGATTCGCATCGAGCATCTCCATAAAACCTATCAAGTTGCCAACCGGGACCTCATAGCACTGACCGATATCAACCTGCAAATCGAAGCAGGTGAAATCTTCGGCGTCATCGGCCGTTCGGGCGCCGGCAAAAGCACGCTGATCCGCACGCTCAACCTGCTGGAACGTCCCAGTTCGGGCAGCATTTTCATCGAAGACGAAGACATCACGCGTTTCGACAACGCGCAATTGCACGCATTGCGCCAGCGCGTCGGCATGATTTTCCAGCACTTCAACCTGCTCAACGCTAAAACCGTCGCCGCCAACATCGACTGGCCGCTCAAGATCACCGGCAAATACACGCGCGAACAACGCGCTGCACGCGTCACTGAACTGCTGGAACTGGTCGGACTTACCGGGCATCGCGACAACTACCCGGCGCAATTGTCCGGTGGACAAAAACAACGCGTCGGCATCGCCCGCGCGCTGGCGAATTATCCGCATCTGCTGCTGTGCGATGAGGCAACCTCCGCGCTGGACCCGGAAACCACGCAAGCTATCCTGCGCCTGCTGCTCGACATCAACCGCAAGCTGGGCCTGACGATCGTGCTGATCACCCATGAGATGCAGGTAATTCGCAGCATCTGCGACCGCGTCGCGGTGATTGATGATTCCCGCATCGTCGAAAGCGGCAAGGTCGCCGACGTGTTCCTCCATCCTCAACACGCGGCGACGCAAAAGCTGGTGGCCGAAAGCCATACCTTCGAACAGCAGGACGGCATCGGTCTCGAGCATATCAAGGGAAAACTGGTGCGCCTGACCTTTGTCGGCGACATCACTTACCAACCAATTCTGACCAATATCACCGCCGCGACGCAGGCGCTGATCACCATCCTGCAAGGCACGATTTCACGCATCAAGGACACGCCTTACGGCCAGTTGCTGGTGGAACTCAACGGCAGCGACGACGACCTCGCCAAGGTGTTCGCGCATTTCGATCGCTACCAGATCCATCATGAGGTGCTGGCATGATCGACTTCTCCGTCATCGACTGGGGCGACATCGGCCAGGCCACGCTGGAGACATTGGCAATGACCGGCCTGTCGCTGTTCTTTACCGTGCTTATCGGACTGCCGCTGGGCATCCTGCTGTTCCTCACCGCGCGCAAGCAGTTGCTGGCGCAACGCGGCGTGTACGTGGCGCTGTCGCTGGTGGTCAACGTGCTGCGCTCGGTGCCGTTCCTGATCCTGCTGATCGTGATGATTCCGGTGACCTTGCTGCTGGTCGGCACCTCGCTCGGTGTGGAGGGCTCGATCCCGCCGCTGGTGATCGGCACCGCCCCCTTCTTTGCGCGCCTGGTCGAAAACGTGCTGCGCGACATCGACCGCGGCGTGCTCGAAGCCTGCCAGGCCATGGGCGCAAGCACGCATCAGATCATTTTCGGCGCGCTGCTGCCGGAAGCGCTGCCGGGCTTGCTGGCCGCCGTCACGATCACCGCCATCACGCTGATGTCCTACGCCGCCATGTCCGGCGTCATCGGCGGCGGCGGCCTGGGCGACCTGGCCATCCGCTTCGGCTATCAACGATTCCAGACCGAGGTGATGATCGTCACCGTCGCGGTCCTGGTGGTACTGGTGCAGTTACTGCAGTTCTTCGGCGATCGCCTGGTCCTGTATTTCACACGTAAATAAAAAAGGAGTTATCCATGTCGCGAAAATTCACGTCCCGCAAATTGTCCCTTCTGCTCGCCGCCTCCCTGACCTTGTTCGCCGCCGTGGCGCAAGCCGCCGACAAACTGGTCATCGCCGCCACGCCGGTACCGCACGCCGAAATCCTCGAATTCCTCAAGCCGACGCTGGCCAAGGAAGGCGTCGACCTGCAGGTAAAGGTATTCACGGACTACGTGCAACCTGCGGCGCAGACCAATGAGAAGCAAGTCGACGGCAACTTCTTCCTGCATCAGCCTTACCTCGACGAATTCAAGAAGAGCCACAAGAACGACATCGAAGTGCCGGTGACCAAGGTCCACGTCGAACCGTTCGCCGCCTATTCGCAAAAATACAAGAAGACCGCCGACATCCCGGACGGCGCCACCATCGCGATCCCCAACGATCCGTCCAATTCCGGTCGCGCCCTGCTGCTGCTGGCCCGCAACGGCCTGATCAAGCTGAAAGACGCCAGCAACATCTCGGCCACGCAAAAGGACATCACCGACAATCCGAAGAAACTGAAATTCCGCGAGCTCGAAGCAGCGACGCTGCCGCGCGTGCTGAACCAGGTGGACGTCGCGCTGATCAACACCAACTATGCAATCGAAGCCAGGCTCAATCCGGTCAAGGATTCGCTGTTCATCGAAGACGCCAACTCGCCTTACGCGAATCTGCTGGTCGCACGCCAGGACAACAAGGACAGCCCCGCCATCAAAAAGCTGGCTGCAGCCCTCAACTCGCCTGCCGTGAAGAAGTTCATCGAAGAGAAATACAAAGGCGCCGTGGTGCCGGCGTTCTGATTTGAATGATTTTCAACGCTCCACGAAAAAGCCCGGCAAAATATTTTGATTGATCTGTGTCTTTTCAATCTTGACGAGTATCGCGGGACTTCTGCGCTTGAATCTTGCCGACATGCATCATAAGATCAGCCGGTGTTGTTGCAGGAAAGACGCCCCCACATGAATGATTCCCCTTTGCTCTTATCCCCCGCGTCCGCCATCCGATTGCGCAGCATCCGATTATTCATTCTTTTCTTTCTTCTCGTCCTCCTGTCCGGCGCGATTGCATCAACCGCTTCCGCATACGACACCACCAAGAAAATCCGCGAGACCAAAACCATCGTACTGTCTTTCATGGGCAGCGTGGACAACCTGTCGCCGTTTGTAGTGATCGAGCCCGACGGAGAAGTCAGCGGCTATACCATCGAACTGTGCCGCAAGATTATCCAGGGCATTCGCCAGGAACTGCGCATGCCCGACCTCAAGATCCAGTACCTGCCCGTCAACGCATCATCCCGCTTCAGCGCCCTGCTCGACAACCGTGCCGATCTCGAATGCAGCGTCAGCACCAACAACGCAGAACGCCGCAAGAAAGTCGCCTTTACCATCCCGCATTTCTTCACCAGCGTGCGCATGCTGGTGAAGGCCGGCTCCTCCATCAAGAACTGGAGCGACCTGCGCAATAAACGCCTGGTGACGACACGCGCCACTGCAATGATCGACGTCATCAACAAGCGCAGCAATATCCGCTACCTTGATCTGACGGTGCTTGAACTGGAAAACGACAGGGAATGTTTTTCGATGCTGGAGCACGGCATGGCCGACGCCTTCATCATGGATGAGATATTGCTGTACGGTGCGCGCGAAAACGCGGTCGACCCCGAAAAATTCATTATCGTCGGCACGCCGCTATCGGTGGAACCCTACGCCATCATGATGCGCAACGACGATCCCGAGTTCAAGAAAATGGTCGACCGGCAAATGGCCAGGCTCGCCAACAGCGGAGAAATATATCGTCTCTACAACCGATGGTTCATGCAGGCGATCGGCCCGGACAAACGTTCACTGGACATGCCGATGAGTTATATCCTGCGCGATTCGCTACGCTATCCGACGGACAAGATCACCAATTGAGATCACCAATTGAGATCGCAGATTGAGCTTGCCGACTCAGCTTGTGTCGCCGCGCCAACGCGCAATGAACGCTACGGACACAAAAAATGGCAAGGTAAAAAAGAATGATGCAGGAAGAGAAAAGAGCGGTGCAGAGAAGTGGCCTGCCCTAAGGGAATCGAACCCCTAACCTATGGCTTAGAAGGCCATTGCTCTATCCGGTTGAGCTAAGGGCAGATCGGTGAATCAAGCAGAAACCGCTGTGCTTGAAATCATCTTCGGAAATGAAAACGGGCTGTCTTTCGACAGCCCGTTCATGTGTGGTCGGAGTACAAGGATTCGAACCTTGGACCCCCTGGTCCCAAACCAGGTGCGCTACCGGGCTGCGCTACACTCCGAGAAGCGAGATAATATCCCGACATGGGGGTTCGGTCAACACCTTCTTCACATTTTCTTCAATATTTTTAAATTTCCCCCTATGAGCGAACGCGAAATTTCATGTTTCGCGCGTTCGACGCAATCGTGCTGCACGCTTTGGCGCCGGAGTCGGAAGCTGAAACATCCCTTGCAGTTTGGTTACACCTTGTTGCGATTCCCTGATCGAAGATAAGAACACATGCGCGCAAGCGGCAATGACATATATTGTTTTCAATATTTTTCGATCGCTTCGATATATATCCCATATCCCGCGCACGCCGAATCCAAAGGAGAATCGCCGTGAACAAGAAAACCCTCGCCTGGATCGCCTCCGCCCTTTTTTCGCTGGCGTCAGGCATATCCACTGTTTCAGCACAAGACATGAACCGTCCTCCTGCCGTTTTCTCGCAGGAAGAACTGGACCAGATGCTGGCGCCGGTCGCGCTGTATCCCGATTCGCTGCTGGCGCAAGTGCTGATGGCCGCAACCTATCCGCTGGAAGTGGTGCAGGCGGCACGCTTTGTCGACAGCCGGCCGGGTCTGCAAGGCGATGCGCTGGCGCGTTCGATCGCGCCGATGCCCTGGGATCCCAGCGTGAAATCGCTGGCGCAATTCCCGTCCGTGCTGGCGATGATGAACGACAAGCTGGATTGGACACAGCGCCTCGGCGATGCTTTCCTGTCGCAGCAGGCCAATGTGATGGACACCGTGCAGAATCTGCGCGTGAAGGCCCAGATCGCCGGCAACCTGCAGTCCAGCAATCAGCAGCGCATCGTCCAGCAGGAACAGATCATCGTGATCGAGCCGGTCAATCCCCAAGTGATCTACGTGCCTTATTACAACCCAACCGTGGTGTACGGCGGCTGGTGGTGGCCGCAGCGCCCGCCGGTCTATTGGGCGCCGCCGCCGCGCTATCGTCCGCCCAGCTATAACGTCTCGATCGGCATTTCCTTCGGCGCCGGCACCGGCATCGTGCGGTCGGTCTACAGCGACGCGCGCCCCGACTGGCGCCAGCACCACGTGCTGGTCAACAACGTGCGCATCAACAATGTCAACGTCACCAATAACGTGACCAGAAATGTCGTCGTCAACAACAAGCCCGTTGTCTGGCAGCACAACTCGCGCAACGGTCGTGACGATCGCCGCCCGGATGTGGGCAATGTCTCGCGTCCCAATCTGGCGCCGAATACCGCCGTCGCTCCTCCTGCTACTCCGCCAAACCAGGCTCCACGTCCGGACCAGCGCCCCGGTCAGGCTGAACGCGACCATCGCGGCGACCATGATCGCAACGATCGTGATGACAGGGATAACCGTCGCGAACAGAACCGTCCGGCACAGGCGAATCTGATGGCGCCGAACAATGCTCCGGCTGCACAACGACCAACTCCGGCCCCGGCGCCGCAATTGCAGGCGCCTCAGCAAGCGCCGCAGACTCGTCCTGCACCTGCTGCACCTCCACCGTCCGCGGCGCATCAGAATCGCCCGGAACGCACTGAACGCCCCGAACGTGCCGGGCGGCCTGACAACGCACCGCGCCCAGAACACCGCCCGGAACCACAGGCAGCGCATCGCGCGCCGCCACCGCCGGCCCAGGCCATTCCGCGTCCCGAGCCGCACGTGCAGACGCGCCCGGCGCCCGCCGCCCATGCCGCGCCACCGCCGCAGGAACGTCACGAACAAGCCCAGCGTCCCGAACCACGGCCTCAGCAACGCGAGGAACGGCCCGACCGCCCTGATCGTCCTGATCGGCCCGACAGGAAATAGTGCCTGCCTGAAACCCGCGCCCCGTAGCCGGAACGCGGAGAATGCCCGCGAATACGCTATAATCGCGGCTTCCGAGACGTGACCAGGCGCCTAGAGCGCCGGGAAACAAAAAGGGTTGGATCTTCCAGCCCTTTTTCTATTTCCGTCACATTCCCATGAACGAAGGCAGCGCCGCACACCGGCCGCCTGTCGTACAGGACGCTCACCGCTTTCAACGCCTTCGACCTACCGACTCACGATGCAAGACACTACTCCCGATTCCGCGAACGACGACTCCGGCTCGACCAGCAAGGCTCCGCTTGAACTGATCGCGCGCGAAGTTGCGCGCCGCCGCACCTTCGGCATCATTTCCCACCCCGATGCGGGTAAAACCACGCTGACCGAAAAACTGCTGCTGTTCTCGGGCGCGATCCAGCTGGCCGGCACCGTGAAGGCCCGCAAGAGCGGTCGCCACGCCACCTCCGACTGGATGGAAATCGAAAAGCAGCGCGGCATCTCGGTAGCCAGTTCGGTCATGCAATTCGAATACCGCGACCACGTGGTCAACCTGCTCGACACCCCGGGCCACCAGGACTTCTCGGAAGACACCTATCGCGTGCTGACCGCGGTCGACTCGGCGCTGATGGTGATCGACGCCGCCAAGGGCGTGGAAGAACAGACCATCAAGCTGCTCAACGTCTGCCGCATGCGCAACACGCCGATCATCACGTTCATGAACAAGATGGATCGTGAAACGCGCGACCCGCTGGAACTGCTCGACGAGCTCGAATCGGTGCTCAAGATCCAGTGCGCGCCGGTGACCTGGCCGATCGGCATGGGTAAGAATTTCCGCGGCGTGTATCACCTGCTGCGCGACGAGATCATGCTGTTCAAGGCCGGTGAAGAACGCGCCGACGGCAACGTCGAAATCATCAAGGGCATCGACAATCCCAAGCTGGTCGAGATGTTCCCGCTGGAGATCGAACAGCTCAAGATGGAAGTCGAGCTGGTGCACGGCGCGTCGCATCCGTTCAATCTGGACGAGTTCCTGGCCGGCATCCAGACGCCGGTGTTCTTCGGTTCCGCCATCAACAACTTCGGCGTGCGTGAAATCCTCAACGCCCTGCTCGACTGGGCCCCGGCGCCAGGCAGCCGCGACGCCACCGTACGCAGCGTGGAACCGAAGGAAGCGCCGTTCTCCGGTTTCGTTTTCAAGATCCAGGCCAACATGGACCCGGCGCACCGCGACCGCATCGCCTTCCTGCGCGTGTGCTCGGGACGCTTCGAACGCGGCATGAAGCTCAAGCACCTGCGTCTGAATCGCGAGATCAAGGTGTCGTCGGTCGTCACCTTCATGGCATCCAGCCGCGAGCAAGTGGAAGAAGCCTACGCCGGCGACATCATCGGCCTGCCCAACCACGGCAACATGCAGATCGGCGACAGCTTCTCGGAAGGCGAACTGCTGCAGTTCACCGGCATCCCCTACTTCGCGCCGGACTTCTTCCGCGTCGCGCGCATCCGCAATCCGCTCAAGATCAAGCAGTTGCACAAGGGCTTGCAACAGCTTGGTGAAGAAGGCGCGGTGCAGGTCTTCAAGCCGACCAACAACAGCGACCTGATCCTCGGCGCGGTCGGCGTGCGCCAGCATCAGCAGCGCGCGCTGGGTTACCTGCGACGACAAGAAGAAGCTGGCCGATTTTGAAAAATCGTCCGCCGGTTTCAACCTGGCGCACGATGCGGCCGGCAACCTGGCCTATCTGGCGACCTCGGGCGTGAACCTGCGCCTGACCCAGGAGCGTTGGCCGGAAGTCACCTTCCACGCCACGCGCGAGCATGCCGCCAAGCTTGACTGAACCTCTGCTGTATCAATAAAAAATCCCCGCCAGGTGCGGGGATTTTTTTATGCGATGCGGGCGGGCCTGCTTCAGGCATTCACGCGGATGGAGAAATCAATGCCGATGCCGCTCCACCACTCCTGTTCCTTCTGCATCCAGTAGGACACGGTTGGGTGATCGCGCAGCCAGTCGCGCTTGATTTCAATATCGATGCGGCTCTTCATTTTGAGGCGAACGTCGTCAAGATCGAGCGTGATGTGCGCGTGCATGAACATCACCGCCAGTCGAAGCGCCAGCACCGCCTTGGCGAAATCAGGATCGGACACCACTTCGCCGATCTTGCGCAGGTTGCCCTTCTGGCCAAGGATCAGCGTGCTCATCACGCGCTGCTCGCGTGTAGTGAAGCCCGGCAGATCGGCGTTGGCGATGAGGTAGGACGAATGCTTGTGATAGCTGCTCTGCGACACGATCAGGCCGGCTTCGTGCAGCAAGGCGCTCCAGTTCAGGTATTTGGCATAGGCTTCGTTGCCGGGCTTGAGCATCTGGAAGAAACCGAGCGCGGTCTCGGCCACCTGGCGCGCGCGCAACTCGTCGATATGGAAGCGTCGGCTGAAGTCGTCCACCGATTGCTCGCGGCGGTCGCGCTGCGTGGCGCGCAATTGCAGATCCCACATCACGCCCATGCGCAGCCCGGCTTCCACCGGGGAGATGACCGAGATATTGAGCTCCTGCATCAGGCCGATCAGCACCGCCAGGCCGCCCATGATGACGGCGGCGCGGTCAGGCTTCATGCCGGCCAGTTCGATATGATCGACGTGGCCGAAAGCGATCAGGCGCTGCTTCAGTTCTTCCACGCTCTCAGGCGTGATGCGCCCGTCGCCCATGCCGTTCCTGGCGATCGTGTCGGCGATCGCGCGCATGGTGCCGGACGAGCCGTACACCTTGCTGCGATGCTGGGCGCCGAACGGCACCACGGCGTCTTCCACATGCGAACGCGCCGACAGAATGGCGCGCTCGAACGCGGCTTCATTGATATAGCCGTCGCCGAAAAAAGCCTGGCTCTGGTTGACCGTGCCGATGCCGAAGGATTCGACCCGGCGCACATCGCTGCCATGGCCGAGGATGACCTCAGTCGAACCGCCGCCGATATCGATCACCAGGCGGTCTTCGTCGGGCAAGGCCAGCGCTCCGGCGACGCCCATGTAGATCAGGCGGCCCTCTTCTTCGCCGGAAATGATTTCCACCGGATAGCCGATCGCGCGTTCGGCGTCAGGCAGGAATTCGTGCGCATTCTTGGCGACGCGCAAGGTATTGGTCGCGACCACGCGCACGGCGTCGAGCTGGTAGTCCCGCAGGATGGTGCGGAAGCGGGCCAGCGACTCGACCGCGCCGACAATTGCCTGCGGCGTCAGCTTGCCGTTCTTGTCCAGACCGGCCGCCAGGCGAATCGGATCGCGCGCGCTTTTGACGACACGAATGGCGTCGCCTTCATGCTTGCCGATATGCAGGCGAAAGCTGTTGGAACCAAGATCTACTGCTGCAAACATTCATTCCCTTTCGGAGGGTGTTGAGGCTGTACGGAAATTATTTAGCCAATTTCTGCTTCTGCCGAACCGACACAATAGTTACCTAGCATGACAGTTTCATGACAACCGCATAAGACTTGCCCGCCAATCGCCCGGTAATCGCCCCGCAAGGCCCGCGAAAGCTCGCAGGCAACGGTGAAATCAGGTCTAATAGCGCCAGCCCATATTTTAACGACTTAGACATGCCCGGTATTCTTTATCTTGTGCCCAATACGCTGGGCCCCGCCGACACGGCGGACAGCAATATGCTTGCCTCCATCCTGCCGGCCGAGGTGCAGGCGCTGGCTGCGCGCCTCGACTATTTCATCGCGGAAAACGCCAAGACTACGCGCGCCTTCCTGAAGCTGGTCAATGTGCATCATCCGCTGGCCAAACCCTTGCAGGAAATCCGCATCGCCGAGCTCAACGTCAACACCCCGGCAGCCGCCCTGCCGGCGCTGCTCGCGCCCTTGCTGGCCGGTCGCGACGGCGGCCTGATCTCGGAAGCCGGCGTGCCTGCAGTGGCCGACCCCGGCGCCAACCTGGTGCGCCTGGCGCATCAGCACGGCATCCAGGTGCGCCCGCTGGTGGGACCGTCGTCGCTGCTGCTGGCGGTCATGAGCAGCGGCCTCAACGGCCAGAGCTTCGCCTTCAACGGCTACCTGCCAACTGACGCCGCACAACGCGCCAAACGCATCAAGCAGCTGGAAGACCGCTCGCGCCAGGAAAAGCAGACGCAACTGCTGATCGAAACGCCTTACCGCAACGGCGCCATGCTGGAAGCCCTGGCCGCTGCCTGCAACGGCACTACCCTGATCAGCGTGGCTACCGATCTGACGTTGGCGACCGAGGCGATCCGCACGCAGACCGCCGCCAAATGGAAGAGTGAACTTGGCGCCGGCAAGACGCCGGATTTTCACAAGAAGCCGACGGTGTTCCTGTTGCTGGCCGAATAAAACTTCGTGCTGAAATAAAAAACAGCCGGCGCAGATGCGATCATCTCCGCCGGCTGTTTTACGTGAACTGCAGAATCAGCGCAGTTGCAATCCGTTGCTGCCCACCATCGACTTGGCGACGCCGCTGCCGACCGCCACGCCGAACTTCTTGAGCACGCGCTCGGGCAAGCCTTCGGTCTGGGTGTAGTCAACCAGGTCTTCCGCCTTGATCACGTCGCGCGCCACGCTGTCGACGGTGCCGAAACCATCGGCCAGGCCCATCTCAACCGCCTTGGAGCCGGTCCAGAACAGTCCGGAGAAGGTCTCGGGCGTTTCCTTCAGGCGCTGGCCGCGGCCCTTGCGCACCACGTCGATGAATTGCTGATGGATTTCGTTGAGCATCTGCTGGGCGTATTCCTTTTGCTTCGGATTCTGGGCGCTGAACGGATCCAGGAAACCCTTGTTCTCGCCCGCAGTCAGCAGACGACGCTCGACGCCGACCTTGTCCATCAGGCCGGTGAAACCGAAACCGTCCATCAGCACGCCGATGGAGCCGACGATGCTGGCTTTGTTGACGTAGATCTTGTCGGCCGCCGCAGCGATGTAGTAACCACCGGAGGCGCACATTTCCTCGACCACGACGTACAACGGCTTCTTCGGATACTCCTTGCGCAAACGCACGATTTCATCGTTGATCATGCCGGCCTGGACCGGGCTGCCGCCGGGGCTGTTGATCTTGAGGATCACGCCGAGCGAATCGTCGGCAGCGAACGCTTTGTCGAGCGCCGGGATCACGGCTGCGGCGGAACCGCGGCCTTCGGCTTCGATGGTGCCGGAGATTTCCACCAGCGCGGTATGGGTGCCGACCGGCTCCGACTCCGATTTGGTGTAATTGAAGGCGCTCCAGATCACGAACACGAACACAGCCAGGCCGGCGATCTTGAAGAAGATGCTCCAGCGACGACGCGCCCGCTGTTCCTTGACCGCGAACAGGGCCAGCTTTTCCAGTACGTCGCGCTCCCAGCCGCCCTTCTTTTCTTCCGCGGCTACCGCCGTTGCGGTGCCGGTAGTTGGCGGCACCGGTTCAGCCGGTTTGGGCGGTTGCGCTGCTGGATTCTCAAATTCGTTATTGCTCATATCGTCACTCGGAACGGCACCCTGCCGATGCCGCGCATGTTTGCGGGTCTGGCGGGGATTGCCGGGGTTGCCGCATGGCTCATGCCAGCGCGGGCCTTACATAATCGTCGGGCGCCCAGAAAATCGCGCCGTCTTTTTCAAACACCATGATCTTACGCAAACGCGCGCCCGTACAGGGGCCGCCTTCGCATTTTCCGGTATCGGGGGCGTATACCGCGCCGTGTGTTGCGCACATGAGATACAGGCCGCTGGATTCGAAGAACTCGCCTTCGGCCCAGTCCAGCTCGATCGGTACGTGTGCGCAGCGGTTCAGGTAGCCGTAGACGGCGCCGCCGTAGCGCACCACGAAGCCGGTGGCGTCATCGCCGTGCACCGACACCGCAAAGCGACGGCCTTTGCCGCCCTCCTCGATTTCAGCCGAGGCGCATACCTGGATCGCCACTTCTTCCATAGCCGTATTTCCTAAGCGTTGTCATTGAGCCATTGGTGCAGCACTTTGATGGAGCCGGCGGAATACAGCGGATTGAGCGCTTGCAACTGTTCCACCGGATGCGCGCCGAATTCTACCGCAACACCGGCCGCGCCTGCATTAAGCGCCATCTGCAGATCGTGGGTGGTGTCGCCGATCATCAGCGTACGGCCCATTTCCTGGCCGAGTTCGCGGGTAAGCTCCTGCAACATGGCCGGATGCGGCTTGGAGAATGTCTCGTCGGCGCAGCGCGTGGCGAAGGTCTCGGGCGTTTCCTTCAGGCGCTGGCCGCGGCCCTTGCGCACCACGTCGATGAATTGCTGATGGATTTCGTTGAGCATCTGCTGGGCGTATTCCTTTTGCTTCGGATTCTGGGCGCTGAACGGATCCAGGAAACCCTTGTTCTCGCCCGCAGTCAGCAGACGACGCTCGACGCCGACCTTGTCCATCAGGCCGGTGAAACCGAAACCGTCCATCAGCACGCCGATGGAGCCGACGATGCTGGCTTTGTTGACGTAGATCTTGTCGGCCGCCGCAGCGATGTAGTAACCACCGGAGGCGCACATTTCCTCGACCACGACGTACAACGGCTTCTTCGGATACTCCTTGCGCAAACGCACGATTTCATCGTTGATCATGCCGGCCTGGACCGGGCTGCCGCCGGGGCTGTTGATCTTGAGGATCACGCCGAGCGAATCGTCGGCAGCGAACGCTTTGTCGAGCGCCGGGATCACGGCTGCGGCGGAACCGCGGCCTTCGGCTTCGATGGTGCCGGAGATTTCCACCAGCGCGGTATGGGTGCCGACCGGCTCCGACTCCGATTTGGTGTAATTGAAGGCGCTCCAGATCACGAACACGAACACAGCCAGGCCGGCGATCTTGAAGAAGATGCTCCAGCGACGACGCGCCCGCTGTTCCTTGACCGCGAACAGGGCCAGCTTTTCCAGTACGTCGCGCTCCCAGCCGCCCTTCTTTTCTTCCGCGGCTACCGCCGTTGCGGTGCCGGTAGTTGGCGGCACCGGTTCAGCCGGTTTGGGCGGTTGCGCTGCTGGATTCTCAAATTCGTTATTGCTCATATCGTCACTCGGAACGGCACCCTGCCGATGCCGCGCATGTTTGCGGGTCTGGCGGGGATTGCCGGGGTTGCCGCATGGCTCATGCCAGCGCGGGCCTTACATAATCGTCGGGCGCCCAGAAAATCGCGCCGTCTTTTTCAAACACCATGATCTTACGCAAACGCGCGCCCGTACAGGGGCCGCCTTCGCATTTTCCGGTATCGGGGGCGTATACCGCGCCGTGTGTTGCGCACATGAGATACAGGCCGCTGGATTCGAAGAACTCGCCTTCGGCCCAGTCCAGCTCGATCGGTACGTGTGCGCAGCGGTTCAGGTAGCCGTAGACGGCGCCGCCGTAGCGCACCACGAAGCCGGTGGCGTCATCGCCGTGCACCGACACCGCAAAGCGACGGCCTTTGCCGCCCTCCTCGATTTCAGCCGAGGCGCATACCTGGATCGCCACTTCTTCCATAGCCGTATTTCCTAAGCGTTGTCATTGAGCCATTGGTGCAGCACTTTGATGGAGCCGGCGGAATACAGCGGATTGAGCGCTTGCAACTGTTCCACCGGATGCGCGCCGAATTCTACCGCAACACCGGCCGCGCCTGCATTAAGCGCCATCTGCAGATCGTGGGTGGTGTCGCCGATCATCAGCGTACGGCCCATTTCCTGGCCGAGTTCGCGGGTAAGCTCCTGCAACATGGCCGGATGCGGCTTGGAGAATGTCTCGTCGGCGCAGCGCGACCGCCGACAGCAGCTTGGTGCTGTTGAGCGCGCGGTTGAGGCCGACGCGGCTCTTGCCGGTCGCGACCGCGAGGAAATAGCCTTGCTGGCCGAGGTCGTCGAGCATTTCGCGCACGCCGTCGAATAGGCTCAGGTCTTTGTCCTGACCCAAATAGTGGTGACGATAGCGCTCGACAATGCGCGGATAGTATTTCGGATCGACGTCCGGAATCGCCGCCTGCATCGCGTCCTGCAGGCCGAGGCCGATCACGTAGGAAGCGGCGCTCTTGTCGGGAATCGGCAGGCCCAGGTCGCGCGCGGCGGCCTGGATGCAACGTACGATCGTCGAAGTGCTGTCCATCAGCGTGCCATCCCAATCGAACACGATCAGGTCAAATTGCTTTCTTGCCATGTTTCACTTTTCAACATATTCAAAAATCGTCTGCCGGCCGACGCAGCCGGTTTGAGGTCTGATCAGGCCTCCGCTGCGGCATCGAGACCTTCCAGGCTCTTGAGAAAACGCTGGCATTCGGGCGGCAAGCCCGCCTTGAGCGTTACCGTCTTGCCGCTGTCGGGATGCGTAAAGCTGATCTGGTGCGCATGCAGGAACATGCGCCTGAACGCGACGCGCTCGCCGTCGGCCTTCTGCAGCGCCTTGTTCAACGGGAAATCGCCGTATTTGTCGTCGCCCACGATGGGGAAACCGCTGGCCGACAAATGCACGCGTATCTGATGGGTACGGCCGGTTTTCAGTTCCGCTTCCAGCAGCGCGAACTCGCCATAGCGCCGGATCAGCGAAAACACCGTGTGCGAGGCCTGGCCGTCTTCCTGCACACGCACGCGGCGCTCGCCTTCGGCGGTGCTGTACTTGTGCAGCGGCAACTTGATGTGCTGGCGGGCGTTCTTCCAGTCGCCGTGGATCAGCGTCAGGTAGCGCTTGTCGGTCAGGCCGTCGCGGATCTGCTCATGCAGGTTGGTCAGCGCCGAACGTTTCTTGGCCAGCAACAAAACGCCCGAGGTGTCGCGGTCGAGCCGATGCACCAGCTCCAGGAATTTGGCGTCCGGACGCGAGGCCCGCAATTGCTCGATGACGCCGTAGCTGACCCCGGACCC
Source organism: Herbaspirillum lusitanum P6-12 (assembly GCF_000256565.1). Classification (GTDB taxonomy): domain Bacteria; phylum Pseudomonadota; class Gammaproteobacteria; order Burkholderiales; family Burkholderiaceae_D; genus Herbaspirillum; species Herbaspirillum lusitanum. The sequence continues at coordinate 8,147 of NZ_AJHH01000490.1, read as the reverse complement.
GCCATGCACGGCCACGCCGGCCGGCTTGTCGATGATCAACAGATGATTGTCCTCGAGCAATATCTTGAATTCCGCGCCCGGGGCCACCGCAGCAGATGCCTTTTCCGCAATGCGGATCGGCGGCACGCGCAGGATATCCCCGTCTTGCAGACGATAAGTCTGGTCGATACGGCCTTTGTTGACACGTACTTCGCCGGAACGCAGGACACGGTAAATATGGCTTTTGGGCACGCCTTTGCAGACGCGCAAGAGGAAATTGTCGATGCGTTGACCGGCTTCCTCTTCCGAAATCGTGAGCAGCTGGACTTGCGGTGAAGCAGGTGCAGATTGGGTCGACGCGGGTGATTCAGGCTTTTCAGGCGTCTTCCCAGAAAATCTCGCTAAGTCCTTCATTTTGAATATATAATCGCTCGACGCTGGTCAGAAAACCGGTGTCAGTGTAAGAATAAAAAAGACCATTCTACACAGAGGCGTCTTCATCAGCCTCGCTAATTTGCAAATTTGATGGGGGGAACCACTAAAAATCGCAGCATGCGGCGACAGGGTCCTGTCGGCAAGCCTCGTACACCCTACGAAGACATTGTGGACGCGACATTTCTCCGCGCGATTGGACGGTTCCTTAAAAACGTGTACGCATCATCCCTGCGCGAGTCCAGTTTGCACCGCAGTTGCAATCGGATAACGCACTTGGATGTTGAACAGATGTGCTTGGATTATCAGGATAAAGTCTGGCAAGACCTTCAGTTGAAAAACGAAGTGCTTGCCGGTTGATGCAAGTGAACCCGATTCGCCGATTTGCCAACTTTTAGAATAATGCTTCGTTTGGCTCAAACATATAGCTTACCGTCCACAGCTGCCGTGACCGCCCCATGCGGAACGGCGCGCGTGGATACGGAGCTGCTCGGCTTCCCGGTTCACCGCATCCGCGCCCCGTTGTGCATGAGTGCCGCCACCCTGGCGCGCTCCACACACTAAGGCAATTCCCTCCCCCAATCACTTCGTTCTCGCGTACATCCTTGTACTTTTGATGCATTCATCGTGCATCAATAAAGCGGCCTCAGTGCCACGGAGTGAAACATGAAACGTATGTTGTTCAATGCTACGCAGCAGGAAGAATTGCGCGTAGCCATCGTTGACGGTCAAAAGCTGATCGACATCGATATCGAAGCCACCGGACGCGAACAGCGTAAATCCAACATTTACAAAGGCGTCATCACCCGCATCGAGCCTTCGCTCGAAGCCTGCTTCGTCAATTACGGCGAAGAGCGCCACGGCTTCCTGCCATTCAAGGAAGTCGCCCGCACCTATTTCAAGGAAGGCATCGACGTCCGCAACGCTTCCATCAAGGAAGCCCTGCGCGAAGGCCAGGAAATCATCGTCCAGGTCGAGAAGGAAGAACGCGGCAACAAGGGCGCAGCCCTGACCTCGTTCATCTCCCTGGCCGGCCGTTACCTGGTCCTGATGCCGAACAATCCGCGCGGCGGCGGCGTATCGCGCCGGGTCGAAGGCGAAGATCGCCAGGAACTGCGCGAAACCATGGACAAGCTGGACCTGCCCAACGGCATGTCCGTCATCGCCCGCACCGCAGGCATCGGCCGCAACGTCGACGAACTGCAATGGGACCTGAACTACCTGATGCAACTCTGGCGCGCCATCGAAGGCGCCGGCCAGTCCGGCTCCGGCGCTTTCCTGATTTATCAGGAATCCTCGCTGGTGATCCGCGCGATCCGCGACTATTTCCAGCCTGACATCGGCGAAATCCTGATCGACACCGACGACATCCACGAACAAGCCCAGCAGTTCATGGCGCACGTGATGCCGGACATGGTCCACCGCGTCAAGCGCTACCACGACGACGTACCGCTGTTCTCGCGCTTCCAGATCGAACACCAGATCGAAACCGCGTACTCGCGCACCGTGCCGTTGCCTTCCGGCGGCGCCATCGTGATCGATCACACCGAAGCGCTGGTCTCGGTCGACGTCAACTCGGCGCGCGCCACCCGCGGCAGCGACATCGAAACCACCGCGTTCTACACCAACCTTGAAGCCGCCGACGAAGTGGCCCGCCAATTGCGCTTGCGCGATCTGGGCGGCCTGATCGTCATCGACTTCATCGACATGGAAAACGCCAAGAACCAGCGTGAAGTCGAATCCCGCCTCAAAGACGCCCTGCACCACGACCGTGCCCGCGTCCAGATGGGCAAGATCTCGCGTTTCGGCCTGATGGAATTGTCGCGTCAGCGTCTGCGTCCGTCGCTGTCCGAAGGCAGCCACGTGACCTGCCCGCGCTGCAACGGCACCGGCCACATCCGCGACACCGAATCGTCCGCATTGCAAGTCCTGCGCATCATCCAGGAAGAAGCGATGAAGGAGAATTCCGCCGCCATCCACGTGCAGGCCCCAGTCGACGTCGCCGCTTTCCTGCTGAACGAAAAGCGCGGCGAAATCCTGAAGATCGAAACACGCCACCGCGTGACGGTCATCATGATCCCGAACAAGCATCTGGAAACCCCGCACTACAAGCTCGAGCGCATCAAGCACGACGATCCGCGCCTGGACGACGCTCAAGCCAGCTACTCCATGGCCGAACAAGCCGAAACCGACATCGGTTACAGCAAGCGCCAGAAGGAAGACATCAAGCCGCGCCAGGAAGCCGTCGTCAAGGGCATCACCCCTGACCAGCCTGCGCCTATCGTCGAGCGCAAGGTCGCGACGCCGGTTGAACCACCGCCGACGCTGGCGCCGGAATCAGGCTTCTTCAACAAGATCTGGAGCTTCTTCCGCGCCAAGCCGGTGGAAGCAACGCCTGCTGTCGCCCCGGTCGAAACCAAGAGCCCGCAAAAACGCGACCACGCCGACCGCAACAGCCGCAACCGTAACGGCCGCAACCGCAACGGCCGCAACCGCAACGAGCGCGAAGAGCGCGACGGCGCGGCACCCGAGAAAACCGCCCGCGACGAATCCGGCAAGCAGGAATACGAAGGCAAGCCGGCACGTCCGCCACGTCCACCGCGCGAACCGAAGGAAGCCCGCGAACCACGCGAGCCGCGTGAAGGCGCAGAAGGCCGCAACGATCGTGAGCCGCGCGAACCACGTGAACCACGCCAGCCGCGCGAAGGCCGTGAACCGCGTGAGCCGAAGGAAGCTCGTGAACCGCGCGAAGGCAGCGAAGCACGTGAACCACGTCAACCGCGCACGCCGCGTCCACCACGCGAAGAGCGCAAGGACCTGCCGAAAGCGGAAGATGGATTGCCATTGGAAGCCGCTCTGGCAACCGGTGTTGCCGCTGTCGCAGTGACTGACGTCGAAGGAGTTGAAACCGCACAGGTCGCAGGCAATCAGGTCGAAGGCACAACCGAAGAAGGCGAACCACGCCGTCGTCGTCGTCGTGGCGGCCGCAACCGGGGCTGGGTGAAAACGGCGGTGAAAATGCCGATGGCGAATCCGCTGAAGGCGCGGATGGCGAAGAGTCGGCGCCAGTTGCCGCTGCAACTGTCGCTGCGCCTGCCGACGACAACGAGCGTCCATGGTACGAAAAGGCTCCTGCTGCAACACCGGCTGCGGCTCCGACTCCAGCTCCTGCCTCTGCTGCAGCTCCGCTCGCAGTGCAAGCTGCTCCGGTAGTTGAAGCGCCTGCCGAAGCTCCACCTGCACCTGCCCCAGCTGCTCCGGCGCCTGTTCAGGAAGCAGCGGCCCCTGTTGAAGCGCCTGCACCTGCCGCCGCTGAACCTGTGGTTGAAGCCGCACCGGTTGCGCCTGTTGAAGCGACTGCTCCGGCAGCCGTGGAACCGGCTCCCGCTGCACCGGTAGTTGCACCAGCACCGCAAGCGGTTGAAGCGGCCCCGGTCGTTGTTGCTCCTGCCCCAGCGGGACCCCTGCCCCGGCTCCGGTCGCTGCTGCTCCGGCAGCCTCCAACGGCAAGCAATGGAATGACCTCAACGACATGCTGTCGTCGGCCGGTCTGACCCTGGCCAGCACCGATCCGGAAAAACTGCGCGCAGCCCAGGCCGCCGCAGCCCTGATCGTGCCTGCTCCGCATGTGCCGCGTGAACGCAAGCCATTGCCGCCGCAATCGACTGACCCTCTGGTCCAGGTCGAAACCCGTCGTTGATGCCTTAGCAAGCACCGCGCAGCAAGGAAAAAAGGGAGTGAGAACTCCCTTTTTTCTCGTCTGCCGCCGGCGGAATGTGCGCCTGCATCATTGCAAAACGGCAAGTAAATAGTGTCTATGTCCGCACTGTACACACCTCGCTCCGGCCGCTCTGTACACTGCCGAATTCTCCGCCGCATGCTATCGTAGCGAGTATGAACAAACGCATCATTCCGATCATCGACGAACGCGTCAATGCCAGCCATGCCGCTGTGCCTGCGCTGCTGGAAGCGCCGTCCGGCTTCCTCGCCGATGCCTTGATGCGCCCGTTGCACGACCTGCGCATTTCAGTCACCGACCGCTGCAATTTCCGCTGCGTGTATTGCATGCCCAAGGAAGTGTTCGACAAGGACTACAGCTTCCTGCCGCACTCTTCCCTGCTGTCGTTTGAAGAAATCACCCGCCTGGCCACGCTGTTTGTCGCCCACGGCGTCGAGAAGATCCGCCTGACCGGCGGCGAGCCGCTGCTGCGCAAGCACCTGGAACGCCTGATCGGCATGCTGCACGAACTGCGCACGCCCGACGGCCGCGAGCTCGATCTGACCCTGACCACCAACGGCACGCTGCTGGCGCAAAAGGCGCAGGCGTTGAAGGATGCCGGCCTCAAGCGCGTCACGGTCTCGCTGGACGCGCTGGACGACGCCAACTTCAAGCGCATGAACGACGTCGACGTCCCGGTCTCGCAGATCCTGCACGGCCTCGATGTCGCGCACAAGGTCGGCCTCGGCCCGATCAAGATCAACATGGTGGTCAAGAAAGGCGTCAACGACCACGAAATTCTGACGATGGCGCGCCACTTCAAGGACACGCCGTTCACCCTGCGCTTCATCGAATACATGGACGTCGGCAGCTCGAACGGCTGGCGCATGGATGAGGTGGTGCCGTCCAGCGAAGTGATCCGCCGCATCCATGCCGAACTTCCGCTCGAAGCGATCGACGCCAACTACACCGGCGAGACCGCGCAACGCTGGCGCTATCAAGACGGCAGTGGTGAAATCGGCGTCATTTCCAGCGTCACCCAGGCGTTCTGCCAGGATTGCAGCCGCGCGCGCCTGTCCACCGAAGGAAAAATCTACACGTGCCTGTTCGCAGGCGAAGGCCACGACCTGCGCGGCCTGTTGCGCGGAGAGCGCAGCGATGCCGAAATATCCTCCGCCATCGCCGCCATCTGGGGCGCCCGCGGCGACCGCTATTCCGAACTGCGCAGCGAACAAAAAGGTTCGTCCACGACATCGATGCCGCAAGTCCGCAAAGTCGAAATGTCATACATCGGCGGCTGATGGCCATGGCCGTCGTCGCTGCAATTCTCCCCGAACAGATTACCGGCCTCGTACTGGCAGGCGGACGCGGCGCCCGCATGGGCCATGTCGACAAGGGCCTGCAGTTGTTCCGCGGCAAGCCGCTGACGGCGCACGTGATTGAGCGCCTGGCCGGCCAGACCGGCACGCTGGCGATCAACGCCAACCGTCATCAGAACGACTATGCGGCGTTCAATCTGCCGGTATGGCCCGACCTCCTGCCCGACTTCCCCGGCCCGCTGGCGGGCCTGCATAGCGGCCTGACGCATTGCGCCACCGACTACCTGGCCGCGGCACCTTGCGACTCCCCATTGCTGCCGGCAGATTTGGTCGCACGGCTGGCAACTGCGTTGATCGAACAGCAGGCCGACGCCGCCATCGCCGTCACCGTCACCGGCCGCATTGACCAAGCCGATTTTCAGCGTCATCCGGTATTCTGCCTGCTCAGGAAAACGCTGCTGCCGTCGCTGACCGGCTACCTGCAACAGGACGGCCGCAAAATGGACCGCTGGTTTGCCGGCATCCGCACCGCCGAAGTCCGCTTCGACGACGAAGCCGCCTTCAGCAACATCAACACGCTGCAAGAGCTGCGCCAACTGGAATCAGAATAAATGACTCAACTCTCCCTCTCCGATATCGTCAGCTGCATCAGCGGCTATGACCCGCACGCCATGACCGTGGAGCGCGCCCAGGCGGTGATCCGCGAGTTCATCCACCCCATCGAGGCGGTCGAAAAACTGCCTATCCGCAGCGCTCTCTCGCGTGTGCTGGCGCAAGACATCGTCTCGCGCATCGATGTCCCCGCGCATGACAACTCGGCCATGGATGGCTATGCGCTGCGCGGCGAAGACCTGGCCGAGGGCCGCGAACTGCGTCTGCAGATCATCGGCGAAGTCCATGCCGGGGACCGCTTCACGGGCCAGGTCGGGCCTGGTCAATGCGTGCGCATCATGACCGGTGCTCCCATGCCCGCAGGATGCGATACGGTCATCCCGCAGGAATTGACGGTGGATGCCGACCAGAGCGCGGTCACCGTGCCACCCGGCCGCGTACGTGCCGGCGACAACCGCCGTCTGCGTGGCGAAGACCTGGCGTTAGGCAGCGTGGCGCTGCCGCGCGGGCGCATCCTGCGGCCTTCCGACATCGGCCTGCTGGCCTCGCTGGGCGTGGCAGAGATTCCGGTGCAGCGTCGCCTGCGCGTGGCCTTCTTCTCGACCGGGGACGAATTGCGCTCGGTAGGCGAGCCGCTCGATCCGGGCTGCGTCTACGACTCCAACCGCTACACCCTGTACGGCATGCTCACGCGTCTGGGCTGCGACATCATCGACATGGGCGTGGTCAGGGATGATCCGGTCGCCATGGAAGCAGCCTTCCGCAGCGCCTGCGAACACGCCGACGCCGTCATCACTTCCGGCGGCGTCTCGGTCGGCGCGGCCGATTACACCAAGCAGACCATGACCAAGCTGGGCGACATGCTGTTCTGGAAAATCGGCATGCGCCCGGGCCGGCCGATGGCCTTCGGCCGCATCGCATCGCAGGATCGCGGCGCTTACCTGTTCGGCTTGCCCGGCAATCCGGTGGCGGTGATGGTGAGTTTCTATTTCTTCGTCCGCGACGCCTTGTTGCGCATGTCGGGCGCCGACGCCAGTCCGCTGCCGCGACTGCAGGCGACGTCGCTGTCGGCGATCCGCAAGAAGCCCGGCCGCACCGAATATCAGCGCGGCATCCTGGCGCCCGACAGCGACGGCGTATGGAAAGTGAAGCTGACTGGCGCGCAAGGCTCCGGCATCCTGCGTTCGATGTCAGACGCCAACTGCATCATCGTGCTCGATGACGCGCAGGGCGACGTCGCGGCCGGCGATCCGGTGCAGGTCGTGCTGTTCGACGGCCTGATCTGAAGCCATGACGCTGAGCGCGCGCTTCGGCCGGCTGCACCTGCGCTCGCGCGCGCAGCCGGCGACGCCGTGGGAAGAACGCCAGGACCGATTGCAACGCCTGCGTCAGTTGCTGCTGCGCCATCGCGACGACATTGCCGCGGCGATCAGCGCCGACTTCGGCAATCGCTCGCAGCACGAAACGCAATTCCTCGAAGTCTTCACCAGTCTGCAAGCCATCGATCACGCTCTGGCCCACGGCAAGCATTGGATGCAGCCGCAGACCCGGCCTACGGCAATCTGGTTCAAACCCGCCGGCAATCGCCTGTTGCCGCAGCCGCTCGGCGTGGTCGGCATCGTCACGCCGTGGAATTATCCGCTGCTGCTGACCATCGGTCCGCTGGCCTGCGCGCTAGCCGCCGGCAACCTGGCGATGATCAAGCTGTCGGAAAACACGCCGGCCTTCGGCGAGCTGTTCGATCGCTTGATCCGGCAATCATTTTCCGAAGACGAAATCATCGTCATCAATGGCGGCGTCGACCTTGCCCGCGAATTCTGCGCCCTTGCCTTCGACCATCTGATTTTCACCGGCTCCACCGCCGTCGGCCGCGAGGTCATGCGCATCGCCAGCGAGCGATTGACGCCGGTGACGCTGGAGCTGGGCGGCAAGTCGCCGGCCATCATCGCCGCCGACGCCGACTTCAAGCATGCCGTCGCGCGGATCATGAACGGCAAGTTGCTCAACGCCGGCCAGACCTGCATCGCCCCCGATTACGTATTGCTCCCGCACGGCCGTGAACGTGATTTCGTGGATGCCGCGCGCGC
>NZ_AJHH01000489.1 GCF_000256565.1 Herbaspirillum lusitanum P6-12 | reverse complement strand
CCGCACGGCCGTGAACGTGATTTCGTGGATGCGTGGCGCGCATGTACCCTGCGCTCAACGACGAACGCATGGCCATCGACGACTACACCAGCATCGTCAATGAACGTCATTTCACGCGCTTGCAGGCCCTGCTCGACGATGCCCGCGAAGGCGGCGCGACAGTCGAGAAACTGACCACGCATACGCCGCACCCATCGACGCGATTGTTGCCGCCGATGGCGCTGACGCAAGTCGCGCCGGAGGCACGCATCCTGCAGGAAGAAATTTTCGGGCCGTTGCTGCCGCTGGTGACTTACGAGCATCTCGTCTCTGAGAGAGAGAG